>NZ_JABWDK010000002.1:0-337304 GCF_013361255.1 Faecalibacillus sp. H12 | reverse complement strand
CTCTCCATTGTCCTTCTATCTCTTCAGACAACTTTGGTCTGTTTAGCTCTTTTTTATTTCTTAAACTTAATTGACGTTGTGTTTTATTCTTTCCTGTTCAGTTTTCAATGTCCTCTCACTCGTCTCTCTCGTCGAGTGCCCATTTATATTACCATCCTCTCTCCCTTTTGTAAAGCTTTTTCTTGTCCTTTTTTTATTTTTTTCTCTATTCCCCTCTTTTTCTGCCTTTATATCAACATTTTTCCCATTGATCTTTTTTGATGTTTTTTATGATTTGGTGTTTATAGAGTATTTTAGATACTAAAGAATGAATTTATTACTTTTAAAAATCGATTATTTTATATTTAATAACTACAAAAAAATCCATTTGGAATTAACCAAATGGATTTCATTTTAATTATTGAGCCATTTTTTCTAGACGAGCACGACGTTTTTGTGCATCAGCTTGACATTTAGCCATTAATTGTTCTGCATGTTCTGGATTTACTTTTAATAATTGTGAGAATCTGTTTTCACCTAATAAGTAATCTTTAAATCCATCAAAGTTTGGAGTCTTAGAATCTAATTGTAATGGATTCTTTCCTTGTTCTTCTAATCTTGGATCATATCTTAATAAGTTGAAATATCCACAATCAATTGCACGTTTTTGTTCAGCTTGATGATTTGCTAAACCACCTTTAATACCATGTGCTTGACATGGAGCATAAGCAATAATTAATGATGGTCCATCATAGCTTTCAGCTTCTTTCATTGCTTTAATTGTTTGTGCAGGATTTGCACCCATAGCAATTTGTGCAACATAAACATGACCATAAGCCATAGCGATTTGTGCTAAATCTTTCTTAGCTCCTGTTTTACCACCAGCAGTAAATTTAGCGATTGAACCAGCTTGAGATGATTTAGAAGATTGTCCACCTGTATTTGAATATACTTCAGTATCCAATACTAAAATATTAACATTTTCATTATTAGCGATAACATGATCTAATCCACCATAACCGATGTCATAAGCCCATCCATCTCCACCAACAATCCATTGAGATTTAGAAACTAAGTTACCTTTATTATCTAAAACTTCTTTAATCGCATCATTTGAAGATGCTTCAACTAATTTTAATAATTCTGGAACAATTGCTTTTTCTTCGCTTCTTTGTCCTTTTACAGATAAGTATTTTTCAATAGTTTCTTTTAATTCGGGTTCACAAGCATCTTTAGCTTCTTCCATTACTTGAATCATATGAGCTTCATTATAGTTTTGAGCTAATTTCATACCATAGCCAAATTCAGCATTATCTTCAAATAATGAGTTACACCAGGCTGGACCTTGACCATTTTTATCAGTTGTAAATGGTGTAGATGGTGTAGAACCAGAATAAATTGAACTACATCCTGTAGCATTTGCAATCATCATATCTGATCCAAATAATTGAGTTGCTAATCTATAATATGGAGTTTCTCCACATCCTGGACAAGCACCAGATACTTCAAAGTATGGTCTCTTGAATCCAACACCTTTTACAGTAGTTGTAGGATATTTATCATCACGATATTCTACTTCTTTATAGATATAATCAGCTAATGGAGCATGTTCTAATTCTTCATGAACATTAACCATTTTTAAAGCTTCACCTTTTTTATTTCCTAAACATTGTTCAACACATAAACCGCATCCAACACAGTTATCTGGTGAAACTTGAATTCTATAAGATAATCCGTCAACACCTTTACCCATAGGTTTTAAAACATCATTAGAGATATCTTCTGGTGCATTAGCGATTTCTTCATCAGTCATTAAGAACGCACGAATTGTAGCATGAGGACAAACCATAACACAGTTATTACATTGGATACAGTCATCTTTATTCCATTGAGGGACCATAGTCGCAATTCCACGTTTTTCCATATAAGCCATTCCAGATTTCATAGAACCATCTAATTTATCCATGAATGCTGAAACTGGTAAATCATTACCATCTAATGCGTTGATTACAGAAACGAAATTATCAAAATGATCATCACCTGTTAATTTCTTAGTTTCTTGGATTTCTAAATCAGCCCATTTTGGATCAACTGTTACTTCTTCAATTGCATCTTTACCAGCATCAATTGCTTTGTAGTTTAATTGAACAATGGCATCACCTTTTTTACTATAAGATTTTTTAGCCATTTCTTTCATATATTCAACAGCTTTATCAATTGGTAAAATTTGTGGGTTTAATGCAAAGAACGCAGATTGTAAAATAGTATTTGTACGACGTCCCATCCCAATTTCCATAGCAATCTTATTAGCATTAATAATATAGAATTTAGCATTCTTTGTAGCTAATTGTTTTTTCACTCTATTTGGTAAATAGTCAGCAACTTCTTCTTTAGAGAATTCTGTATTTAATAAGAATGAACCATTTTTCTTTAAGTTTTTCAACATATCATATTTTAATACATAATTATCTAATGAGCATGAGATAAAGTCTGCATTATTTACATAATATGTAGCACGAATTGGTGAAGCCCCAAATCTTAAGTTAGAACGAGTTGTTCCACCTGCTTTTTTACTATCATAAGCAAAGTAAGCTTGAGAATATAAATCTGTATGATCACCAATAATTTTAATAGATGATTTATTAGCTGATACAGTACCATCTGATCCTAAACCATAGAATAGACATTCTGTATAGTCACCTGTTACATTAAATTCTTCAGTTGGTAATGATAAATGAGTAACATCATCAACAATACCAATAGTAAAACTATTGAATGGATTATCAGAATTCAAATGATCATAAACAGCTTTAATTTGAGCAGGGTTTGTATCTTTAGAACCCATACCATAACGTCCACCAATTAAAACATCCGCATCTTTTACAACACTGCATACATCTAAGTATAATGGTTCACCAGCAGATCCTGGTTCTTTTGTACGATCTAATACCGCAATTTTCTTAGCTGAAGCAGGTAATACTTTTAATAAGTATTTTGCTGAGAATGGACGATATAAATGAACTTTAACTAAACCAACTTTTTCTCCAGATTTAGCCATTTCATCAATTGTATCTTTAATTGTTTCAGTAACAGAACCCATAGCGATAATAACTCTATCAGCATTTGGATCACCATAATAAGTAAATGGTGCATATTCTCTACCTGTTACTTCTGAGATTTTTTTCATGTAATCAGCAGCGATTTCTACAACTGCATCGATATGTTTATTTTGAGCTTCTCTACCTTGGAAGTAGATATCATCGTTTTCAGCTCCCCCACGTTCAATTGGGTTTGTATGAGGATTTAATGCATTTGCTTTAAATTTAGCTAAAGCTTCTTTATCTAATAAGCTTTCTAATACATCATAATCCATAACTTCTACTTTTTGAATTTCATGAGATGTTCTAAATCCATCAAAGAAGTGCATTACTGGAACAGACCCTTTAATTGCTGTTAAGTGAGCAACTCCTCCTAAATCCATTACTTCTTGTACTGAGTGTGAACAAATCATTGGAATACCTGTTTGACGACAAGCATACACGTCTTGATGATCCCCAAAGATATTAAGTGAACGAGTTGCTAAAGCACGTGCAGCAACATGGAATACACCTGGTAAATTTTCACCAACAATTTTATAAAGGTTTGGGATCATTAATAACAATCCTTGAGATGCAGTAAATGTAGTTGCTAGAGCACCACCTTGTAAAGCCCCATGAACTGCACCTGCAGCACCTGCTTCTGATTGCATTTCAATAACATTCACAGGAGACCCAAAGATATTCTTCATTCCATTTGCAGCCCATGCTTCAGCATGTTCAGCCATTGGAGATGAAGGTGTGATTGGATAGATACTTGCTACTTCAGAAAATGCATATGCAACATGAGCAGCAGCTTGGTTCCCATCCATTGACAAATATTTCTTAGCCATAATTAAAAAATTCCTCCTTTTGCTTCTATTATTATACTACTTTCCAAACATTTTGACTACACGAATTCATGAATTCGCTTACTATTTCTATCAAAAATAAAAAATAGGACCTTATAGTCCTACTAATTTTTACTTGTTATATACGCTGTCATTGCTCCAATAGCTATAAAAACTAAAGAAAAAAGATTGCTAAACTGTCCTATCGCTAATTGAATAGCTATCATCAAAGTAAGAGATTGACCCCAAAAAGCATAATATGTCAATATCGGTGTAAACAGCGTTCCAAGTAGATAGCATATCACTGAAATGATCCCAACTTTTTCGCTTCCATAACGTGCTATTTTTAAAACAATAAAACCTGTAAAATAACCTGTTAAAATATCAAAATATGAAAAGCTCCACCCTATTTGTAAACTAATAAAATCAAAAGCAATTGTTGAAAAAATAGCAATTACTGTACCAACAACAAACATTTTTATATAATCACTTATTGATAAATGATAATCATTATTTTGATTAAAAAACTTTTTGGCCTCTTGCCTTTGTTTATATTCATTGTATTTTTCTTGTAAATTCATTATATCCCCCTAATTTATTATTCTTTCTTTTTTTGAATCTATCTTTTCTAAAACAAACGTTGCAGCAAATCCACCAATCATTCCGCCCAAATGACCCACTAAAGAAATCGAAGGAACAGCCACCGAAATAAAAAGCATCAATACAACACTAGAAACAATTTGTTTAAACAAATAGCTATACACATCACCATATAAAACAGATAGTGCTAAAAGCGAACCAATAAGTCCAAAAATAACACCGGAAATACCACCCATCACACTATTTGTACCAATATTAAATAATAAAAATAACAAATAAGAAAATAATGTTGTCGAAATCATCGAAACTACAATAACGATAATATATTTTTTCTCTTTTAATATTTTTTCCATTAACATTCCTAAATTATATAAAGAATAAACATTACAAAAAATATGCATTAAACCAAAATGAATAAAATTAGCTGTAATCAACCGGTAATATTCATGATAGTAATAAACATACAAAGGATTAAAACCTCCAACTTGTATCCCTTGCATAGCAGACATTGATAAACCATATTTTAACGAAGTATACAGATATGTAATAACATTCACAGCCATCAAAAAGTATGTAATTTTATATATTTTATATTCTTGATTCATTCGTATCTCCTATAAATTCAAATATTGACATTTGATCAATATTAACTTCTTCTATATTTTCTTTTTTATTAAGTTCATAAATCATCTCAAAACTTGTATCTGAAACAATATTTTTTATATAAATTGGTACTGTTTTCATTTCTAGTAGTCTTTGATTTCCAAAACAATCATTATCAAGAACCAATGAAACAGTCCAATTATGATGCATATTATGCATGATTGTAAACCAAGTAGCACCACTATTTATTTTACTTGAAACAACAATTTGAAACATTGACAAAGCACATACATAACTATTTCTATCAATAGCATGAGTAACAGTAAATCTTTTAGCAGGATCGACAGCACTTAAAAAAACAACCTTCCCCATTCTAATACTCTTTTTATATTCTTGTATTTTATTTAGCATATTTTCACAAACAAAGCAAATTATTTGACTATGATGATGCAATCCATAATGAAAGGCTTCTTGATCAATTCCTTTACAATCATTAGAAATCAACCATTTATCTTCATTATTGATCTTATCAACAAGTCGTTTAACATATCCTTTTTCTTTTTTAGAAACTGTTTGCAATCCCGTAATAGAAATACCTTCAAATTTCACCGGTAATGTTCCTGCAATAAATAAGCAAAGGGGTGCACTCTTTTTCATTTTCTTGATTAGATTTTGAGGATACTCTTCATCATATTTAGTAATAATACGAATTCCTTGTTGTTCATATTCATGCAATTTTTTTAAAAAAAACTGTATCGATTTCATTCGTCGCACAATTTTATATGCACTATATTCAGAAATATCTAATATGTCCATCAATTCATCACTATTTAACCCAAAAAGACTGCTTGGACCATTTAACCCATGAACTTTTAAATTTTTTTCGACTTCCAACCACTCGTCATTTGTTAAAGCAGCTTCATCATACGCATATAAATCACATGTACATAACATCGTTGCCAAACTATTTAAATTCAACATTATTTTTTCCATAATACTCACCTTTATAATTATTATAGACCAATCTTAACATAAAAAAAAGCTATGATGATATTTCATCATAGCAATCATTAAAAGACAACAACTAATAACATTTTAAATTGTTCTTTTCCATAGACTGCATGTGGCAACCCAGCAGGCATTACAATTGATTCTCCTTTATCAAAAGAAAAAAAGTTACACTTAACGCTTCATTTTGTACTAATGTTTTACCATATTCCTATTTATTAATCATGAGCTATGCTCTTTTTTATAAATTTAATTACTTCATCAAGCATTTCTTCACAAAAGAACATAGGTCCACCATGATCTGCCCCTTTCATACGATAAAAAATAACTTCTTTATTTTTATCTTTTAAAGCCTTATAAAGTTTAACACTTTGTTTAAACGCAACTAAACGATCCTTTGTTCCATGAGCAATTAAAATAGGTGGAATATCACCATCTAAATATGTCATTGGACTTGTTTGGCGAGCGATATCTAAATGTTCTAAAACATTTTTTCTTCCAATTAAATATCCTTCTGGACTATCAGGTTGTTGATGATTTTCTGTTGTTGGGAAACCATCTTCCATCGTAATATCAACCACACCATAAAAATCAATAATAGCACGTACTTCATTAGAATATTCAGAATATAAATTACCGTTAAATAATGGTAATTTACTTGTAAGTCCACTTACTAAAGCTACATGTCCACCTGATGAATCACCAAATAAAAAAACATTTTGTTCATCAATAAAATATTCTTCATGATGTTTTCTTAAAAAACGAATTGCTGTTTTGGTATCCTCTATTTGTGCTGGAAAAGGCGCTAAATCACTTTCACGATATTGTACAATAGCTACAACAAAACCTTGTTTACATAAATAATTAAGTTGTCCTACATGTTGATAAACATTTTGTTTATGCCAAGCAGACCCTTGAACATAGACAATTAGTGGATATTTTTCATTTTCCATTACCCTTTTACGAGGTACTAATATTTGTAAAATACGACTGATTCCATCAATATTCATATATTCAACATCAGGAATATACATAGTATCCATTTCTTGATCAGACATGATACGTGTTTGCATTTCCTCAATAAAAGTTTCATCTTCTATCATTTCTTCATACGTCATTTTATCATCTCCTAATTTTTATTATTTCACTAAAAAAAGAGAACTTCAATAATTGAATTTCACACAAATAAAAAGAGAGTAGTTTTCACTACCCTCCTTATAAACTATTTACCCATTTTTTCTTTAACAGCAGCTTGAGCAGCAGCTAAACGTGCTAATGGTACACGGTATGGAGAACATGAAACATAAGTTAAACCTATTCTATGACAGAATTCAACAGTTCTAGGATCTCCACCATGTTCACCACAGATACCTAATTTAATATCTGGACGAACTGGTTTAGCTTTATTAATAGCAATTTGCATTAATTGTCCAACACCATTTTCATCAATGTGAGCAAATGGATCAGATTCAAAGATGTTCTTAGTATAATATTCATTTAAGAATTTAGCAGCATCATCACGAGAGAATCCATAAGTCATTTGAGTTAAGTCATTTGTACCAAATGAGAAGAATTCAGCTTCTTTTGCGATTTCATCTGCAGTTAATGCAGCACGAGGAATTTCAATCATTGTACCAACTTTATATGGTAATTCAACACCTGCTTCTTCGATAATTGCATCAGCAGTTTTACATACGACATCTTTAACATATTTTAATTCTTTAATATCTCCAACTAATGGAATCATAATTTCTGGAACAACGTTTTGTCCTTCTTTATTAACAGCAATTGCAGCTTCAATAACAGCTCTTGTTTGCATTTCAGCAATTTCTGGATAAGTTACTGCTAAACGGCATCCACGATGACCCATCATTGGGTTGAATTCTTTTAATGATTCAACACGTGCTTTTAACGCATCAAATGTCATACCTAAACTTTCAGCTAAAGGTCTGATTTCTTCATCTGTATGTGGTAAGAATTCATGTAAAGGTGGATCCAAGAAACGAATTGTTACCGGATAGATTTCCATTGCCTTAAATAATTCTTTAAAGTCAGATCTTTGATATGGTAAGATTTTTTCTAGCGCTTCTTTTCTTGCTTCTACTGTTTCAGCAGTAATCATACGTCTGAAGTTGAAAATTCTTTCTTCTTCGAAGAACATATGTTCTGTTCTACATAAACCAATACCTTCTGCCCCAAATTTACGAGCTTGTAAAGCATCTCTTGGAGTATCAGCATTTGTTCTAACTTTTAATGTACGTACATCATCAGCCCATGACATAAATGTTTCAAAGTCACCACTGATTTCAGGTTCTACAGTTTTAATTCTTTCACCGTAAACATTACCTGTACTTCCATCTAATGACATATAGTCACCTTCATGATATTTTTTACCATCTGGTGTCATTAATACTTTAGCTTCTTCATCAACTCTTAAGCTTCCGCATCCACATACACAGCAAGTACCCATACCACGAGCAACTACAGCTGCATGTGATGTCATACCACCACGGATAGTTAAGATACCATGAGCAATATTCATACCTTCGATATCTTCTGGTGAAGTTTCAAGACGAACTAATAAGATATCTTGAACACCATTTTTATGAGCTTCAATAACATCTTCTGCAGTGAAATAAATACGTCCTGTTGCAGCACCTGGAGAAGCAGCTAATCCTGTAGCTACAACTTGAGCACATTTCAATGAAGTTTCTTCAAAGTTTGGATGTAATAATTGATCTAATTGTCTTGGTTCTACTTTTAATAATGCTTGTTCTTTAGTAATCATTCCTTCATTTACTAAATCAACCGCAATTTTTAAAGCGGCTTGTGCAGTTCTTTTACCATTACGAGTTTGTAACATGAATAATTTACCATTTTCAATAGTAAATTCCATATCTTGCATATCTCTATAATGTTCTTCTAGAATGTCACATACTTTACAGAATTGTTCATAACATTCTGGCATAACATCATTTAATGTCGCAATTGGTTGTGGTGTACGAATACCAGCAACAACGTCTTCACCTTGTGCATTCATTAAGTATTCACCGAATAATTTCTTTTCACCAGTTGCAGGGTTACGAGTGAAGGCAACACCTGTACCAGAAGTATCTCCTGTATTACCATAAACCATTTGTTGAACGTTTACAGCAGTTCCCCATGAACCAGGAATATCATTTAAACGTCTGTAAGTGATTGCACGATCATTGTTCCATGAACGGAATACAGCTTTGATTGCTTCCATTAATTGAACTTTTGGATCTTGTGGGAATTCAACTCCCGCATGTTTTTTGTATTCTTCTTTATAAATAGCAACAACTTCTTTTAAATCTTCAGCAGTTAAATCTGTATCAAATTCAACCCCTTTTTCTTCTTTGATATCATCAAATTTTCTTTCAAATGAGCTTTTTGGGAATCCCATAACAACATCTGCGAACATTTGAATGAATCTTCTATAACTATCATATACGAATCTTTCATTATTTGTAATTTTAGTAAATCCAGTAGCTACTTCATCATTTAAACCTAAGTTTAAAACAGTATCCATCATACCTGGCATTGATTCTCTTGCTCCAGAACGAACAGATACTAACAATGGATTTGTTGGATCTCCTAATTTTTTTCCAGTTTCAGCTTCTAATTCAGCTAATTTATTATCAATTTGCGCACAAATTTCAGGTGAAATTTGTTTTCCATCTTCATAATAAGCAGTACAAGCTTCTGTTGATACAGTAAATCCTTGTGGAACAGGTAAACCAATGCTTGTCATTTCAGCTAAGTTTGCACCTTTACCTCCAAGGATGACTCTCATATCTTTATTTCCTTCTTTGAATGAGTAAACATATTGTTTCATTTCAATCAATCCTCCTAATTAATCAACTAATATAATTATACACATGATAGCCCTTACATTCAAGTATAAATTGATACCGCTTTCATAAAATTTTATTAATTATGTTGATTCTATCGCCTTTAATTTTTTTTTAAAAAAATAGAACAAGAAACAGCCTAACGGCTATTTGCTTGCTCTATTTCTACTTTTCGTCCATTTAATTTTTCTTTTTGACAATGTCTCATTACTTTTTTTACAGCTTTATCATTAATATTTACAAACGTAAACTTTCTTTTAATATCAATTCCTTGAATATCACTTTCTCTAATATTTGCCTTTGAGACCAAGAAATGAATAATATCTTTTTTCTTTACTTTATCCATAGATCCTACCGTTAAAAATAAACGTGTATAACCTTCACTTGCACCTTTTTTACGTTTTGATGAAGATTCAAGTTTTTCTTTTGTATAAGGAAAACCAATTTCTTGATTTAAAGATAATTCTATTAAAGCTGCCGTTACATCTTTTAACATATGATTTTCAATTTGATTTACCAAATCTTTCATTGGTTTATGTTCTCCATGTAAAATCATATCTTCTAATTTATACATTAATTCTGTTACTTTATGTTGGTGAATTTGTGTTAATGTTGGTACTTCTAATTTTTCAATATGAGATTTTGTTTTTCTTTCAATCTCTTTTAAATAGCGTTCTTCTTTTCCTACAACAATTGTATAGGCTTTTCCTTCACGATTCGCACGCCCTGTACGTCCAATACGATGTACATAAAGATCTACTTCTTGAGGTAATTCATAGTTGATAACATGACTAATATTTTCTACATCAATTCCTCTAGCGGCAACATCTGTCGCAATTAAATAATGAATTGTTCCCTCTTTGAATTTCTTTAAAGTTCTCATACGATGATCTTGATTTAAATCACCATGCATCGCTTCTACATTATAATTGGCCTTTTGCATTTGTTCCGTTACTTCATCAACGCTTCTTTTAGTACGACAGAAAATAATTCCTGATTGTACAGTTTCACTATCAATAATACGACATAATGTTTCAAAACGGTCTTTTTGTTTAACTTCAAAATAATATTGTTTAACTGTATTAGCTGTCACTGTTTTTTGTTTAACTTGAATATGCTTATAATCTGGTTTCATATAATTTTTCGCAATTTTTTTAATACCTTCTGGCATCGTTGCAGAAAACAACATCGTTGTATGTTCTGGATTTGTCTTAGAAATAATCGTTTCAATATCTTCTACAAATCCCATATTCAACATTTCATCAGCTTCATCTAAAACCACGTAAGAAACTTCATCTAGTTGAAGTACTTTACGTCTCATTAAATCCATCATTCTTCCCGGTGTTCCTACGACAATATCAACACCTTTTTTAATCGATTTAATTTGTTTTTCAATACCACTACCACCATAAACACAAGCAAAACGTAAAGAACTGTATTTTCCAAGTTTTTTTAATTCTTCATGAATTTGCATGGTAAGTTCTCTTGTTGGTGATAAAATATACGCTTGTGGTTTCTTTTTTCTTTCTTTTAAATTTGTAAGTAAAATACTTGAAAACGCCAAAGTTTTTCCTGTTCCTGTTTGTGCTTGTCCAATGACATCATAGCCTTCCAAAATAACAGGGATAATATTTTCTTGAATAGGTGTTGGTTTTTCAAAACCTAATTCATTGATTGATTTTAATAATTCTTCACTTAATCCTAATTTTTCAAATTTATTCATTCATTTTCTCCTCAAGTTTTTCGAGTATAACATAATTCATTTTAAAATGCAAAAAAAGAATGCATTAACATACATTCTTTAAATCACCCTTTAAAAAACCTTGAATATTATCAACGACTAAATCAAACAAACGATTTCTTGCTTCTACTGTTGCCCATGCAATATGAGGTGTCATTAAAAGTTTTGAAGCATCATTAATTTGTAGTAAAGGACTTTCTTTTGCAAGTGGTTCTCTTTCAAAAACATCGAGTCCTGCCCCGGCAATTTCATTATTTTGTAAAGCTTCAACCAGTGCTTCTTCATCAACAATACCACCACGTCCTACATTAATTAAAATCGCTTCTTTTTTCATTAACTTAAATGATTCTTCACCAATTAATCCTTTAGTTTGTTCATTTAAAGGACAATGAATAGAAACAATATCACTTGTTTTTAATAATGTTTCTAAATCAACTGAGAGATAATCTTGCTTCGTATTTTTTCCACTTGTCGAATAATACTGAACTTGACAACCAAAAGCTTCAGCAATTTTAGCAACCGTACGTCCAATATTTCCCATACCAATAATCCCCCATGTTTTTTCATGTAATTCATAAAAACGAGGTCCAATATGACTAAACATACCACTTTCACTATATTGACCACTTTGAACATAATTATGATAATAACTATTTTTATGTAAAAGTTCTAAAGCTAAAGCAAAAGTATGTTGCGCAACACTTAAAGAAGAATACCCTGCCACATTGCATACCGTAATACCACGACGATGACAATAATCTAAATCAACATTATTGACACCTGTTGCTGTAATACAAATAAGTTTTACTTTAGAAGCATATTGTAAGACTTCTTCGGTAAGTAAACATTTATTCGTAATAATGATATCTGCTTCTTTAATACGTTCAATGACTTCTTCTGGATTACTTTGTTTATAAATCGTTACTTGTCCAAATTGATTCAACTTAGAAAGATCAACATCATCTCCTAAACAAACACTATCTAAAAAGACAACGCTAGAACTCTTTTTTTTTAAAATATTTAAAATATCTTCATAAGATTTTCCTGAAAAGAATTTTCCTAAATTGATTGCTTCATTAATATCTAAAATAGAGCTTTCATGATAAATCCCTTTCATTTCATTATCTTCAAATTCAAAACTTAAATATTTATTTAAAAGACAAATCCCTAATGCTCTTGATGTCATTTCTTTATCTTTTTCAATTGTATCTAATATATTTTGAATAAAAGAAGCATCCTCTTGAACACATTTAGTAAGGGCTTCTTCTACTTCAACCCCTTCAAATAAATGATTTCTAAAACCATCATGATAAAGAAATGGTAAAACTACATCATAAACACTCATTGGAACATGCCCATACCCTTTTGTAAAGTTATATAGGATTGCAAGTCCTAAATTTTCATCTTTCATCTTATCTACTAACTTCATTTTGATCCTCCATAAATAATTTTATTTTTACACGATGTCTTTCTTGTTTTGTAAGATCATCATAGAATACAAAACAATACTTAAACGCTTGATCTTTACGATTATATTTCAATAAATTATAACTTAAATAACTGCTTTTTCTTTCTCTGGTACCTCCTCCACAAGAAGAACCTCCTGCCATAATATATGTATTTCCTTTTTTTACAACACAAGGAATATGCTTGTGTCCATGGAAAATATAACGTACATGATGTTTTTCTAACCAATACATTACATCTTGAGCATCCACAAGGGCTTTTGTCGAGTCAGCAATTTTCCCCATGAATAGTTTTTCATTCCATTTTATTTTCAAAAAATCATCTTTTCTAAGTGGCATTAAATGATGATGCATCATAGCAATCAAAGTATAATCCTCTAAATGATTAATAGATAATAACTCATCTTCAATTTCTTGTAAAAGTCTTTGCCCGACCATTCCCCTTGCTAGATTTCCTTGGGAAGTAGAATCTATTTTGATCACAATCATTTTAACATCCGGATAAACTTTAATATTTTCTCCTAGCAAATAAGCTACCACTTTTGTCTTTTGTTTTTTTAAAAGATTCAAGCCATAAACAATGACGTCATGATTCCCTAAAACAAACGTTACATCACTATGATATTTCCTTTTTAAACGATTCATAAAATGAGAAGCTGCATACATATTTTTACGATTAGGCGAATTCATTAGATCACCCGTAATCAAAAATTTAAGTTGATGATCATGAGGAAGCATATGATAAAGTTCATCTAGACTATCCTGTAATACAATAAGTCCATTGTCTGTTTTCTTTGTTCCTAAATGAAGATCACTTAGTTGTATAAAATATTGATCTTCATTTGTTTGACATTTCTTTTCAAAAATCTTATTTGTTTCTATTAGTCTAAAACATTCTTTTACTTCCTCTATGTTTTTTACAGGATAAAAAACACTTTGCTCTCCTTTAAATATAAAAACACCAGGCCAACAATCTATTTGATAAAGAGCATTTAAAAACAGATGAAAAGGTCCATATAAAGAGATATCTTCTTTCAATGCCTTTTTTATACAAAAAACGCGCATCAAATCATGATTATAACTATTATCAAAATTTTCCAAGAATTGCTGATCGATTCCCGATAATAAAATGACTTGATATTTTTCTTTTTCCTTTGCTATATATTTATGAAAATCATGTGCATAACTTGTTTTAAAAGCCGTATCATAGGTTTCAAAGTTTTTACTTCTAAAAAGTAACTCACATTCATTTTTTTGAATTTGATGTACAAATGGAAATTTTATATTTTGTTTTGTTAACCAATTTTTAAATTCTCCAAGTTGTTCGTAACTTGCATACACATTCCTAAATGACTTATTACCGTCTTTAAAAATAAAATTAAAATAGAGATTCATCAAATCATATTCATTCATGTGTGTCACCTCCCACATATTATACACAAAAAAAAGCCTAACGAATAGGCTTTTAGAATTTTAAATTTCTTGGAGTTCTTGGGAATGGTTCAACATCTCTAATATTTTGCATACCTGTTAAATACATTAAGAAACGATCGAATCCTAAACCAAATCCAGCATGTTTACATCCACCAAAACGACGTAGATCCATGTACCATTGTAATCCTTCTTTGGCCATTCCTTTTTCATCCATAATTTTTTCTAAGACATCATATCTTTCTTCACGTTGTGATCCACCAACAAGTTCACCAATTCCTGGAACAAGTAAATCACAAGCAGCTACTGTTTTACCATCATCATTTAAACGCATATAGAATGCTTTGATTTCTTTAGGGTAATCTGTTAAAAATACTGGTCCACCAACAATTTTTTCACAGATATAACGTTCGTGTTCTGAATTTAAATCCATACCCCATTCTACTTTATTTTCAAATTTAACATCTGCTTTTAATAAATAATCGATTGCTTCTGTATAAGTCATACGTTTAAAATCACTATCTCTAACTGCTTTGATACGTTTGATACATTCTTTATCAATCATGCTTTCAAAGAATTTCATTTCTTCTGGTGCATTATCTAAGACATAATCAATACAGTATTTAACCATATCTTCAATTAAATCCATATCATCTTCTAAGTCAGCAAAAGCAATTTCAGGTTCAATCATCCAGAATTCACTAGCATGTCTTGAAGTATTTGAATTTTCCGCTCTAAAGGCAGGTCCAAATGTATAAACATCACGATATGTTAAAGCAAAAGCTTCAACATGTAATTGTCCTGTAACTGTAAGATAAGCTTCTTTTCCAAAGAAATCTTTATCAAATTCTGTATTATCGATTGTTGTTGCTCTAAACATTTCTCCAGCACCTTCACCATCATTTGAAGTAATGATTGGTGTATGGACATAAACGAATCCTTGGTTTTGGAAGAATTCATGAATAGCCATTGATAAAACAGATCTTAATCTAAAGATTGCATAAAAAGTATTTGCTCTTGGTCTTAAGTGAGGAATTTCTCTCATGTATTCAAAAGAATGTCTTTTCTTTTGTAATGGGAAATCTTCATCACAAGTTCCTTCAACCACTAAATGTGTTGCTTCAATTTCAAAAGGTTGTTTTCCATCTGGTGTTAATTTTAATTTACCAGTTACTTTAACAGCACTTCCTGTAGAAATATGAGAAGCTTCTTCATAATTATCAATAATTTCATCTAAATAAACAACTTGTACATTTTTAAAATATGTTCCATCATTTAAAGCTAAAAATCCGATTTTCCCACTATTTCTATTTGTACGGATCCATCCTTGTAATTCAACATATTCAATACCATCTAATTGGTCTCTATCATTGATATATAATTCATATAATTCTCTTACTGTAATAAATTCAAACATTTTTCTCTCCCTATTCTTGATCATTTGATTTCATTTTAATTACTAATTCTTGAATAGCTACCACAACATCTACTGTTTGGACTTCAACGCCTTCTTGAACCATAAAATGACTATGCGTAAAATCTACAATTCCTTTAATGCCTAATTTCATTAAACGATCCACTGTTTCTTGAACATTTTCTGAAATCGCCAAAATAGCAATTTTACAATCACTTGGAAAAGTTTCTTCCAACTTGTCAATATGACAAATTTTCACACCAAATCTTTCCCCTTCTTTATTTTTATCCATATCATAACCACAAACAATCTTACCTACTGTATATTGCCAACGATTATATTTTAAAATGGCACTTCCTAAATTGCCAACCCCAATTAAAATAATAGGTTCATCTAATCGTAAACCTAAAACTTCACTTAAACCATCTATAAGATGTTTAACATCATAGCCTCTTCCACGTCTACCAAAATTATCCGTTTTTGATAAATATGTAAAATCACGCCTAATTGTTGTATCTTGTATTCCTGTAATTTCAAACAATTCACTCGATAAACATGTTTCTTTTCCTTCATGTTGCATTTTTCTAAGCGCTTTTAAATAAACAGGAAAACGGGACATTGTCGCTTTTGATATTTTTTTCTCCACACTAATCCCCTCCTATTGATTCTAATTCTAAATCAAGATGTGGTTTAATGCCAAGCGATAAATCACTAAACTTATTATTATCATACATAACTTTTCCTGCTAAAGCAATCATCATTGCATTATCTGTACAACATTTCATTGGTGGAAGAGACAATTGTACGTCTTCTAACATGGCAACTTGCTCTTTCATCTTTTCTCTTAAACCCCTATTAGCAGAAACCCCACCAGCTAACATAATTTCTTTAACACCATATTCTTTAGCAGCTCGAATCGTTTTATCGACCAAAACATCAACAACAACATTTTGAAAAGACGTTGCTAAATCATTTTGATTGATTTCTAAACCTTTTTGTCTATGATTATGTGCTAAATTGATTACTGCTGATTTTAAACCACTAAAACTAAAATTATAACTATCATCATCTAATGGTTTAGGTAAATGATAACTTGCCTTTCCTAAATGAGCCATTTTATCTAAAACCGGTCCTCCTGGATAAGGAAGATTTAAAACTCTTCCCACTTTATCATATGCTTCTCCAACAGCATCATCTAAAGTTTCACCAATCACTTCAAAAGAATAAGGATGTTTCATCAAAACAAGCTCTGTATGCCCACCACTGACTACAAGACATAGTGCTGGATAAACAATATCTTTTTCATAATTATTTGCATAAATATGCCCTGCAATATGGTGAACCCCAATTAATGGTTTATCATAAGCCAAAGAAAGTGTTTTAGCGACTTGTAAACCAATATGTAAAGAGCCAACAAGTCCTGGACCTTTTGTTACACAAATAGCATCAAGGTCTTCCATTTTTATATTTGCTTGTTTTAACGTTTCTTTTAAAACAACAGATACACATTCAACATGCTTACGGCTGGCAATTTCAGGGACAACACCACCATACATTGCATGTATGTCGATTTGACTTGCCACGACACTACTTAAAAATTCTCTTTGATCTTTTAAGACAGCCATCGCCATTTCATCACAACTTGATTCAATTGCTAGTAATAATGACATCTCTATCCCTCCAATTTCTTGATCATTAAATACGCATCTTCACCATTGCTATAGTATCTTTTTCTAACAGCAACATTTTTAAACCCAAATTTTTGATATAAAGCAATTGCTTTTACATTTGAAACACGTACTTCTAAATTAACATTTTGATAATGTAATTCTTCACTTTTTTCAAGAGCGTATTCCATCAGTTGGCTTGCATACCCTTGTCCTTGAAAATGTCGATCCGTCGCAATTGTTGTAATTTGACATTGATCACCTAAAAACCATAATCCTATGTATCCAATAATTTGATTTTCTTTTTCAAGAATATAATAACCCGCCATAGGGTTTTCTTTTAATTCATGTATAAAATCTTCTTCATTCCATGGTGATAAAAAAAGATCTTTTTCTAATTCTACAATTCTTTTTAAATCATCAACTTTCATTTCTCTTATTGACATATTTTTTTAGCCTCAACTTCCTTAATATATCTTGGAACAAGACCATCAACATTTTCTATTTCTTTTTCTAAAGTAGAAAGTGTATAAATATGCTTGGCAAGATCCACTTCTTTTTCAAGTATTCCTACTAAATGTGTATCACCAACAATTTCATAATCAGTATATTGTTTTTGATAATTTTCAAATTCATCAATATTTATTAAACAATCATCAACAATAACCTTTCCTTCATTGTAAATTCCTAGAAATAATTTATGGCTTCTTGCATCTAAAATAGAAATAGCTTTTTTCATTCCTGCCATCGCCTTTAAAGAAGAAACAGTTTTTACCTTAATATTCATCGTTGCATTTAATGTTTTCGCAATCGTTAAAGCAACACGTACACCAGTATAAGAACCCGGTCCAATAGTAATGACCATTTCATCAAAATCGCTCATTTTTAAATGATTTTCTTGTAATAATTTTTGTAAATAAACGATTGCATACTCAGATTGCTTTCGATTTCCTTCTTCTTGTAAAGAAGCTAAACATTTTTGATTTTCATATAAAGCTACTACTAAATACTTATTAGCACTATCCATGACAATTGTTTTCATATTCAATCTCCTTTACAAGTTCTTCGTATTTTTTACCAATTGGTTTTAAAATAAATTCTCTATGATCATCATCGATTCTTTTTATCGTCATTGCTAAACGTTCTTGAGGTAAAATATCTTCTAAAAATTCTGGCCATTCAACCACACAAATATCATCACTATCAAAAATTTCTTCAAAGCCTAAATCTTCACTTTGTCCTTCTAAGCGATAAGCATCAAAATGAGATAATTGATAATTTCCTTGATATTGTTTTAAAATTGTAAAAGTTGGTGAATTAATAATTCTTTTAATTCCTAAACCCTTTCCTATTCCCTTAGTAAAGGTTGTTTTGCCTGCACCCAAATCACCATTAAGTGTCAATAACATATGCGGTTTTAGTAATTTTCCTAAATATTCACCAAAAGCTAATGTTTCATCTCTATTATTTATAGTAATCACTTTTTCCATAATAACCCTCTTTTAAATCTTGATAAAAACCATACCATTTCTTAGTAAAATTCTGATCAAATGGTCCTCCCTTTTTTACCGCTAAATCAATCAAAACATCTAGTTGTTTCTTTAAAATTTTGTCTAATTCATCACTATAGCCCATTTCACGAGCATGTTGACGATATTCTTCTTGATCTAAAATGCGATAGTTTCCATCTGGAAATACTTTTAAATCTAAATCATAATCAATATATTTTAAAGCCTCTCCATCATATAAAGTTGGTGAAGCAATATTACTATAATAATACACTCCTGTTTTTCTAATCATACAAATTACATTGTACCATTTATGTTTGGGCATATACCAAATAGCAGGTTCACGTGTATGCCACATTCTGCCATCTGATTCTGTCACCAATGTCCGATTATTAATAACAATGTAATGATCATCCGTTTCTTGTAAAACAAGTCCCTTTGACCAACATCTATGTATTTTACCATTATGTTTATATCCATGTATTAAGATTTTCTTTCCTACAATATCTTCCACAGCAAACGACTCCTTATTAACATTTACATTATACACAAATTCATCTTTCTTTCAAAGAAAAAAAGACTCGAAACGAGTCTTATAAATGAACTGCTTTTTTAAGTCTTGGATATAAAATCACAAACAAAATAAAGCAAGCAATGATTGTTGCAATATTATAAGGTAAGTTATAAGTTAAGTTTGCTTGTAATGGTGTTTGGAAAGCATACCATCCTGAAATCAAATGACAAATTGTTTTCAAAGCACCCGTAATAACAATTCCAATTGGTAATTCATACTTACCTACTTTTAATAAAGGAATAAGTGGTGTAAGTCCAATTAAAACCATTGGTAATAAATAATCAAAGATTACCGATAAAGGACCATAAAATGTTGCAAGTCCTAAAGCAAAATGTAGACCTAAACAAACAAGTGAAACAATCAAACTGTAACCCCAATTCATCAAATAGCCACATAAAATAATTGCAACAAGTGAAAAAGCACAGTTACCACCTTTTGGCATCTCATAAAATTTTGTGCAATATTCTAAAACAACTTGCATTGCCGCAAACATTGCCATATAAGCCATATTCTTCGTAGTTAATTTAATTTCCATAGTCATCCTCCTTTAAATGAGGCAAAATAAAAACCTTTTTACATACGCAAAAAGGCAAATAAACTATTTTGCACTCTCTACGCTAGCATTACCTAGTTCAGATTATAAGGGACAAGGTTTTCACCTTTCTCAGCATTTTGCGCCCCTGGCAAGTCTTATTATAAATCAATCTCTTCTTTTTTCAATCTTTTTATAGTTTTTTCTTCCTTGTCGGTGTTATAATGGAAAAGTATTAATAAGGAGGACTTGAATGTTATGTCAAAAATTATTTCCGTAAACGCTGGAAGTTCATCTTTAAAATTCCAATTATTTGAAATGGATGATGAAACTGTTATTACTTCTGGTGTTATTGAAAGAATTGGTTTAGAAGATTCTATTTTTACTATTAAGTATAATGGAGAAAAAGATGTCACAACTTTACCAATCGAAAACCATAAAGTTGCTGTTCAACTTTTATTAGACACTTTAATCAAAAAAGAAATTGTTAAGGACCTAGATGAAATCAAAGGTGTTGGACATCGTGTTGTCCAAGGTGGTGCTTATTTTGATCAATCAGTCATTATTGATGAAGATGTTGTTTCTAAAATTGATGAATTAAAATCATTAGCCCCTTTACACAATCCTGCTCATTTAACTGGATACTATGCTTTTAAAGAAGCTATTCCTAATGCTGGTGCTGTTGCTGTATTTGATACAGCTTTCCATCAAACATTAGAACCAAAAAGTTATATTTATCCAATTCCTTACAAATATTATGTAGAAAACAAAGTACGTAAATACGGTGCTCATGGAACAAGCCATTTCTATGTTTCATCTCGTTGTCGTGAAATGATGGGAAACCCTGAACACTCACGTATTATCGTTGCTCACTTAGGAGCTGGTGGTTCTTTAACTGCTGTTAAAGATGGTAAATCAATCAATACATCTATGGGATTTACACCTCTTGCTGGTATTATGATGGGAACACGTTCTGGAGATGTTGATCCTTCAGTTATCGATTATTTAATCGAAGAAGTTGGTTTAGATATGAAAGAAGTCATCAAGATGCTTAATAAAGAATCTGGATTACTTGGTGTTTCTGGTGTATCAAGTGACTTTAGAGATGTACAAGAAGCTGCTGCCAACGGTAATGAAAGAGCGCAACTTGCCTTGGATATTTTCTTTAGAAGAGTTATTGCTTATATTGGTCGTTACTTCATTGCTTTAGGTGGAGTTGATGCTATTTGTTTTACAGCAGGTATTGGAGAAAACTCATTCTTTGCAAGAAAAGAAATTTGTAATTTATTAGCTGAAGCTTTAGGTATTGAAATTGATGATGATGCAAACGTTAATGGTAAAGGTGATCGTTTAATTTCTACGCCAAATAGTAAAGTTAAAGTTTACGTTATTCCAACAAACGAAGAATTAGTTATCGCTAGAGATACTAAGAGGTTGTTAAATTTATAAGATAAAAGAAAGGTCTCCCTCGTGAGACCTTTTAATATTCATCATCTTCATCAAAAATAATATGTTTTATGTGATTTTCTATTTCTTTTTTATCTGTAATTACATTGCAAAATCTTTTTCTAATATCTAATCTTTGGAGATCAACAACACGCATATCACTCAACTGCATACGACTCCTTATTGGATATTTTCTTATTTTTGCACGAATATCTAATTCATATTCAGTTGCTTCTGGCGAATCTTCTTTAATAGATGTACAGGGAATAACGAGCATTTTCGATCCAAAATCTTTTAAAACGTAGCACCAATGCCCATCCATCAATTCTTTAGGAAATCCTCTACCAATATTAAAATAGGCCATTTGGTGAACCATAGGTCGACGAGAAACATGATAATAAGTTTGATCAGGTTCTGGATTCTCTTCTTCAACTAATTGACAATAAAAATATTCTAATTGTCTTGTTTGATGCAACAAAGAATAGGTATACTTTTCTACATCATAGCATTCTGTTTCTTTCAAATTTTTTAATGATTTTTTCATTTCGTCCATATTATATTCTACAGACATCTCACTTTTTTTATTTTCCATAAAAATACCTCCATTATTATATCGCCTAAAAAAATCATTTTTTCTTCTTTTTTTCTTCTTTTTTTAAAAAATTTGTAGTTGATTTATAAATAAGTACTCTATATAATAGATGCGGTTATAAAATGAGATTTGAAAATAGAGCGCCAGGACTGCATTGCAGTTGACGAGGACTAGACTTATCGAAAAATTCGGCGGATGGTCTAGAGGTATGATACTACCTAAACGATGAACAAAAACTACAAGTGATTGTAAAACAAATTCATCTAGTATCCTCTTTTTTATAACCACACATATGAATATATAAAGGAGGATTTTTTATGTGTGGAATTACTGCCATTAGTGCAAATAAAGAAGCCCTACCATTCTTACTTCAAGGGCTAGAAAAACTAGAATACCGTGGATATGATTCAGCGGGTATTACAACAATTGAAGGGAACCATTTATTTACAAAAAAAGCTAAAGGTCGTCTTCAAAATTTAAAAGATTTATTAAAAGATGAAAATGTTTTAGGTCATGTTGGGATTGGTCATACTAGATGGGCTACTCATGGAATCCCATCAAATTTAAACTCTCATCCTCATACTAATAATGATGAGACTATTTCTTTAGTTCATAATGGAATTATTGAAAATTATAGAGAACTTAAAGAAATCTTAATTTTACAAGGATATCAATTTCATTCTGAAACAGATAGTGAAGTTGTTGTTCATATGATGGATTATTATTATAAAAAAGAAAAAGATTTACAAAAAGCATTAGAAAGAGTTATTACAAGAATTGAAGGAAGCTATGCTTTATGTATTGTTTCAACAATTGAGCCTGATAAAGTCTTTATCGCTAAAAAAGACAGTCCATTAGTTATTGGAAAAACAGCTGATGCTTCTGTCGCTGCCAGTGATATTCCAGCTATTTTAGATTATACAAAAGATGTTTATTTCTTAGAAGATTATGAAATTGCTATTTTAAATAAAGGAAATGTTTCTTTCTTTGATCAATACGGAAATCCTATCGAAAAAGAAATCACTACTATTCCTTATGATAATGAAGCTGCTCAAAAAGGTGGTTATGATACATTCATGTTAAAAGAAATTCATGAACAGCCTTATGCTATTGCTGAAACTTTAAGAGGACGTGTTGAAGGAACAGATCGTATCGTTTTACCTGAGCTTGATGCCATTCATGATAAATTCAAAACTTTCAACAAAGCTTACTTTGTTGCTTGTGGAACAGCTTATCATGCTTGCCTTTCAGGGGCAAACATTTTAGAAAGATTAACAGGAATCCCTACTTTTACTCAAGTTGCCAGTGAATTTAGATATTGTGATCCTATCGTTGATGAAAAAACAATGTGTGTCTTTGTTTCTCAATCAGGAGAAACAGCTGATACAATGGCTGCTTTACGTTTAGCTAAAGAAAAAGGATGTACAACAATTGCAGTTGCAAACGTTTTAGGATCATCTATTTCTCGTGAAGCTGATCATACAATTTATACATGTGCTGGTCCTGAAATTGCTGTTGCTTCAACAAAAGCTTATACAACACAATTAATTGTCTTATTATTACTTGGTATGTATATTTCTCAAGCTTTAGGAAATGAAAATGAAGATTATAAACGTATTATTGAAGGTATTGCTTCATTACCTCAACATATTGAAAACATCTTAAAAGATGAAAAAACATTTGAACATTATGCATCTTATTTAAAAGATTTAAAAGATGCTTATTATATTGGTAGAAGTTTAGATTATGCTACTGTTTTAGAAGGAGCTTTAAAATTAAAAGAAGTTTCATATGTCCATGCTGATGCCTATATTGCAGGTGAGTTAAAACATGGTCCAATTGCATTAATTGAACAAGGAAGTTTAGTAATTGCTGTAGCAACACAACCAAATATTGCTGCTAAAACAATTTCTAACATTCAAGAAACAATTGCTCGTGGTGCTAATGTTATCTTATTTACAATCGATGGACAAGAAGTAGGAAATGTTAAAGAAACATATATCTTACCTGACGTTGATCCAATCTTACAATCTGTTTTAGTTGCTGTACCTTTACAACTGATTGCTTACTATGCAGCTGGTCTTAAAGGTTGTGATGTTGATAAACCACGTAACCTAGCTAAATCAGTTACAGTTGAATAAAAAGAAAACTCTATGATTCCTATTTCATAGAGTTTTTTTATCCTTTTATTCTTTTAACAAAAAAGCGCCTAAGCGCTTTTTTAACTATCTTCTTAATCCTAATCTTTGTACTAAAGAAGCATATCTTTCGATATCTTTATTTTTTAAGTATTTTAATAAATCTCTTCTTCTACCAATTTTCTTTAATAAACCTCTATTTGAGTGTTTATCTTTTGGATGTTGTTTGAAGTGACCATTTAATTTGTTGATATCTGCAGTTAATACAGCGATTTGTACTTCTGGAGAACCAGTATCTCCTTCTTTAGTAGCATATTCTTTCATGATAGCTTGTTTTTCTTGTTTTGTTAACATTTCTTTTATCCTCCATATGTTAATTTCTTGGCAATATCCAAGCTATACGTTGAGTATTCGCATATCCTAGACATTGTTGCACGACTATTATAACAAAACATATATAAATTTCAAAGACTTTTTTTAATTATTTTGTAAATCTCTTGAAAATTATTTTTTTGTCTAAAATTATTTAAAACTAACAAAACAAAAGGTGCGACCATAAACCCCCAAATACCCATCAATTTCATAAACAGATACATAGCAACAAACATATAGAGAGCTGGTATTTTGATTTTTTTAGATAAAAGATGTGGTTCTAAAATATTTCTTATCAGAGCAATGATCCCATAAAGAATTAATAGTTTTAATGATAGAGATATTTGATTTAATAAAGCAAGAGTAATGATCCAAGGAAACATAATCATCTCAATTCCTAATACTGGAAAAAAGTCAAAGAAGGCAATAAAAAAAGAAAGATTCAATGCTTGTTTGATTCCTATCACTTGAAAGCCTAAAAAAAGCCCTATAAATGTGATAACAAATAAAATACTATATGTTTTTATAATAATAATAAACGTCTCTGTAAAAGAAGATATAAGGGTCGTATAAAGATTTTCTTTTTTTCTTTGAATAAGTGATTGATGAAATAAAAAAAGTATTGTTAGAAAGAAATGAATAAACAGACAAGCAATAAAATGAACCATATTCATCGCAAACGATAATACATAATGAATACTTGTTGAAAGAATATTTTGAATGAGAGTTTGAATTTGTTGATAAAATTGCGTAAAAAAAGAAATGAGATATTGATGGCTAAGAAGTTCTTGATAAACCGTTTCTATAAAGCTTGGTAAAAAAGAAAGTGTTTTAATAAAAAAAAGACATGAAAAGAAAACAAAGAGAAAGAAACAAGTATACAAAAGAATAAAAATGATGATTGTCATAATTATTGAAAAAACTTTATTTTTTATATGCAATTTTTCTAATATCAAGTCAATAAAAGGTTTTAATAAAATAGCGGATAAATAACTTAAAACGACAATCAGACATTTTTTAAATAAAATATAAACTATCAAACATCCTATACTAAAAATAATTCCATAATATAAAAAATTAATTAACCAACGTTTTTTCTTTTCCATAGTATAAAATATAAAAAAAGAAGATGATTATTCATCATCTTCTAACATTTTTAATTCTTTTTCACCTGTAATATATTTTAAGATTTCAGTAGCTGCTTCTTTAGGACCATTATGTTCATTACCTTTAATTCCTAAACGAGTACGTAATTGTCCAACCTTAACCCCTTGATCAAACATACGTTGGAAATAATCTTGTAATAATGGTTCACATTGATCTTGTCTTTGTACAGGTCCAAATGGATTTGCAAAGTAGCTTCCTACTAAACCATATTCAGTTGTTGTTCCTTTAGCCATACGATTACCAGCTCTGAAGACTTTAAGAGCATCATCAACATTATCAAAGAAACTTAATGAATCTCCATCTTCTTCATAATTGTTTGCATATAAGAACATATCAACATCATGCTTAGCAACTACATCTTTATATTCTGTAATTGGAATAACGATACGAGCATTGACTTTATCAGGATTCATGAAAACAGACCTATCTAATTCTTTAAAACTATAACCTGCATCTAAATCATCAAGTCTTACGAAAGCCCCAATTTCTGTACCTGATGTTTTAACAGTTCCTTTTTCGTCTAATGATAATAACCCCATGTCATCATAAACAGTGATTAAATCTCTGATATAAGCTGCTCCATAAACTTTAATTTGTTCGATTGTTTCAGACTTACCAGCTCCACTATCACCCATAACAACGATATTTTTTGTTTCTCCACTTTGTAAAGTGATTTGAACCATTGCCCCATGGATTGGAAGTTGTTTTTTATTGATTTTTCTTACATTGTGTAATGTAAGCATCATTTTCTTCATGTAACCGAAATAATCAAATTCATCGTTTGCTGAAAGTAAAGCAACCATCATATCATTTTCATCATCTTGATAGAAATATTGATGTTTTTTACCATCTTCATATCCATAAACATAAATCATATCTGGTTTTCTATTACGATATTCTTCTTCAGTTGCTAATTGGAATAAGTTACATAAAGTAACACCTTGTGCCATATAAGCGACATTGAAATAAACAAAACATAATAGATCTCCTACTTTCGCAGGATAACAGAACCATTGATCTGGATCAAATTTTAAATCTTCAAGTGGGTTTTTCTTTGTTTCAGGGAAAACACCATCTCTTTTATTACGTTTTGAATATGTAATAAAAGGTGGATGAATAATAACTGATTCAATAAATGGAATATTGTCTAAACAACGATATTCATATGGTAAAAATGAACGCATATTTGAAACACGTAACCCTGCATTGACACCTGCAGTAATTTGACGTAAAACATTTTCACTTTGTCCAATACATTTATTTTTAATTGATCGATATACTGATAAAACAAGCGCTTCAAAGTTAACTTGTGCATCAGCGAATTGAACGTTTTGATATCCCCCTCTTGATTCTTCATTATAAACCACACTATAACGTTGTAAACGACGCCAGAATAAATAGACATCTTCAATTACTTGTGTAAATTCATCCATATCTCTAAAATATGGAGCAAATTTAGGATAAATTGAAGCTAATTCCTTAGGATCCATAACGAGTAATAATCTAAAAACCGTTCTTAAATCATCAACAATATCAATACTTTCTTTTTGAACTTCTCTCAAGTATTCATAAGCTGTTGTTTTCTTTCTTTTGATATCGTGTATATACCCTTTAAGTACACGCGCAAAAGATTCGCTTTCAATCAACTCACAACGTGATTGACAGTATTCTTCTGAAAAGTTAAGAATTGCATTTCCTCTAGTAATTTTAAATTTATATGACATTTTATCATCCTTTCCACCAATAAGATTCCCCATAAATTGCCTTATTGATTGACATTATCTTACCATAATTTTTTTCACAAGCAAAATAAAAACAGTAAAAATATGATTTATTTTTCGATTTTTTTGCTTAAAATTATACAATTAAGACTTGTTTATCATATAGATATTTTTTTATTACATATCTATACAAAAAAAGACTCCTATAAAGGAATCTTAAAAAAGACTTTACCAATGACATCATTATCAAAATCAAAATAGCCTAATTTTCTAGAATCTAAAGAATGATTACGATTATCCCCCATGACAAACACTTTTCCTTTAGGAATATCAATAGAAAGATCTTCTGTATTCATATTCTCTTTAATGTAACTTTCTTTTATCTTTTTACCATTAATATACACTTCATTATTTTTAATATCTAGATGATCCCCACCAACAGCAATAACTCGTTTAATAATAAGCGTATCATCTAAACCATCATCATAATCTACAATAATAATATCATTTCTTTTAGGTTGACTATGTTTATAAAAAACTTTATCAATCAAAACAATATTATTTTGAAAATAAGTATTTTCCATACTTGAACCATTAACTCTTGATATTTGCACAAACTGTAAAAATATAAAAGTTGCAATAACTGTTAAAACAATGACTCTTACATATTCCAATATAATTGAAGTCGTACTTTCTTTTCTTTCATTCATAAAATCACCTGAATGAATTATATCACTTAATGAGATTCATTCAAATGTTTTCTTAATTTTGTAATGATTTTCTTTTCTAATCTAGATACTTGTACTTGAGAAATATTTAATCTTTGCGCCACTTTTTCTTGATTGAAATCCAGCTGATATCTCATATATAAAATAAGTCTTTCTTTTTCATCAAGTTTTTCTATTTCTAATTTCAATGCAATTTTTTCAAACCACATTGTATGATGTTTATCTTCTATTCTTTCTTCCATTGAAATTGTAGATCCATCTTTTTCATATATCGGTTCAGAAAGTGAAGTTGGATAATAAGAAGCATCTATAGCTTCTACAACATCCATGACATCTACTTCCAGTTCCTTTGCTATTTCTTGAACCGTCGGTTCATAACCATAAAGTGTAATTAATTTTTCTTTTGCTTTGTTAATTTTAATATTCAATTCCTTAAGTGAACGAGAAACCTTGATTGTCCCATCATCCCTAAAATAGCGTTTGATTTCTCCCATAATAATAGGGATAATGTATTATAGTGGAAATTTTGAAATTTCCTTTATCCAATAGGGTAATTATCTTGAATAAGATATATGAAATTTTACACGCAAGAAGATGTATCCCCTTGCGATGTATTAACTATAGAAATGTATTTTACTGTCGTGTCAAAAGATCATTATACTCGATTTCAACATAATCATTCGATATTTTGATCTTCTTGATATATTCACGTACAGTCTTTTGTCTTTCATTGAAAGACATGAACTCCCAGCTGTCAGCAACACTTTTGAATGCTTTCGCTCTTGCTGCCATATCTTTAGCTCTTGTGTTCTTTAAGGTGTACTGTTCAATCTGTGTATTCAGATTTTCCAGTTCCTTGTTAATCTCACCAATCGTCTCCAACAGGACATTGTTATTGGTATCAGATGCATATAAATTATACAAAGATTTCAGCTTTCCTTCAAGAACTGTTTTTCTCTGGTTCATAGCTTCAAATCCCTTTTGATTTTGCTGTTCTGATTTTCCCTCAATTATTTCATATTCTTTTGATAATTTCAGCATATCATTAACAACAACTTCTTCAACTTCAGCTGCATCTAACTTTCCATTCTGACAATTAGGATTCTTAACCAGGTGCGGCTTGCTATGATCTAGTGAATAACAATAAATCATCACTCTTCCGCCACTCCATTTTTGATAACGCATCTTCGCACCACATAATCCACAATATATTAAACCTGTTAGTAAATACTGTGATTTATGAGAAGTTGCTCTTGTTCTTGTTTTTCGCAATTCCTGAACTTCATCGAATAATTTTTTATCAACTATCGGTTCGTGAAGACCATCAACGATTTCCTTATTATATTTAAGCTTTCCAATGTATGTCACCCTGGATAACATATCGGACACTTGCTTGTCTCCTTTTAAATCAAACATCTTTGCCAGTGCATACGTGGAATAACCTTCCTTATACAATGCAAAAATCTTTCTGACTGTTTCTGCATCTTTATTTGGTACAAGAACATCATCGCCATTATTATAATCATAACCAAACGGTGGTTTCGTACCACGCCATTTTCCAGTTTTGATTCTCTCTGTAATTCCCATCTGTGTACGTTCACGAATATTTTCTCGTTCATACTGAGCAAATACAGATAAAATACCTACCATAGCTTTTCCATATGGTGTTGTTGTATCAAAATTTTCATTTAATGAAATGAATCCAACACCATTTGCTTCAAACACATCTTCCAGAAGATAAATCGTATCTTTCTGACTTCTGGACAAACGGTCAAGTTTAACAACTACAACAGATTCAACTTTGCCTTCTTGAATTTCTTTAATAAGACGTTTCATCTCCGGTCGGTTCAGATTACTTCCCGAATAACCACCGTCAATGTACAGATCATAATTATCAATCTCCTGGTAATTACAATACTTTTCAAGTTTCTCTGTCTGAGCACCTACTGAATATCCTTCTTCAAACTGAACATTTGTAGAAACTCTGATATATAATCCTGTTTTTTTATTATTTGAGGTATTCTTTCCGATTCTTATGTTTCTCACCTCTCTCTTTCCTCCTCTCAAGTACAATATACCATCCTTCAGAAATAATTTCAACCTATTTTATACTTTAATGTAAGTTATATGAAATTTCTTTTTCAGATGCATCGACTTTAATATTATCAACTGCTCCCATCTCTTTATTCATCTGATATAATATCTGACGAACCACTGGGGAATCCAATCTGAATCTTTCTAAATCTTTATCTTCGATTACATTACCATTTGCGTCATATCTTCTTACAATTTTTAATGCCATCGCAATCCCTCCCTTTATAAATCATATTCAATCGTCTCTAAAAAATCACAAGAACCGCTCGTCCTGTATTGTCATTCTTTTGTGTTATCAACATTTAACGACGTCATTTTCTGATGAATTGTCGAAAGCGGAAATATCAGTTCCCTCTTTCGTTCATTCCCATCTGAATCCGTACTGCTTTCAGTACCCGATCCAGGCTCCACTTGTTCACTCTTCCGCATTTCTCAATAATACATTTCGTAGAAATGCTCATAACCTGTTCAGCCAGTGCCAAACTTCCTTTTCGTATTCCCGTCATATCATATTTACTGATAAATACATGTGTTGGCAAATACCGTTTCTTATATATTCTTGATGTCAGCGGAACTACCGTTATGACTGAACTGTATGTATTGGCTTTATTATTGCTCACTATGATCACCGGTCTTACACCACCCTGAACAGATGTTGTAGGAAACATACCGAGATCTGCCCATAAAATATCTCCTCTGCGGATTGTCATTTGTCCTCTCTCCAATCTATTATTTCTATTTGTAAAGCATCCATAGCGCTATATTGGCTCCACAGGAATACGGCAGAGTTTCTTTCCCATAAGGAAAGCTCTGCCGCATAACCTCTATAGCCAATTTGATTATTAAACAGTGCTCGCTCGATTCTATTTATCCTCGATACCCCGAATCGTTACTCCCGCATATGCAAGAAGGGAATAATAACCTGCCCGAATGCATACTCCAGACCACAACCCGAAAATTCTCGTTTCCAGGCTCCAGCAGTTCATAGGTTTACCAGTTACAGACTTCTCAGGATCTGCAAGTGTATCGCATCTCATACATATCATCGCATCACCAGCCTGCCAGCTGGCTTCGGTCAGTGCTTTTTCGCAGCATTACAGACTGAGCTAAAAATCTTGGTTTTGTCTTATAATCCTATAGCGGCATCTTCCTCGTGCTCTCTGCATGAAATGTCACGTCAGTTATTATTGGATATTCAGTTATCATGGTTCATTTTAGGAAGTCCTTTAACTTCCTCTAATTACTAAAGTCAAATGACTTTGGCAGATGCAAAAGATTTTGAAAAATTTTTTAAAAAAATTTATTCATATACATTTCACGCATCTTATTAAGAGTGGATTTCAGCTTGTATGACAGCATCTGTCTGGAAATCCCCATAATCTCCGCCATCTGTGTCTGTGTCTTGTTTTCAAAGAAAATGCCATAAATAATCATGCGTTCCTCTGAGTTCAGCTGATTGATCACTTTGTGAATATCCTGCTGTTCCATTTTTGTCAGTACACAGTGCTCCACATCACAGTTCAGATCTGGAAAATCCTCAATCATAAAGCCTTCTCCATCAATGGACTGACCGCTGTAAGGTACTTCTCTCAGCATCTTATCCACAACCTCACCCAGTTCATTCTTAATCTCAACTTTTTTTGCCTTGCTGCTTCTGTAAAAATTATTCATCGCATACGCAACTTCTTTTGTAATCTCGATCATTTCTCCATCAATATTTGCGTAATACTTTCCTTCGTAAAAATATGGGTGTTCAATATACATATCCGTTCCTCCTGAATTTGAAATCTTGTTGCTCGTTTCAAATCCAGAAGGCGGACCTCTGTTTAGGATCATGCCTGCTCCGCCTTTATCCTGCCGGGATACGCCCGCAGTTATTGGCTGAGAAATTCAGGCACGAAAAAAAGCCCCAGTAGTTTTTTCTTAACTACTGAGGCTTTCGTCTCTTTCTTGTATTCAGTTATCTATGCCTTCTTTCATCAGCATAATCATTGTATCAGGATAAAGTTCACAAAGTATCCGCAATACATTCCCATAAGTTCATCTCATTATTAGAATCGTACATATTTCAGTATAAAAAGTTCACCGTGTTATTCTTCTACTTCTTTTCCATCTATATATAGTTGAAATTTATCAGGATTATTGACTACATCATAGTCCTTTCCGTATTCTACAGGTCTATATTCGGCTGTCATTACCGATTCCCCATCTTCAATATCCTCTTTCCATAAATAGATGTTCATATCAAGGCTCGTCGCATATCCCCTGTCTGTGGAGAATTTTGTAGAATAAAATGAATCATCCTTGTACATCTGCAAAAGTTCTCTTGCAAAAGCTTCTTTATCCTCGATATGTCCCCGGTTAGCAACCACGGTAATATTTTCATCTCGATTTACGGAAAATGTTCCAACTACATCCGGTTCGCCTTCCTTATGACCAGATTCAGATTTCCCATAAATACTTCCTGCAGCAATTATCAAGATCACTGCTCCTGAAATCAATGCAATTATCTTTTTCTTCATATTTTTATTTTCCTTTTAGTTTTTTTACTGCGTAATTGATTACTTCTTCCGGTGTAGGTCTTTCTCCTTTAAGTGTCATTTTCTTCCATTCTTCCTGCACAGCCGGATCAGGATTATCAAATCCTGCATCTATGGCTATCTGCATTTCTCTGCGTACTTCTTCTGGTGTTGTGTTGTACTTTTCTGCAATCTTCTCATAAATAGTTTTCTCTCTCATTCATTTTCCTCCGATATATAACTAGAATTACGTCTTGTTCTATAGAACCAATTTAGCATATTTCTATTATCATGAAAAGACACTTTACCACTTAAATCTGAATAAATGGTCAAAAAAAGAAGAGCTACTTGCTCTTCCCAGTTTGTCATATTACTCTTCCAATAATGTATGAATTACTTTGATGATTTTTTTCTGCTCTTTGATCGGAAGTTTTTCTATTTTCTCTGTCAACTCATTGGTAACACCTGTGACTGAATGTGCCACAACATCAATCAAAAGCGTATCTGCCGAAACATCTAATGCATTTGCAATTGCAACAAAGGTATCCAATTTTGTAACTTTCAAGCCTCTCTCTATTACACTCACATGCGTCGGACTCAAATTTACTAATGCAGCCAGTTCCTCTTGCGTGAGATTTTTTGCTTCTCGTGCTGATTTGATTCGCTGTCCAACTGCTTTCAAATCCATCGTAACACCTCCTCCAGAACGAATAATCGTTCTGAATTTAGTATACTTGTGGATATCTTAAATATACAGAATCGCAAAACCAAGTTCTAATTCTACGGAACTATATCCAAAGTTTTTCTTTGCATTTTCGTAAAAAAGCGTTATGATTGAATCAGTTAAATCAAAGGAGGTATCAAATCATGAAATCACATAAATACTGGTCCTTAGGCGCACTTTTCTGTATGTTGGGATGCATTTATTCTGGAATCAAAAAATCTATGACTGCACATAAATACTTTGCCTATTCTTCATTGCTTTGTATGGGCATGTCCATTTATTCCGGTCACAAACTGGTTTCTCCAAAGAAGAAAAAAATCACTAAATCAAATAATAGTGAGAATAGTTAAATAAAAAATTGACCTTTATTCATCAAAGACAAAGTTGCTGGAGAATATTTTTTCTCTCCAGCAACTTTCTTTATCTTTAAGCCATTGAAATACAATACTGTCCAATCAGCTTCATCCAACTATTATATTTATTCTTTTCACACACCTTTCGGCAAATTTCATTTTCCATCAATACACAGAACATCTTATCATAATCAAATGCCCAAACAGCACCATTCACATGGTTTTCCACTGCTTTCTGATCTATGCTCTTTAAGCGTGTGACCATTTTTTCAATTTCTCTATTTCCCAAGTTACCGATATTTTTACAGATAAACCGAAAGAAATTCAACGTTGCATATTCGTCATGCCAATGGAACTCTTCTGGATTGTTTTTAATTTTACTGGCTCGCTGCTGTTCTTTGATTATCTGATTAGCTACACCTTTCATCGAATCTTCGTATCTCATATTACTCACCTACTCTTCCTCAACGCCCAGTGATGGTTTAAATCTTTTATCCTTTGCCTGCGGTACCACGATCTCATAAAAATAAAATCCTAAATACCCAAGTGCCTGCTTCTTCATTTTATAAAAAGAAGTCCTGCCTATTCCTAACTCCTGTTGTACTTCCACATCTGTCTTATTATAATGACTGCAAAAACAGGAATGAAGGATTTCACTGAGCATCACACCATTTGGTGCATAGAACTTCACCAAAGTCATTCCCCGATAGATCATGTCCGACAATCCATAAATAATCATCAGATTATTCATCTCCCGGTGCATCTTTGGCACATTCAGCTGGTTGTTATAAATGCTCAGATAACTCAATGCATATGCCATATCTTCATTGATTTTCTCCTGGCATTCCATATCCAGTTCTTCTAACACAATCTGATTTTCCAAAATCAATTTCTGATAGCTTGTCATCAATTCTTTAATATCAGTATAATGTCTTTCGATTGTAACTTCCAGATAATCCTGTGCATGACTTGCCATCTGGAAGGTAATTTCTTTCATTGATTTAATTGCATAATCTCTGTCTGTCATCAGTTTCAAAATCTCCTTATCATCATCACACTAACTGGCGGTCTTTCAGCCCAGTTCGCTTTCCCCATGATTTTGATGGGAAGCAATTACTTACTACAATTTGCAGAAGCAGATATCCAAAAGGCATTGTGGGAGTTGCCTTTGCTGACCGGAATCCTTCTTCTTATATAAAGCCTGCAGGAATATAAAGGGAAAGTGACTATCCCTGCCGGTTAATAATCCAAATAATATCGTCTATACTTATCTCTCCTTATGCTGTTTTTCTCTCCATAAACCATTTATCCACTTCATAAAACAAGTGACTTTCCTGCCCCTGTATCATACAGGTGTACATCATTCCTACACCGCCTGCCTTTCTGCTGGCACATCGCTCGATTTTCAAAATTCTGTCGATGTTATATTTTCTTCCATCTTCCCATGTAAAAAATATAGGAACCAGCTGTCCGTCTTTCCGAAACTCTGCCACTACATCTACATATACTTTGTTCATGCCGACACCTCACTATAAAATCTCGATTGCTCTTGGTGATGCCGGGATTCTGCGGATATATCCATTTTGCTCCAACTGCTTGATTCTGAAAAAAGCAGATGATGTTGATTTCACCCCGATCAACTCTCCAAATTCCCGGACTGTCGGCGGGTATCCATGCTCCTTCGTATAATTCAAAATACATTGATAACTTTCTTTCTGTTTTCTGGTTAATGCTTTTTTCAAATCTATCCCTCCAATTACCCATGAAAATAACTGTGTGGATGGATCGTGTGCGTACCAGCGTCTAAGTGGGATAAGACTTTATCCTGATACATTGCCGCTCGCTGTATACTGAAATAACCAAACCGTCGTCTGATCTCATCTACAGTACGATCCAGCTTCTCTAACTTTTCCTTTTTCTCCTGATTTCCAAATAAATCCAACTGCACGGGAATATCATCTAACACAAGATCCGCAGCTCGGATTCCCAGGCTTCTAATGGGATGTTCCCATTTATAATTATCTTTAAATAGCTGAAATGCTGCAGTTACAATCTCGTTTGTAATATTCGTTGGCTGTCGTAAATGTATCTGTCTGGAAAAACTATACAATCCATTATCTCGAACTGTAATTTCTACTGTTTTGCATTTAAATCCATGTTTCCGCAATCGTGCAGCTACACTTTCTGCCAATGCTATTTGAATGATCCAGACATCCAGATCATTTTCCAGATCTCTCGGTGTTGTAGTGCTATTACTTATCGACTTTACTGGAGCTTCATACCCTTCCTTGCAAACCGGATCTTCATCCCAGCCATTTGCGAAAGCCCATAATACATTTCCTATTTTTCCAAAATGGCTCTCTAACAACTTTTCGTCTGATTCCGCAAGTTGCCCGATTGTCCGGATTCCAAGTTTTTGCAATTTCTTATTTGTCTGTCTTCCGACATAAAGCAAATCTGACGCAGGAAGATGCCATATCCTGTCTTTATAATTTTCTCGATTAAACTCTGTGATTGCATCCGGCTTTTTATAATCCGAGCCGAGTTTCGCATAAATCTTATTCCAGGAAATTCCAATACTCACTGTTACTCCAAGTTCGTATTTAATCCGATGGCTGATTTCTCTCGCAATTGTCATTCCGCTTCCTTTCAGATTTCCACTGCCTGATACATCCAGCCAGGCTTCATCAATTCCATATGGCTCAATTTTGTCTGTATACTCTGAATAGATTTCTCTTGCCATTTGTGAAAATCGCAAATATAAATCCATCCGTGGCGGTACAAAAATAATTTCCGGGCAAACCTGTTTCGCCTGCCATAATGCCATTCCGGTTTTTACTCCTTTTTTCTTGGCGATATAATTTGCTGTCAGTACAATTCCATGCCGGGCTTCCGGATCGCCACCTACTGCCAGAGGCATTCCGGCAAATTCCGGATGATGTAGCATTTCTACACTGGCGTAGTCGGGTAAGAGAAGAGCATTACTGTCCTTCCCTCCCCTAAGAACCGTACGTGATAGTTTCCCATCATACGGCTCAAGCCTTATAAAGCCTATTGCTGCCACAATAAGCCGGTTGTATATCATTCGTATACAAATTTGAAATTGCTGTAGGATTTATTTTTGCGTTCAGCGAAGTATTCCATCCAAATTTCATCGTAGGGATTCGCTTCCGCTTTAATACGTGTAAAACGGGTAATGTTTGTGTCGGTTGCATATACTAATGCGAGATAATTATCCTCCGTCAGCTTTTCAGAGAAAGTCCAGCTACGGTTTCCGATTCTGTGGAAATATTTATCTCTTATCCATGCGGCTGGTTTGTTTTTATGTCTACGTCGGCACCATCTCCATAGCGCCTTGAATGTCTGCCAGTCCACATATCTAAATGCAACCGAAGATACGTTATACTTCTGAAAGTTCACCCATCCTCTGATAATAGGATTCAGGCATTTGATCAGATCGGATTGCTTGTCCGTTCGGAACTTCTTAATTGTTCCACGAATTTTACGCATAATTGATTTAACATTCTGTTTTGATGGTTTGGTAAGTAATTTATCCCCATATTTACGAATATTACAACCCAAAAAGTCAAATCCATCGTGTATGTTCGTAATAACTGTCTTTTCATCCGATAATTCTAATCCTCTTTCATGCATGAACTCTTTTACTAAAGGTAGTACCTCGTTTCTTAATAGTTCCTCTGATGCTCCTGTAATAATGAAATCATCTGCATAGCGCACCAGATTTACTTTTGGATTTATCTGTCTACCTTTCGACCAATACCGTTTGAACTTATTCTTCAATAATCTTTCTAATCCGTCCAATACATAATTACACAGCGTCGGTGAAATAGTACCTCCCTGTGGTGTTCCTTGGTCAGTAGCATTGAGTTTTCCCTTTTCCACAAATCCAGCTTTAAGAAATTTGTGTAAAATTTCTTTGTCCATAGGGATATTCTTTTGCATCCATTCATGATTTATGTTATCGAAACATCCTTTTATGTCACCTTCCAACACCCATTCTGGTGCTGTTTTTCGAGCCAAGTCGACAAAACATTGCTCTATAGCGTCTTGAACACATCTGTTGGGTCTGAATCCGTATGAAGTGCCGTCTGCCAGAGTTTCTGTGACTGGTTCCAGTGCCATTTTGTGTAATGTTTGCATTGCCCTATCTTTCATTGTAGGAATACTCAGTGGTCTCTTTTTTCCATTTTTCTTTGGAATGTAGATTCGTCTGAGCGGTTGAGGTTGGTATCCTCTTCTCTGAAGTGTGAATATGGCGTTAAATTTGTCCTCATTACTTATCCAACACACGCCATCTACTCCAGGTGTTCTTTTACCCTTGTTTTCTGTTACTCTTTTTACAGCAATTGCTTTTGCATAAAACGAATGAGTCAGAGTCCATTGTAAGGATTTGATTTTTCCTACTCTGTTCTCCTTTACAGCCTTTGCAATACGCATCTGCAGTTTCTTAACCTCATATTCAGCTGTTCCAAAATCAATATCCTTCCAGCTCTTAATGTGATTTGAAGATGCACACGATTTCTCGTACATTTGCATTTCTCCTTTCAGAAATTCTGCTAATTCTCTTGCAACATAAGACCAGACGGAAGTCTGCCCCCTTTCGGGTGAGTATATTCTCTATCCTTCTCATTACAAGAAGGCATTCGCTTTCTCCGTCCTCCTTACCCGCACATCTATCGGTTTCCCTTACGGGTTACTTTCCGTATCTTTATGGAGATATACGGGCTTACCTTGTTCCACTACATTTATGCTGGTAGATTAGGCTCCACCTTTCTGCCGACGGTTCTATAGTCCGTGTGATGGCTGTTTCAACCCCCAACCAAACCGCATTCCCATTTTGGGCCAGGCCCAGCAACCTTTGGCCTGTTCGCGCATAACGGCATTTACCAGTGATTCAGATATCTTAGCCATTCTATCCCAGTCATCATCTCAAGTCAGTGTTGCTCTTACTTGTTCTTATCCTCACGGAATCAGTTCTACATCTCTGTAAAGATGATTTTTCATATCTCGTTTCCTCATAGCAGTTACCCGCTACTTTGTAGATATTAGACTCAACTGACGGAACAGCAGGTCTTACACCTTACGGTAAGACAATAAATGTAGTGACTTTCAAGTCACACAAAACAGTTCATATCACTATGCAGGATCACACGCTCACTCAAACTTTTCACCTCCCAGCTGTTTCCTTCAACATAATGTCTTATCAATTTCTGTATGTTTAGTATATATCGACATTCCGGAGATAGTCAAGCGACATATTGGTTGCATTTTCTCCATTTCGGAGATTATTGTTGATTTTATTTCTAACATACGGTATAATGCATATAGAAAATTCAAATAGAAATGAGGCGAACAAATGCGTGATTTCGGGGAAATATTAGCAGAAAATAGAAAAAAGAAAGGATACTCTCAATCAGATCTGGTAGACCTGCTTTCTCAAGAAGGTATTCAGGTCACTACAAAAGCAATCTCCAAATGGGAGACCAATGCACGAGAACCAGCTTTACATGTTTTCCTGACACTTTGCCAGTTACTTGATATCGAAGATATATATGAATCCTTCTTTGGAGAAAACCCATATAACATTATGAGTGGATTAAATGAAGAAGGCAGAAATAAATTGATTGAATTTGCTGATATTTTGAAAGCTTCTAAAAAGTTTTCTCCACTGTCTGCAAAGATTATCCCATTCCATCATCCTGTAGAAATTACCTGGGAACCAGTTTCTGCTGGTACTGGAAATTACCTGGAAGATTCTGTAAAAGAAACTTATGATGTAGGACACCTTGCTCCTGAGCAGACTGACTTTGGTGTACGGATCTCCGGTGACAGTATGGAGCCACTTTATCATACAGGCGATGTCGCATGGATTCAGAAAAAAGATTCTCTTGCTAATGGTGAAATTGGAATCTTCTATCTCAACGGCAATACTTACATCAAGGAATTACACGATGAGCCAGATGGTGTTTATCTGATTTCTTTAAATCAAAAATATCGTCCTATCCAGGTTTTGGAATCTGACTCTTTTAAGATTTTTGGAAAAGTAATCGGGAAATGCAAAGGTGCAGAAATTCCGGGATTCCATTAGATTTCAACAGCAGGTTCACAATTCTGCTGATAACAATAAGCAAAGGAAGTGATTGAATGGCAATCAATAATACACTAAAAGATATTCGTGAAGAACGGAATCTCATTCAAGCAGATTTGGCTGAAGCCATAGGTTCCTGCAGTCAGACTATAGGCCGCATCGAACGTGGAGAACGTAATCCCTCTCTTGAGATTGCAATCCGGCTGGCACATTACCTGAAAGTGCCTGTAGAAGATATTTTTCAAGTTGAAGACTGAAGCATAACAGCCAGAAAACCGAGGAGTAAAATCCCCGGTTTTCCTTTTGCTCAAAAATTAGTGTACTCCTTTTACAAAGTCCACTGCGTTTTTCATATCTTCTTCATTCGGATGTCCTTTTGCAATACCTCCAACCAGTTTAAATGGTCCGAATGTGTCATACCCTTTACAGCCAAATTTTCCAACCACACTGGCATGTTTTTTATCCAAAATCTGCTCTATGGATTTATAATTCGCACTTCCACCATAAGTACAGATCAGAAATATCTTTTTGTCGTTCGGTAGATTCTTCTCTGCAAATTCCAATATCGACTGATGAAACTTTGAAAAATAGATTCCTGATGCAAACCCAATCATATCATAACTGCTCAGATCTGCATCTGGCTGTATCACAGCATCAATCAAATCCACCTGACATTCTTCTGCGATCCTCTTTGCTAATTTTTCTGTATTTCCATGATGCACAGATGCGTATACTATCGCTGTTCTCATTTTTCTTCCTTTCTGTCTGTTCCGTCAATCAGGTCATAGCTCATATCTAAAAAGTCCAATGTCTTTGCTTCACTGACTGAACCATCCAGTAAAATCGTGATCCAGTGCTGCTTATTCATATGATATCCTGGTAAAAATCCATAAGTCTGAATAATCATGCTGGTCATTTCTGGATCGCACTTTACGTCCATGATGTCAACCAGCTCATTTCCCTCTAATCCCAACTTAGATTTCTCAACTGTCATGAATACTGCATACCATTTTCCATTTTTATGACGAAGTACCGCACTGTCTGGCGATTTACTCCATAAATATTCCGGAACTGTACCGTACTGTTTCTGCACGTATTCAAAGATTTCTTCCGTCTTCACAATCTTTTCAACTCCTGATTCTTCTGATATCCTGTCCATAATCATACCACATTTTCGTATGTCATACTACATGCCAAATTCTTTTGCATTTCTCTTATTCTTCTGACTTTAGCTAATAGAGGGGTAAAACAGCAAGGACAGGAAGTGAGGATACACTTCCGAAAAATCCCAATTCAGGGTACCCTGCCCTAAATTGAAAAAACGCTGAAAGCAACGATACTACTGCCCTCTCAGAAAGGAGAACCCACCAATGGCTGAAAGAAAGCGAAACAAAGAAATCCATTTTTATGTCACAGAAGAAGAGCGGAAGCTTATCCGCAGAAAGATGATTGAATCAAAGACCAAAAACATGGGAGCTTATCTTCGTAAAATGGCAATCGACGGTTACATCGTCAACACCGACACTACTCCGCTGAAGAAACAGTATGAGGAAATGCACAAGATTGGCGTAAATATCAATCAGATTGCAAAAAAGGTAAATACCACCGGAGATCTATACCCGGAGGAAATGAAAGAATTGAAAGAGATGGTGAAAGAACTATGGCGTATCTTAAGATCTTCCCAATTAAAGTAACAGACAAGAAAGCTCTGGACTACATCACGAATCCAGATAAAACAGATGAAAAACTGTTAGTTTCCAGTTTTGGCTGTTCCCCGGAAACTGCAGATCTTGAATTTTCCATGACTAGAGAAATGACGAAAAAGAATGGAATGGACAAAGGTGATAACCTGGCATTTCATCTGATTCAGTCATTTAAACCTGGAGAAGTTGATGCCGAAACTGCCCATCGCTTAGGACAACAATTTGCAGACGAAGTACTGAAAGGAAAATATGAATACGTGATCAGTACCCATGTTGACAAAAACCACATTCATAACCACATCATCTTTAATGCAGCAAGTTTTGTTGATTATCACAAATATGTTTCCAATAAGCGGAGCTACCATAAAATCTGCCGGATCAGTAATCGTATCTGCCATGAAAATGGACTTGCCACCAGTATGCCAACCGGAGAAAAAGGTAAAAGCTATAAAGAGAACATCGAATATCATCGTGGCACCAGTTGGAAAGCCAAGCTACGTGTTTCAGTTGATAAGGCAATCTGGACTTCCATTAACTATGAGGAATTTCTACAAAAAATGCAGTTAGCCGGATATGAAGTCCGCCAAGGAAAACACCTATCCTTCCGTGCACCAGAGCAGAAGAATTTCACTTATATGAAATCTCTCGGAAGCTATTATTCAGAAGAAAATGTCCGCATCCGCCTGGCTAAAAATCGTAACAAAGTGAAAACTCCAAAGCATCTATCCAGAGAAGCTCGCCTGTATATCAATATCTCCACGTATGTTACAACCGGCAATCGAGAAGGATTTGAACGTTGGGCAAAACTAAATAATCTAAAAGAGACAGCCCGCACCTTTAACTATCTTTCCGAAAATAATCTGCTGAATTATGAAGATTTCCAGCAGCATATTTCTGACGTTGATGCTTCTGTTAAAGCGGCTGAACAGAGAATAATACAAATTAACAGTGAGCTAAGCACACAGAAAATCATTCAAAAGCACTGCGATTCTTACCGACTCTGCCGTAAAGTGATTGAAGATTGCAAATCTGCCAAAAACCCAAAAGTATACCGCACCAAACATCAGGCAGAATACCAGCTCCACGATTCACTAAAAAAAGAGCTTCAGGATCTCGGTATTACCAAAATCCCAAGCTCTAATAAAATCCAGAAGCAGATTGAAAATCTTGAATCTGAACAGACTTCTACTGTTCGGGAAAAACAGGAATTACAGAAAAAGCTGAAAACTCTGGAAATCATTCAGCAGAATTTCACAGCACTGCTCAATGCTCCGGAGATACAAATTCCTGTATCAGGGAAAGAGCCAACTCTTTAAAAAGAAGAGGTACCTATGTAACGGTGCCTCTTCCCTTTCCATCTAATCTGTTTTATTGCTCTACCCTATCACCCTTAATATGCTGGTGGAAGATGTATTCCATGTGGAAGATGATTATCTAATTAACTACATTATTTTCTGTCTAAAATATCCATAAATTCGTCACCTGTAATTGTTTCCTTCTCATACAGGTACATAGCCAGTTCGTCCAGTTTTTCCCTGTTTTCGGAAAGGATTTTTCTTGCTTTTTCATGCTCTGCTTTTACGAGCTGCACGACTTTTTCATCAATTTCCTTCTGGGTATCTGTGGAACAGGAAAGAGACGTATCGCCGCCAAGATACTGGTTGGTCACGGTTTCCATTGCCACCATGTCGAATTCATCTGTCATGCCGTAGCGGGTGATCATCGCTCTTGCAATTTTTGTTGCCTGTTCGATATCATTGGAGGCTCCTGTCGTGATCTCACCAAATACGATCTCCTCTGCCGCACGTCCGCCTGTAAATGTAACAATCTTATTCTCAAGTTCTTTTTTCGTCATCAGATATTTATCACCCTGCTCAACCTGCATAGTGTAGCCGAGTGCACCTGAGGTACGCGGGATGATCGTAATCTTCTGGACCGGTGCTGAATGACTCTGCAATGCAGCTACCAGAGCGTGTCCTATCTCATGATATGCAACAACCTTCTTCTCCTGATCTGAAAGAACCGCATTCTTCTTCTGATATCCTGCAATAACCACTTCTATACTTTCTTCGAGATCAGATTCATTTACAACGGTCCTTCCACTACGGACAGCACGTAATGCTGCTTCATTTATAATATTGGCAAGCTCCGCACCGGATGCACCGGATGCCATACGTGCAATCGTATGCAGGTCAACATCATCAGATGCTTTTATCTTCTTTGCATGAACCTTTAAAATTGCTTCACGTCCTGCAAGATCCGGCAGTTCAACCGGCACACGCCTGTCAAAACGTCCCGGACGTGTAAGTGCCGGATCTAACGACTCCGGACGGTTCGTTGCAGCAAGAATGATGACACCATTATTTCCTTCAAATCCATCCATCTCTGTAAGAAGCTGATTTAAGGTCTGCTCCCTCTCATCATTTCCGCCCATTTGTCCGTCACGCTTTTTACCAATGGCATCAATTTCATCAATAAACACGATACATGGTGCCTTTTCCTTTGCCTGTCTGAAAAGATCTCGAACCTTGGAAGCTCCCATACCGACAAACATCTCTACGAATTCTGATCCGGACATTGAGAAAAATGGTACATTTGATTCACCCGCAACTGCTTTTGCAAGCATTGTTTTACCAGTTCCCGGAGGTCCTACAAGAAGGACACCTTTTGGCATAGACGCACCTACATCGGTATACTTCTTCGGATTGTGAAGATAATCAACGATCTCTGAAAGGTTTTCTTTCGCCTCATCTTCTCCTGCAACGTCTGAAAAACGGATTCCCTCACTGGATTGCACATAAATCTTCGCATTGCTTTTTCCCATTCCAAAAGCCATCGAATTTTTTCCTCCGGCATGCTCCATCAGTTTCTTCGCCATATAATTTCCCAGTGCGATAAAAAGGATCAATGGCAAAACCCCGGTCAGCAGGAAGCTAATGATCGGTGACATCTGCTTATCGATATCTTTTGCGAATACTGCTCCACATTCATATAGCCTGTCCGTCAGGTTCGGATCGTTCATCAGACCTGTTTTATAAATATTTTTTTGATCTTTATCTGTAAAGATGATCTGATTGTCCTTAACTTCTACTTCACCGATATTCTTCTTCTCGATCATGCTCATAAAAGTTCCATAATCCGTTTCCTTTACCTGATGCTCCATAAGGATTGGTGCGACAACCAGATTAAATACAATCAGCACTATTAACACAATCCCATAATAATATGCCAGTGGTTTTTTCGGTGTTTTAACTTCTTTCATGGTCTTTCCTCCTGTTGTTCTGCGATATGCTTTCTCCGTGCATTTTCGTATTATTTATTCTGCCATCTGACTTCGCCCTTGGACAGAAGCGGATAACAGATCAGCTGATCTGAATCCAGATTTTCCGCATGCATGTCAACCGCTGTGATCTGATGATTATCATAAGTCGTATAATAATAAATACCTTTTGCTGTATTACAACAGGACGTGTATATCGTGATCTCATATTTGCCTTCTGTCACCTCACAACATCCACGCTGCTGATCTACAGATCCTAAGATATGGAAGAACTGGCTTACACTCTCACCCTCTTCTTCACCGGAGATCGAATTTAATTTTGTAAAGGCAACTTTCACAAATCTTGACTGGCTGGAAAGATCTCCAGGTATTCCCATTCCACCCATTCCTCTGCTATATGCATCAAGCTGTAATACTCCTGCAAAAGTACTCTCCGGCTGTTTTCTGGATACTCCGGCATAATTATTCAGTGCAAACATCTGACCCAGGAATGGTGGATTATTGGTAAGCACTCCTACCGGATTATCATATACATGCAGCCCATCCTTCATAGACTCAACAACGATACAGGCGTCTTTGTCTGCAATGATCCAGTGAAGCTGTGCTGTCGGCAGCTGTTCACTGAATGCTGTGCCTGTCAGTCTCATTGCTGCCAGCTTCTCTCTCGCCTCTGCTACAGTAGCACACTGTGTAAGGATCCATGGGATGAACTCGAACTGTGCCACCTGGCTGACTTCTGTTTCATCTTCCGGCAAAGCCTCTTCATATGCCGCATTGCCGACAAAATTAAGACCTGCCATTCCAAGGCCTTTTTCATTAACAGCATCATAATAAAGCGGATAACCTCCTGCAACAAATGCCATTCCGATCAAAGCATAATGGCTTTTTATCTTCCCGGCAAACCGGAAATCAAATTCGTAATTTCTTGGCGTTATCGTGATCTGTTCCCCATAGGAAAATTCATAATCAAGCGTTCTGCCCATATAAAAATCTTTTGTTTTGTAAGTTGCTGCTGTACACATATCGAACACCTCTTCTTTCTGCTATAATAATCCTGCAAACAATCGCATAAACAACTGTTCGAGCCGTAAATATGCACTCCGTCCTGTGCGGTACTTTTCGGTCACTTCCCTGCATTCATTCATGGTTGCTCCCAGATCATCTCTTATATCCAAAACTGTCTGACTATCCGCCATAAAACAACCATTTTCAAAGTGGTGATAAAGCAATGCCATTCAGTTAAGCATCATTTTAGTGGTTTTCTGTCATAGAAAGCCACTGTTTTTATACCTAAAAACTTTAAAAATATTACAAAAAACAGTTGACAAGTAAGCCAATATATGTTGCGCAAGCCTTGATTATAAACATATTTCAAGGAGGCTCATTATGGCTGATTTTTTCTTATCTAATTTAAAATCCACACTCGACAACTGCATCACAGAACTCGATGAAATTCACTCCATGTTCTGCCGTAATCCGGAAAGTGATTTTACCAGGAACCGCAAACTTTCTTTCCGCGAGTATATTCAGTTTATGCTCCAGATGCAGAGTAAATCCGTTTCAAATGCAGTAAACATATGCAGGGCATATCTCAAACACGATGGTAACGAAACAGAGTCCATGCTTCTCATACAAAAGTATCTGACACCTGTCAAGTACAATCGAAAATATCCTATCCACCTCCGTCCAAAGAGAAATAGGGATTTCATGTATCGGGTTGCATAAATCTCGTTACCATTATACTGCATTATAAGGCAGATAAGCAATCTGTCTTTTTGTCATAAAAAACCTTATCTAAATGACATTGAATGATTTATTTTCTATCTAAAATTTTATTAAAGCGACTAAAGACTCCATAGTTTGTGTGTTTGACTTACTGTTTATATCTATCTTCTCCTAAATATTTTTCTAGTCATTGCAATATAAAATTGCTTATACAGTCTCTCCCTTAAGAGTCCTGGTATTCTGGATAATATACAGAGCGACCGATATGACCATCATTATAGCGCACAAACCAATCAACAGATCTGATACCATCGGTGTAATTTGGAACCATATAATATCCCTATTTGGTATGTAACTTGCTTTTACTAATCCATGGCGTACCAGATCGGCAATCCACTCTGCATCTTTTACATCCGTCTTACGTCCGGGAACTCCTTTGATATGCTGCGCATTCACAACCATGATCGGTATCTGTTCTTCTTCAAATATATTATATACAGGTTTCCAATAAGAGCCCGTACTTTCCATGGCAGCCATCTCACAATCTGTTTCTTTCAGCCACGAAACTAATTGGAGATCTTGCAGGCCTCCTGGGTTCTATCGACCAGCTTTTTGGAAAATATAATGCTTTTTTATAATCTAATAGCTTTTGAAAATCTAATGCTGCTATTTTAAATCCGAAGAATAACCGGGTACGTTTTTTGCCATGTACAGGTATCTTGTCCACATGATATCTTCGACGAAGAAGAGAGGGAATTGCTTCTACTCCATTTCTAAATTTTGCATATTCAGAAAATTCTTCCGTCTGCATGTACTGTAATTGTTTTGCACGACCAACGGATTTCCAAGATACTTCCTTTCGGACTCGTGTTTTTAGAAAACGCGACTGACACCGTTCTTTGTAAGGACATCCTTCGCAGTCACTTATCCGAAAATACGCAACGGAACGCTCATTGCCTGGATCATAGATACAGTCTTCAGGTACACGATTATTCTTACATTTGATGAGATATTTTCCATCATCAGTAAAAACAAAATCAGCATATATTTCATCTGGTTTGCGTCCTGTGAAATTGGTTGTAACAAGTTTTAGATTATGTTCAGATGCTAAACGTGAGTTCTCTTCTCCGCTGTATGCCCCATCGGCAACAATAAAAGAACCATCAGAAAAATCTTTTTTCTCATTAAGATAATCTTTCATAAACTGATTATCTGCGTAGGTATTTTGCTGGTAATCGTAGACAATGACCAGACTGCTTTTTTCTCCGACAGCTTCAACTACGTTTCCAACGTATCCAAGATATCTGCCACCTGCTTTATAGCGGAAAGTGGCTTCTGGATCAGAAGGATTAAGCAATACTTCTGAAGGATTTTCAACTTCCTCTTTTTTGTCGAAGCCGCCTTGAGCCACCATCATCAATGATTGTGCGTTCCTTTAATAGGCGAATAAGAAGCTGATATTCACTTGTATCATCAAAATCACCGGTTGAATCACAAATCTTTATCAAGATATCTGCATCTTTCATCACAACAACGTTTCTCTCAGTTGCATCCATATCCCGCTTGTGATAAATGCATTTATTATAATCATCTTTTTTAATATAATGATATTGTTCATCCGGAATTTTTGTTCCACGCTCATCCATTATTTTGCAAAGATTAGCAACACAAGTATAAAACAATTCAAGCAATGAGAGGTTTCTGATATTTGCAGCAACCATTAAACTGTCCATACGTTGTTTATCCGGAGTGATATCCATAAAATCAGATATTTCTTTTGCCATTTTTACAACACATTCATGAATAAGATCAACATCATGCTCTGTTTCCTCTTGCTCTAAACCTGCCGAGGGTTCTGTCACTAATTGGCTGCTCTTCAAAACTGGTTGTGTGCAGTGCATACTGATAGCGGATATCAAATGCCATAGCTTCAACGATCTCATCGTCAGTAACATTAAGAGCTTCTTTAAGAATCAGTGCCCCAACAATCACATTGACCGGAGTATTAGGTCTGGATGCTTTTTTACTGTAAAGAACAGAAAAAATATTTTCATCAATAGCAGGAAAAACTTTGTCTGCAAAAGTATTTGCCCATGATTTTTCTAACATTCGTTTTTCGCGTTCTGTAAGATTAAAAGTACTGTCTAAAACAGTAAGCTGTTGATTATCATTTTTAACAAAAGACATATAGATCACCTCATAAAATGCTACCTACATTTTACCAAAGAATCCAATGTTTTTACATATCGTGTTAAGTTTTCAAGGTACAAATTTATATCAAAGGCTATAAACCTTTTGACACCCTAATCTTTTATTTTATCTTCTCCGGAGCAGTTTTTTACACTGGCTTACAGGTGCATCCGATTCCCAGTCCATCCGGACCGATATGACAGGACAAACCGAAGGAAAGTTTATCACACATGACTTCCATTCCCGGGAAACTTTCTTTAATCTGGTTTACCCATTCTTCTGTCACTTCATCGGTACTGCTGGACGCCGCCATCAGGTACACTTTACCCGCAGCATATTCTTCTCGGAAATTCGTTTCCAGCTCATGCTTCATTGCATCGATCATAACTTTACGTGATTTCTTCATACCACGGCATTTCTGGTAGATATCAAGCTTTCCTGTGCTGAAATGCATAACAGGTTTGATATTCAGGACATCTGCTGCCAAAGCTGTCACAGAGCTGACTCTTCCTCCTTTTTTGAGATATTTCAGTGTGCTGAGCCCGATATAAATTGTCATTTTTTCTCTGGTTTCTTCAAGAATTTTCTTGATTTCGACTACACTGTATCCTTCTTCTGCCATTTCTACTGCATCAAGAACAGAACGATGCATCGGGGTTGCCACACGACCGTTATCTACGACAAACACCTTACCGGCAAATTCATCTTCATTTGCCATGGCTTCTGCTGTCATACAGGACCCACTTAAAGCACTACTAAGAGGAATATAAACAATCTCCTCATATTCTTTCAGCATCTCTTTCCACATATCCATAACTTCTGTTGGTGACGGCTGAGATGTAGATACATCTACGCCCTTTCGAAGCATATCATAAAATTCATCTCTGGAAAGATCTACTCCTTCACGATACACTTTCTCTCCGATATAAAAGGGCATCGGTAGTACCTTAATTCCGAGTCTCTGCGCTTCTTCGCTCAAAATTCCACTGTGGCTGTCTGTCATGATTCCTATTTTCTTCATAATATCTTCTTCCTTTGTAATCTATTTTTATAACGTCTTAATAATCGGCATTACACTTCATTTATATTTGTATCATATCATTATTTTTCATTCGGCAAAATAAAGGATGACGCAATTTCCTCCTCCGCATACTCTTCCACATCCGTTCTCGTTACTCGTTTTATATGTTGTTTTTTTAGGCGCAGATATACGAACTCCCGGAATATAGTATAAAATACCGATACAAGTGGAATGAAAATCAGCATACCTATAATTCCCATAAGATTTCCGCCGATTGTAACTGCCGCCAGTACCCAAATTGATGGAAGTCCTACTGATCCGCCAACCACATGAGGATAGATCAGATTACCTTCTATCTGCTGCAAAAGCAGAAAAACTATAATAAATAAAACTGCCTGTTTTGGATTTACCATAAAGATCAGAAAACTTCCCACGGCACAGCCAATAAAGGCTCCAAAGATAGGAACCAATGCGGTAAACGCGATCAAAATTCCAATTAAAAGTGCATATGGCATTTTTAAAATACTTAGCGTGATAACAAACATCATTCCGAGAATTACTGCTTCCAGACACTGCCCTGCAAGAAAATTTGCAAATGTCCGATATGTCAGCGAACATATGTTAAGAATTGCATCTGCTTTTTGTTTTGGAATAAAAGCGAAAATCACTTTTCTTACCTGTAAATGTAATTTTTCCTTCTGAAAAAGAATATAGCATGCAAAGGAAAACGAAATAAAAAAGGTCGCTAATCCACTGGCAATGGAACCTACTGCTGACATCGTCGTATTCATCATATTTCCGACTCCGTTTCCAAGAAGACTTATTCCCCATTTAATTGCCTGATCAGGCTGAAACTGCAGCTGATCTACCAATTTCATAATATCCTGATTATCATGTGAAAATTCCCGAATCCAGTTTTGCATCTGTGGAATAAAATCTGAAATACTCGTCATCAGATTTCCCATGGTCTGTGTAAGCTGTGGAATCACACCAAATATTACCAATACCATTACACCTGCTGCCAATATAATTGTAAGAAGCAGGCTTATCGGTCTCGCAGCTTTTTTTCCTATTTTATTATTTTCTTTTATCTTTCCGAGCATTTTCTTTTCCAGGAAACTCATTGGTACATTAATCACAAAGGCAATTGCACCACCAAGCGCAAAAGGAAACACAATTTTCCATATTGACTTCAGCACTTCAATCACCACATCGAATTTCCACAAAGCAACTACAAGAAATGCCGTAAACACAATCAGTTCTCGAATTTTTTTCATAGAACATCTGCTTAAATCCACTATCTTTCCCCTCTTTTTCTTAGTTTCATACGTATACACTTAAGTAATTGAATAATCAGAAGGCTTGCAAAAGCATATAAATATACACATCCAAGCTGCATCAGATTCAACGTTTCCACTTTGAATAAGTTATGGAAACCAGGAACCGTCAGTACTGTTGTAATGAGTACTGCACCTAACACAAATGCTCCCTGAAGCCACTTGTTATGAAAGAGACCTTTTGTAAAAATGACCGGATGATCTGATTTGCAATTATATCCATGAAACAAACGTGCCAGACAAAGAGTTCCAAAAGCATACGTGCTTCCAAGCAATGTACCATTCTGGTTGTATCCTGTCAAAAAACTGATCATTGTCATTGCTCCAATTACCAAACCTTCCAGACCGATTTTGCTAAGAAAATCTTTTGTCAATATCGACTCATCTGCCAATCTCGGTTTTTCACTCATCACTTCACTTCTATCCGGCTCTAAGCCTAACGCAATTGCCGGAAGACTATCCGTCAAAAGATTAATGAAGAGTAAATGTACTGGTGCAAATGGCACCGGAAGTCCTGCAACCGATGAACAAAGAACGGTTAAAATTGCTCCGAAATTTCCTGACAAAAGAAACTGTATCGCATACTTGATATTCTGATATAAGTTTCGTCCATTTTCCACTGCTTTTACGATTGTTGCAAAGTTATCATCTGTAAGTACCATCGCTGCTGCATCTTTCGCAACTTCCGTTCCGGTCATTCCCATTGCAACACCAATATCTGCCTGCTTTAATGCCGGTGCATCATTGACACCGTCTCCTGTCATTGCCACAATCATTCCTCTTTCCTGCCATGCCCGAACAATGCGAATTTTATGTTCCGGTGACACTCTTGCATACACAGAAATATTTGAGACAAATTCTTTGAGTTCCTCGTCACTCATATTTTCTATATCTGCCCCTTCACAGGCTTCCGATAAATCATGTAATATTCCAACTCTCTTTGCAATTGCTGCTGCTGTAATTTTATGATCTCCGGTGATCATAACCGGTCGAATTCCCGCTTTTATACATTCCGCTACCGCAGCTTTTGATTCTTCTCTCGGAGGATCCATCATCGCAATCAAACCAAGAAATACTAAGTGATCCTCATCTTGTATCGTTAATGTGTGATTCTTAGGAATTTCACGATAGGTAAAAGCCAATACTCTTAAACCTTCCATCGAAAATTCCTGATTTTGACGTTGTATTTTTTCTTTATCTTCCTCAGTAATTTTTCGAATTCCCTCTTTCGTCCAGATTTGCTCTGTACGTTCCAGGAGCTTGTCGACTGCACCTTTTACAATCATTTGATTTTTACCATCTATCAGGTGAAGTGTTGACATCATCTTTCGATCACTGTCAAATGGCAGTTCTCCATTTCTTGGATAAAGCTTTCTTACGCTTGCCGCCTCTATCCCATATCGACTTCCAAGATTAATCAATGCTGTTTCTGTTGGATCTCCAATTTCTACTCCATTTTCATTTGTCGAATCATTACATAGAATACTGTAATTTAAAAGACATTTTTGTGCCTGATCTGATATATCAATTGCCTCTGCTGAAATTCTTTTTCCATCTATATAATAATCTTCAACCGTCATTTTATTCTGTGTGAGCGTTCCTGTCTTATCCGAACAAATAATAGAAACACTTCCAAGTCCTTCTACCGCCTGTAGTTTACGAATGATTGCATGCTCTTTTGCCATCTTCTGTGTTCCGAAAGAAAGTACAATTGTCACGATAGAACTTAGCGCTTCAGGAATTGCTGCTACTGCAAGTGCTACTGCAAACATAAATGCACTGCTGATCTTTTCACCGCGGAACACATTTATTGCAAATAAGAGTCCGCAAAATACCAGAATCATAATAGAAAGCTTCTTTCCAAAGACTTCCAAACTCACCTGAAGTGGTGTCTGTTTTTCCGAAGTTGACTTCAAAAGTCCTGCAATCTTTCCGACTTCTGTCTGCATTCCTATATCCGTTACAACAGCTTTCCCACGCCCATACGTTACAAAACTACCGGAAAATAACATATTTGTCCGATCACCAAGTGGCGCTTCCGTCAATATTGTATCCATGTTTTTCTCAACTGCAAGACTTTCTCCTGTAAGAGCACTCTCATCAATCTTAAGACTTGCATTTTCAATCAGTCTTCCATCAGCCGGAATCATATCTCCTGCTTCAAGCAGTATCACATCTCCAACAACCAGTTCTCTTGCCGGAATTTGAACGACTGTACCATCACGCAATACTTTTGCCTCCGGGCCAGAAAGATTCTTTAAACTCTGCAGAGATTGTTCTGCTTTTACCGTCTGTATTGTTCCCAAGATTGCATTGATCGTAATAACCGTCACGATAACTGCCGCACTTTCCACATCTCCAAGCATACCAGATATGATTGCTGATGCAATTAGAATCAGTACAAGAAAATCCTTATACTGTTCAAAGAAAATCTGCAGGATACCTTTCTTCTTTCCTTCTGTAAGTTCATTCCACCCACACTTTTCTCTGGATCTTTTCACCTGTTCACTCGTAAGCCCAGATTTCTTGCCATTCACCCTTTCAAGAACCTCTTCTACCGTCTGCTGATAAATTTCCTTCATCACTTCCGCCTCCTCGTTCTCCTAAATATTTTTCTAGTCATTGCAATATAAAATTGCTTATACAGTCTCTCCCTTAAGAGTCCTGGTATTCTGGATAATATACAGAGCGACCGATATGACCATCATTATAGCGCACAAACCAATCAACAGATCTGATACCATCGGTGTAATTTGGAACCATATAATATGCACCGCTGCAGTTCCATATAATAAAAAGGTTACTATCTTTCCATGCCAGTCTGCACCATGTACTTTTCCTGTCTTTCGTATCACAAGACATCCACTGACTACCATATACAGCTCCTTACCTGCCATTATTACGATTAAAAGAAGCACATGCGGAAAACGAGTAAACAGACAGATTAACATCGCTGCCTGTGTCAGCTTATCAGCCACCGGATCAAGTATTTTTCCTAAATTACTAATCCTATGGAATCTTCTTGCGATATATCCATCAGCAAGATCCGTAAGACCAGACAGCAATAAGATTTCACCAGCTAACAGAGGATTTTTCTTTACACAATAACTCCATATAATTACCGGAATCAGACAAAGCCGAAAAAAAGAAAGAAGATTAGGAACCGTAATAATTCTATTCAAATTTTCTTCCTGATTCACTTCACTCTGCATGTACGGTCATCTCACTTTCCTTTTTTTTAGACATAAACCAATAAAATATAACACAAAATGCTAAAGCAAACACAACACCAAAAACATTTTGAATCACTCTAAGACTAACCGCTCCTTGTAGTCCATAAGTCTCTGCAGCAATGGCTAAAGCACCAAATGTGTTAAATACTGCCTGCCAGCCATATTGTGCTGAAAATCCTACACCGATTCCACCAAGAATTCCTATATATGCATAGATTGACGAAGGAAGCAGAAAATATAATACTGTAAAACATATAACACCTGCAATATTTCCGACAATCCTTTTACGGACTCTGTAGCGCATATCTTCCATAAACGGCAAAATCGCGGACATGGCCGCAATACCAGCCCACATTGCACGTGGCATATTACAAAGTTCTGCAATGCAAAGGACAATCGGTACGCATAAAATCTGACATATCTGCCATTTTGTTCTGGAAGAAGTGATATCAAATTCTTGTATCAGATCTTTCAGATTTCTTTTATAAGTTCTGTTTTTATGATTTCGATAAAATACGAAGCAGGTAAGTGCTGCACCTAAAGCCATTCCGACTAATCGCATCTGATAGCTTTTTCCCGTAACATCATAACCATATAGCAGCAGATACCCAAGAACCAATGTAGATTGATTAAACATGAATGGATTATGGCATCCGAACAGAATCAACACAGCCAGTGCCGCAATATTTAACAGCATTCCCAATACCGGTGAAAACTGATTTGCCAAATGCGGACATACAGTCATAATTACAAAGAACAAAGCCAAAAGCATCGTAGATTGTCCGGTGTGGATCCCCAGATCCGCATTTCTAAACACCATGAGACATAATAAGACTACTACACCTACAATGCTGTTCTCATTTCCAAATAGGATGCTGAAAATACTAACAAAGAAAAAACAAAATGCCATTGTAACAGCTATCTTCACCAGATATACCCACATATGATATAATTTTTCTTTTCGTGTTTCACTCTTTTTCAACAGGTTTTTAGAACCTGCCTGATTTAACTGCAACTCCTGATAAAATGTCATGTAATTCCTCCTCTATCTGTTTTTCTTAAACTTATATGGCCTCATCTTTCTGTATTGGAAGCTCTACAACAAATCTGCATCCACCATATTCACGGTTTTCTGCTTTGATTGTTCCTCCGGCACTATCTACAATCCGTTTTACAAGTGCAAGACCTAGGCCATTTCCTTCTGCTTTATGAGATCCATCTACCTGATAGAACTTGTCAAATATTCTGGATTTTACATCATCCTCTATTCCTGGTCCTTCATCTTCCAGAATGAACTTAACAGAATCCTGTTCTTGTTTCAGAAACATCGTAATTGTCCCCTTTGAAGGGCTGAACTTAATCGCATTATCCAAAAGATTTATCCAGATATGCATAAAAAGTCCTTCATTCCCAGTATATTTAACTTCCTCCAATTCTACCTGAAAACCAATTTCTTTTTCTGTCCATTTTGTTTCCAATGAAAGAAATGCCTGGCGGATCTGTTCATCCAGACGATATTCTGTTTTTTTCATTGGTATATTCTGATTCTCTAACTTGGATAACAGCAAAATATTACCAACCAATCCGGAAAGTCTTTGGGTGTTAAATAAGATTTTTTCTACATATTCCTCTTGATCCGGAGACAGTTCTTCTCCCTGAAGCAGCATTGTATACCCTTCAATGGCATTAATCGGGGTCTTAAACTCATGAGAAACATTAGATACAAAATCCATCTGCAGCACCTCTGTTGCACGAAGTTCTTTTGTCATAACGTTAAAACTTTGATAAGATTCTCCAACTTCTGCTATACGGCTGTTCGTTTCCAAATGCTGTTCAAAATCTCCCTGAGAAACTTCCTTCATTGCTTTACTAAGTCTGGTAATTGGTTCCAGTAACTTTGCATTGATAAAGGAAGTGATCAGCCCTGCAATCAATGTATTGAAAATCAAAAGCCAGCCAAGCATAGGTATGCTACCAGGCAGATTAAAAAAATGATTCAAAAAAGCAAATAATAACGCAGATATGACTGTTGAAAATACGAGTGCCAGCCAGATTGCACCAGTCAGACAGGATCGGATCCGCAATCCTTTTTCTTTCTTTTGTTCCATTATTTTTTCACCACCTTGTATCCAATTCCACGCATTGTTACAATTTCAAAATCAGGGTTATCTTTAAAACGCTCCCTGATTCTTCCTATATGTACCTCTATCGTATGTGGGTCTGCCTCCGTCTCGTATCCCCATACTTCATCCATCAACTGTTGTTTTGTAAATGTTCTGCCTGGCGAAGCTGCAAGCTTATATAAAAGCAGGAATTCTTTTTTAGGCAAAACAAGACTTTCCTTATCAGTTGTAACCGTCATTGCATCATAATCAAACTCTGTTGAACCGATCACAATTTTGTGTTCATTCAGTATCTGTGCACGGCGAAGCAGTGCTCCGACTCTTAAAACCATTTCATTCACATTTACCGGTTTTACCATATAATCGTCACTTCCCGAAAGAAATCCCTGGCGCATATCATCAAAGGAACCTTTCGCAGTGATCATAAGTACCGGTATCTGATATCCTGCTGAACGGAGTTCCGACACCAGTTCATAACCATCCATAACCGGCATCATAATATCAGAAATGATCAGATCAATATATTCCTTATCCAATACTTCTAATGCCTGTGCTCCATCCGATGCACTTTTGACTTGATATCCATTCTTCTCAAGCACTTTTTGGAATAGCTGGCTTAATTCTTTATCATCTTCTACAATCAATATTTGAAACACGTTTTCCTTCCTCCTTATTAAAACAGATACCTTGCCCATCCCAGCAGATGCTGTACCAAAAATATTTTTCTCTGACGTTTCTTTGTTAATTCGATTGGCTCTACATGATATGGATCACGATAGGTTCCATCTTCCAATACCTGGCGGGACACTCTTTCATATTCCATCATGCCCTCTTCCAACTGTTTATTAATATCTTTACTGCGAATTACAAGCATCAGTTCCGTATCCAGATATGCACTTCTCATGTCCATATTAAAGGAACCGATTACAGACAGATCATCGTCAATCAGAATACTTTTTCCGTGGTATGAATAACCGCCTTCATATTCCCAGATATTAATTCCTGTACTTAAGATTCTATTTCTGTTTTTCGCATAATCGGCAGCCCCAAATGGATTCCCATTATTCGCAACTGAATTTGTCATGATAGAAAAATCTGAAACGTTCTCTGCAATCTCCTCCCATGTATTATACATCATATCATTACAGATAATATATGGCGTGTGGATCTTCACACGATTTTTTGCATTTTTCATCAATTCTCCCAACTGATACCACACTACTGGTTCTTTGGAACCTGTGTGAATAGGATTTGACACTAATGCAATCTTTTCTGTCTCAAAAGTTTCGTCCGTGTAATCGGTATCGCAGATTCTTTCCTTATTCTCTTCAAAATATTTCTGATAGCCGTTCTGCAGCTCTAAAACTGCGTTCTTTACAGATTTTCTATTTGCCAGTTTTTTATTGTTATGAAAATAACCACTGTCTTCCTGATTCCATATGGTTTCAAAATACTCTGACAACTGGTTAACTGAATTTTCTTTCTCAGGTTCATCGCAAACCACTAACACGTCTCTGTCATAGTTCTTATGTCCCGGAAAATCACCCAGGAAATAATTGTATGTATTTCTTCCCCCAAGAATATATCTCTTTCCATCTGCAATCAAATATTTATCATGCATTCTACCCATCATCTTCCATGGTTTCAACGGATTGGCCTTATTATACAGTTTAATTTCAACATTCTCATGAGAAGATAATCCATAGAAATACGGATTTCCTTCCATATCAATCCAGCTCTCCATTCCATCTACTAACAGACGAATATGTACACCTCTGTCTGCCGCATCATGCAGTGCTCCTAAAATCAATTTTCCACTTTCATCGGATTGAAATGCAAAAGTAGAAAGAATAATTTCCTTTTTTGCATTCTTGATCAAACGCACTCTTTGTAAAAGCGCTTCTGGATTCTTTTCTATGATTACTGCCCGTTCTGTATTTTCACTGCATTCGTTCCATGACCCATTTTTTGTTTCTTTTTTGGTTGTATTGGACACTTCCGGCTGCTTTTTATATGCAACGCAGATTCCGAGCAATTCATAAAAAGCCACACATAAAAAAATTGCCAGTATAACAAGAAGAATTTTACATATTTTATGCTTTTTCATTGTACATCACCTGATTCCTTTTTATTTCATACTTATACAATACAAAGTCAATCTCAATTTAACCTCAACAAAATTTATTTTTCATAAAAAAATATGACAGGCTTCTTTTTAAAGAAACAGTCATATTTTTATTCTAATATATGAAGGAGCTTTTCTTACTCCGTTGTATTAATCACTATTTTATTTCTTCCATAAGCTGTCGGATTTTTCTCAATGTACACCGTGTAACTGCCAGGTCATCTTCTTGTATATTCGATATGATTTTTTCATAAGCTTCTATCATTTTTTCTTTCTGACAATTACTTAATTCAATTGCCTTGTTCGTCAAAACAAGGTACGTTCTTTCTTTTTTTTCATCTAATTTCCAGATAATATATCCTTTATTTTCAAGATTTTTTACCATCTTAGATGTTTCTGGAATCGATAATTTCATGTATTCTGCCACTTCTGAAAGATATACTCCTTCATGACAGTCTGATTTTTCAACACATTCCTTTATACTATAAAGGAACAAATAATCTGTTCTTTCAACAAATTCAAATATACTTTCAACATTGATGCTCTTTAAAAAAAACTCCTCTGCACTGGTTCCTGCTCCCATATTATCGTTCCTCTCTTTCTATATATTCTTTTTTGCTGACTAGACTCTTATATGCCGGGCGAATGATCTTATCTGTAGTTATCAATTCTTCTAGGCGATGTGCACTCCAACCAGCAATTCTTGCTATCGCAAATAATGGCGTGTACAATTCTCTTGGAATATTCAACATGTCATACACAAAACCACTATAGAAATCTATATTAGGACTTACTCCTTTGAATATCTGACGCTGCTTTGCAATCAACTTAGGTGCAATCTTCTCAATATTGTTATAAAGGGTCATATCTTTCTCACGTCCTTTATCCCTTGCGAGTTGTTCTACAAAGCCTTTGAACACCCTTTCTCTCGGATCTGAAATAGAATATACAGCATGTCCCATTCCATAAATAAGTCCTTTCTGATCAAACGCCTCTTTCTTCAAAATCTTACTCAGATATGATGCAATTTCCTCTTCGTCTTCATAATCTTTCACATGACTTTTAATATCATCCATCATATTCATTACCATCAGATTTGCACCGCCATGTTTTTTTCCTTTTAAGGATGACATTGCTGCTGAAATAACAGAATAAGTATCTGAACCTGAAGATGTTACTACCCGTGTAGTGAATGTAGAATTGTTACCACCACCATGTTCCATATGTAACAATAATGCTATATCCAGTACTCTTGCTTCCAGTTCTGTGAATTTTGTATCTGGTCTTAATAGGCGCAGGAAATTTTCAGCAATAGATAAATCTTTTTCAGGTCTATGAATATACATACTTTCGTTTTTTTCATAATGACAATAAGCATGGTATGCATATACTGCTAACATAGGAAATGCTGCGATCAACTGCATACTCTGCCTTAGCACATTCGGAATTTCAAGACTTTCTTTTTCCTTATCGTAAGAGCCCAATGTAAGAATACTTCGAGTCATAGAACCCATAATATCTGATGTAGGTGCTTTCATAATGACATCTCTGGTAAAGTTAGTCGGTAGTTCCATACAATCAGATAGTCTTCCCTGAAATTCCATTAACTGTGTATCAGTTGGCAATTCTCCGAATAAAAGAAGATATGCTCCTTCTTCAAAGACAAACCTTTTTCCTTTACTTCCTGTTACTAAATCTTTTATATTATAACCACGATAAGATAACTCGCCATCACATGGACTCTTTACTCCATCACGATATTCAAAAGCTTTTATATCAGAAATATTTGTAAGCCCCGTCAACACACCTTGGCCTTTTTCATCTCGTAAGCCTCTTTTTACACCATACTCTGAATACAGATTCTTACTAATGCTATCATTTTGTTCACAAAAAATTGCTTGCTGTTTCATATAATTTTCCAAATTGCTCATTTGAATCGCTCCTTTCATTCTGTTACGAACTTACATACTATACTCAGATATTCTTGTTTCCAGTGCATTCAGCATTGTCTGTTCTTTTTCTTATTCTTATTCATTAGCAATACAATACAATGGAAAACTCAATTTAACCTCAACAAGGTTTGTTTTTTCATCCATGCAAAATCTTCTTTGTACAACAGACTGTTAGATATAGCAAAAACGGCCTTTCAAAAACAGTTAACTTCTAAATCAACTTTTTTTGAAAGGTCGTTTCATCAGATTCTTATAGCAATCCAGCAAATAATCTCATAAATAATTGTCCCAGTCGCAAATATGCACTTCGTCCGGTTTGATATTGGTCTGTCACATCACGACATTCTCCCATCGTTCTTATCAGATCATTTTTTATTTCCACAACTGCCTGACAATCTGCCATAAAACAGCCGTTTTCAAAATGGTGATATAAACTTCGATAATCCAGATTAATTGTTCCACAGGTTGCCATACAGTCATCTGCCACACTCATTTTTGCATGACAGAAACCAGGAGTCCACTCATAAACACGAACACCATGTTTAACTAATCCATGATAAAAAGAACGAGTTATATTATAAATGAATTTTTTATCAGGGATACCAGGTGTGATAATTCTTACGTCTACCCCTCGCTTAGCAGCCAGACATAACGCATGCGTCATTTCATCTGTTATGATTAGATATGGAGTCATAAACCAACAATATTTTTCAGCTTTATTTATCATACTGATATAAACTTCTTCTCCGACTTGCTCATTATCCATAGGGCTGTCTGCATAAGGTTGAACAAACCCAGTTTGCTGTGCCGCATAATCATAGTGGAAAAGGTATTTACTAAAATCAGAATCATTAGCATCCTTATCACTTACTGCATTCCACATTTCCAAAAATGTCACCGTAAGCGACTGAACAGCATCTCCTTCTAAACGAATACCTGTATCTTTCCACTGTCCATACGGGTGTGTGTAATTAAAATATTCGTTTGCTAGATTATATCCACCTGTAAATCCGACTTTTCCATCAATAACTGTTATTTTTCTATGATCACGATTGTTCAAAAACAGATTTAAACCTGGCATAAACGGATTGAATACACGGCAATGAATTCCTATTGCTTCCATCTTTTTCACAAAATCTGTGTTAATAAAGCCTATAGAACCCATATCATCGTAGAATACTCTAACTTCCACACCTGCTTTTACTCGCTCTTCCAGAACATCTTGAATCTTATGCCATGCTTCAGCGTCTTCTATCGCATGATATTCCATAAAGATAAACTTCTGTGCTTTCTCCAAATCCTTAAGCTGTGCCTCTAGTCCTTTCACTGCTTCATCAAAATACACAATGTCCGTATTCTGATAGATTGGATACTGCGAATTTCTTTGTATGTAACTTGCTATATTTCCTGCTTTCGGAATTGTTTCTTTTATTTTGCTCAAACACTCCTGACTGTCCGGAAGCATTGGTAACAATTTGCTATCAATTTCTGCATATCGCTCACGCATTTTATGTGTGCCACCATTCAAACCAATCAACAAATACAGGCCTACACCCATAATTGGGAAGATTAGAATTAAGATGACCCACGGCATTTTCATAGAAGAGGTCTTATCTGATGCGTACAATCCCAAAACCAAGATTCCACTCAAAATCCTTGTAAATAAATTTATAATTTCTGCATATTCATTCAAGCGTGTTACGATAGTAATAATAAAAATTACTTCCAGAAGAATGCAGACTATGGAAAAACACAGCCGTTTTACCCCATTTTTTGTTTTTGCTTTGCCCTCTAAAGTATCTTGCTTCATATATATTCCACCTTCCTACTTGCTCAGTTTTCTGCCTAAATTTCATGAAACATACCAATTTTGTCTTTTATTCTCTGCATTTCATTATCCGCTTCAATGATAGATCTTGCAGAATGAAGTAATTCTTCACTTATCTCATCATAACCAGGCATTTCTTCAATTCCTTTTTTATAGCGAAGTTGATGTTCCAATGTTGCCCAGAAATCCATACCATTGGTTCGGATCTGTAATTCTACACGCATAGGTGTTTTACCCTTAGCAAAAAATACTGGTATTTCAACAATCATATGATAGCTTCGATAACCATTTGGTTTTGGATTTTTTATATAATCTTTTATTTCAATAACTTTAATATCATCCTGTTGGGTAATCAAATCTGATATCATATAAATATCGTCAATAAACGCACAAACTATTCGAACGCCTGCTACATCATTTAAATATGTCTGTATATTTTCTGTTGTAAAATCATGTCCCATTTTCTGCAATTTATTGTAAATACTATTGGGCTTCTTAATCCTTGTTTTTATAAAAGAAATAGGATTTCGATTGTTCTCAACTGAAAATTCATCATCCAAAACCTCAAGTTTAGTTTGTATCTCCCGAATAGCACAACGATACATCATCATTAAATTATAAAATTTTGTAGCATTATTTAAAAACTGTAGTGATTCCGGACTGTCCCTCCAGAGTTTTTTTACTTCATCCTTTGTCATGGTACTTTCCTTTCTACTTCATCTTTAATTGACATATAGGTATATCCAAGTCTTGTGAAGTGCACAAGCGCTGGAATCTTCTGGTCTTCCCATAAGCATTATAACCTCCAATACGTCATCTGTTTTTCTTTCGAGGATCTGTTGGCTTTACCGCATCTTTTGGTATTAGCCAAGTCTTTCCCTTTTTCTCTGCTCCAGGCACTCTTCCCTGGCTACATAAAAGAGAAATTCTTCTAGATGAAATTCCCCATATTTTTGACATTTCGATCGTTGTTATATAATCCATAATTTTCCTCCAAACGATACAACAAGCCTATTATAAGTATATTCTTTTATCGGAATAGTTTCAACCAAAATTAAGTTTTCTTCTAGGTTGTTTGATTTGTTATTGTTTTCTAAGATTTTCACAAAAACACCTGGTAAATAATCTTTTAAAATCATCTACCAGGCTTTATTGTTTATCTTACACCCAAATCAGCCCCTCTCTCCAGCTTATCTTTTCCCTGCTTTTCCTGGATAATTTTCTTATTGATTTCCAAGCGTTCATGGATTGATGGTTTCTTCTCTTTTCCCGTCATTGCTCTCTTTTGTGCTACTGGCTTTCTTTCAGCTTTCCCTGCGTCCTTAACTGCTGTATTTGCTTCAACGCCGGCTCTTGACACAGCTTCTCTGCTCTCATTTTTCTCTGTCACCTGCTGTTCTCGTCTCTCCTTCACACCTTTTTCTTCCAGACTGCAAAAGCTCTGCAAATACGGCAGAACATGATTCTGCATATCCGTCAGATCTTCCATATACTTCTGATACTCTTCATTACCTTTTCCTTGCTGATAACTAATCCAGCTTTCATCTGTCAATTTCATTTCATTCTGCATCTTTAACTGACTGATGATACCACCGTTTCCGGTACCAATCTCTATCTTACCTTGAAAATGGTGCAGCATCTTATCACCCTTCTCAGCATAATATACTGTAAAAAACATCTGTGCTGTCGTTTTTGGTTCGTTGGTGTTTGGATCACGGTCAGCATACCAGGCTTTGTCCTGTTCTACGGTTTTGGAATCCAGATCAGATAACTTTTGATATCTTGGACTCCCCAACTCACTTTTCTCACAATAATTCACATACACCATCGGCTCCATATCTTTTGGAAGTTCCGGTTCATAGGACTTCAATCGCTCGACCAATACTCCAGCACGGACTGACAGATCACATTCTTCCTCTACAATGTCCTTCAAATAAGAAATATAAGAATGCGTATTACCACTCTGCAAATCCAGCATTACCTCTTGTACCGTGTTCTCTCCCGGCTCCACATTATCCCGATATTCATACGGATCAAAAGCTTCTGCGATCTCATCCAGTGCCTCTGCCAGCTGTTCTGTGTTCATTTTCTCTGGATACATTGCTTCCCTGACATCCCGCATGGGTACATATTTATAGTCCGGCAATGCTTCATGAATCTTCTCTATACCTTCCCGAATTATTGGAAGTTCTCCAAAGAATCGAATATCATCCATATAATCACCGTGAACCGTATTTCCCTTTACAATAGAAAATTCAGCCTCATCATAAAAGCTGTCTTCCGGATCACGATAGATAATCCCCATACTGCATACTCGATAGGCATTTTCAGGATTCTCCCTATATTTTTCATAGACTGCAGCAATTTGATTAACATCGGTACTTTTTTCATAAGCCCCCATATCATGGAACTCATCGCATTCTGCCGCAAAGTATTCCAGATACGGTTCTTTCTTCGGCGGCATATTATTGAGGACATTATCAATCATGTTATAATTCACCTCTTCCAGTTCCTCCACCTTTGCCAACGGCTTATATTCTCCCTGGCTGTTCTGAATCTCCGCCATTACAACCTCATCCATTTCTTCTACTTTTTCCATCAGCTGATCATAATCTCCACGGATGCGTTCTCCAGTCCAGCCTTCGTCTTCCAGAAGTTCCTCTGCCGCTTCTTTAATAGAAATTTCATCATTTTCATAGACGCCACCATCCATCAGACGGAAATCTTCATCGTAAAAGGAATAATCGTATCCTTCTTCTGTTCTCTGAATAGCAAAGTAACGTTCTCCTACCTCATATGCCAGTTCACTAAGAACCTGTTCTTCCAGATTCAGGAAAGAATCCAGTTGTTCAAAACTGATACTGTCTACAAAATGAGCTGTTACTTTTTCCCCGTCATTCAGAACTACGATATCACTGACAGACAGGGAATGTCCTCGGAAGTCTTCCGGTCTGTCAATGTTGAACCTTTCAAAAATATCTCCCAGTGACATATTTCCCGATAAGTCTCCAACATAGACCAGCTTATAATCTTCTTTTTTTATCTGCATACCATGACTTTCAATAAAGCGCATATTCATAAATGCATAGTTTTCGCCCGGTGAATCATCCTTGATCTGATAAATACCAAAGGTTCGCCTAGTTCCTAACAACAGGTTTGCCTCTTTCAAAGACTGAATCTGTGGATATTTCTGCATTTCCCATTCCAGGTTACGGAAACGCTCCAGTTCTGCCATGGACATCTGATAATGCTCCGGTCCTCGTTCAATTTCCATGCGTTCCGTGACATAGATCGGTGACGAAAAATTAGTGATCAGATAGATATCTGCTCCGGCATCGTATAATTTCAGTGCTTCTTCCTGATTGATCACACTCATCGGTTCCTGAAATACTCCAAAATCTTCGTCTGCATAATCCAGATCCTGATTCCTTATCCGTTCCCACATCTGTGATTCCATGCCAAACAGACCTTCATGTGCCTGTATCATTTCCTTACTTGCATACTCTCCCTTACCGCCATCGCTGCCCAAGCAATAAATCTTAGAACCCATCCTGTGATAATCTAAGGCTGCTTCTTTTCTGAGCGGCACCATGTCTTCTGCTGTATATCCATAATCACGTAATTCCAGCTTGCCGATGGTTGGATCTGGTAAGTCCTGAATATCCATTTTTGCATCATCCAGAAGTTCCTCGACTTTATCATTGTCTTTCTGGCTGAGTGCATCAGAAAGGGTTCTTACCAACATCCTTACTTTTTCTTCCTCACCAATCAGATTTGCATATTCAAAAATCTGTTCCTTTACATCCGCTGGAATCTCTATTTCCATGTGTTCTGCACGGTCTATCTGTTCCTGCGTATATTCCTGCATTTTCTGCGTTTCTTTTCCTGTTATCATATTTCTCGCCATTCAAATTCCTCCTGTGTTCTAAAAAATGGCATAACCGGCAGAACCTTCTTCTACCAAATTATGCCATCTTTCCTGTTTACTTATTCCAAACCGAAGTCCCGTTTTCTGGTTTCCTTGCCACTTTCACTTTCCCGCTGACTCTTTTCTTTATAAATCTGCAGCTTCTCATGGATAGAACCTCGTGCCGGTCTTTCTTCTTTCTCTTTTGATTCCGACTGCTCTGTTTCTGTATCTTCTCGCTCATCCATATTGAGAAGTGCATTTAGTTCTGACAGACGCTCCAGTTTTTGGTTCAGTTCCTCTTCTTTTGGAAATGGCTTCCCGACTTCCTCTTTGGCATTTGCCAGTTGCTCCTGTACCGTTTCCAGCCGTTGCTCTGCTTCTGCCAGTTTCTCCGGATAGCTTTCCAAAAGATTATTGATACGAGTGATATTTCCTAGGGCATCTGCCCCCAACCGAACTTTAGCTACCGATTCATGCTTTACAGACAGGATAAACTCTTTGCTCCAGCTGTCGAATTGGATTCTCATGCTGAATCCCTGATAGCTTCCAATGTCCATAGTTACATCTACAGACTTAATGTCTTTGCAGACCGCCAGAAGTGCCATACCTGCCTCTTTCTTTTCTGTGAACACTTTGCCACTGATTTCCATAGAAAACTGCTCTGGATCTGTAATTTTATGCTCAGAAAAATGAGCGATATCTGCCTTGTAGCTGGCAATAATCTCCGTCAGTTTTGCAATCTGTTGCGGGAAATTCCTTGCAATATCATCTTCCAGTCGGTATTGGTTATTCATGTGGTTCGCTTTTAAAAGCTTTAATTTCGCCACATCCACATCCAATGCCATCTTCTCTTTTACTGCTGGATTTCCGGTTGCAAGTGCCTTGACCTCTGCATAGGAAAGTGCCGCTTCATCCACATCTTCGCAACTTCGCACAGGTGCTTTGCTGGTCATAATCTGAGAAATAAATTTCTGCTTATTCTCAATCAACTGCCACATATAACTGTCGAATGTGGATTCTGTTACATATCGGAAGATATGAACCTTTTTATTATGGTTTCCCTGACGGATGATACGTCCTTCCCTCTGTTCCAAGTCAGACGGTTTCCAGCCAATATCCAGATGATGCAGAGCAATCAAACGGTCCTGCACATTAGTTCCAGCGCCCATTTTTGCAGTTGAACCAATCAAAAAACGAACCTGTCCGGATTTTACTTTTCCAAACAGCTCCGTCTTCTTTGCTTCTGTATTTGCATCATGAATAAACGCAATCTCTTTTTCCGGCACTCCTTTTTCCATCAGCTTCCGTTTCAGATCATCGTAGACATTAAAACTGCCATCGCCTTTTGGTGTGCTCAAATCACAGAAAATCAACTGTGCTGATTTCTGTTCTGCTGTATCTTTCCAGATTTCATAGCTTTTCTCTGCACAGACTGCTATTTTACTTTCCGGATTATCTGGCAATAATTCGTTCACCAAACGCTGATCCAGTGCTAACTTCCTTCCGTCATTGGTAATTTTCAGCATATTATCAACCGAGGCATCTACCCCGCCGTTTCTGACAACTTCTGCACGTTCTCCCAGACTTTCTACGATTTCTTTCTGCTGTTCTGTTGGTTTCAGCACCACTGTTTCATATTCCGCTTCCGGCACTGGAAGCTTTAATTGATCGGAAGTCTTAATATCTGCAATCTCCTTGAACATATTCATCAGTTCTGGGATATTATAGAATCTGGCGAATCTTGATTTTGCTCGATATCCAGTTCCTTCCGGTGCAAGTTCGATGCTCGTGACAACTTCTCCAAAGGTAGAAGCCCAGGAATCAAACAGTCCAAGTCCCATATTTTGTAATTTACTGTTCTGCAGATACCGCTGCATAACATATAATTCCGTCATGCTATTACTGATTGGTGTGCCTGTAGCAAAAGTAATGCCTTTTCCTCCTGTAATCTCATCCAGATACTGACATTTATTGAACATATCTGCCGACTTCTGTGCTTCGTTCTGTGCAATCCCGGCTACATTCCTCATTTTTGTATAGAGAAACGCATTTTTATAGCTGTGTGCTTCATCTACATACAAGTGATCTACTCCCAGTTCTTCAAACGTAACTACCTGATCTTTTTTTTCTTTCTGATTCAGCTTTTCCAGCCTTGTCTGCAGTGTCTTTCTGGTCTTTTCAATCTGTTTGACGGTATAATGTCCGCCATCCTGTTCATACCTTGCACTCTGAATTGCCATTTCCAGATCATCAATCTGCTTCCGTAACATGGCTTCCTGACGTTCATCAGAGATTGGAATACGCTCAAACTGGGAATGTCCAATGATAATAGCATCATAATTTCCCATAGCGATCCGGGCACAGAACTTCTTTCGGTTTGCTGGTTCAAAATCTTTCTTGGTTGCAACCAGGATATTGGCTCCCGGATATAACTGTAGGAATTCTGCACCCCACTGCTCCGTCAAATGGTTTGGCACGACAAAGAGGTTTTTCTGAGATAATCCCAGGCGTTTGCTCTCCATTGCCGCCGCTACCATTTCGTAGGTCTTTCCAGCTCCTACTACATGAGCAAGAAGCACATTCTCTCCATAAAGCTGATGTGCGACAGCGTTTTTCTGATGTGGGCGAAGTTCAATTTCCGGATTCATTCCTGGGAAAGTCAAATGACTGCCATCGTATTCACGGGGACGGATGCTGTTAAATCGTTCATTGTACACTTTTACCAGCCTCTCTCGTCTCTGCTGGTCTTTAAAAATCCAGTCCTTAAATGCTGCTTTCATGGCATCCTGCTTCTGTGATGCCAGCATGGTTTCTTTCTTATTAAGGACACGGATCTCATCACCATTTTCATTGACACTCTTATCATAGATGCGTACATCTTTCAGGTTCAGGGTATCTTCCAGAATCTTATAGGCATTTGCTCTCTCAGTTCCATACGTTGCATAGGCAAACGCATTTTGGGGACTGTCGGCATTCTTTCCTGTAATCCTCCACTCACCATTTACCTCAGAGAATTTCACCTGTATTTCTTTCTGAAGCAGATACCATGGTGTATGCAATGTTTCTTGCATAAAATCCTGATAATCCGAAGGTTCAATCCAGGTAGCTCCAATACGCACTTCAATCTCCGATGCTTCCAGGTCTCTCGGCTGAACTGCCTCTAGTGCACGCACATTCGATGTGAATTCCGGATGATTCTCTGCAAAAGTTCTCGCAGTATTTAATTTATCCCTAACATTTCCGGAGAGATATTCATCTCCGCTTTCCCACTGGTCTGTCAGTGGATTTTTGAAGATAACTCCAACCAGCTCTTCTGTAATTTTCTCTTCGGTCTTTCCGGTCAGCTGTGCCATATATGGGAGATCTACTTTAGCCCTTTCATTTAAAGACAGAGCAAGTGCTTCTGTGGCTGTCTCCACACTTGTCACAGCAACCGCCTTTTTGATGGTTCGTTTGGTGAACATGTCCGCTTTCCGCTTCAATGTTCCATCTTCATTCAAGTCTTCCAGGGAACACAGCAGACAATAAGAAGAGTCATCAGAAAATGCCCGTTTATTAGCATTACTTCCAATAACTCCATACTTTGCTGTGTAGGTATCATACACCTGATTCAGTTTTTCCTGCTGTTTTTGGATTTCTTCGTCTGTGACAAATTCTTCCATCTGCATGGCGATCAGCTCACGAACGGTATCACGGATTGCAACCATGCCTTTTACACGTTCTGCAGTGGCTGCAGGCATTTTCACCTGATTCATCAAAGAGTTGACACGATAATATACCTGATCATCTACCACCGTATAGCTGTAATTTCTAACATTCGGATCAGCCGGAATACTCTCTGGCATCTCATCCAGTTCTGTTTCCACATCTACTGCCGGTACCATGCTTCCCTTAATTTGTTTCACAGCTTCTTGTAACTGTAATTCCAAATCAGCTCCTTCCATTGGAGCACAGGTTGTTTCCATACCATACGGACCGGACACTTCTTTCATCTCACCCAGAATCATTTCCGGATGCTGAACAAAATACTGATTGACCGTAATTCCATTGACATCACTATCCAGATTTATCCATTCCGGCATTTCTTTCGTAAGGCTTTCCCTCTTTTGGAAAAACAAGATATCAGCACTGACTTCTGTTCCCGCATTTGCCTTAAAAGCTGTGTTCGGCAGTCGGATTGCTCCCAACAGATCTGCCCGCTCTGCCAGATATTTCCGGACTTCCGGTGACGCCTTATCCATAGTTCCCTTTGTTGTGATCAGTGCCGCCACACCACCTGGACGTAACTGATCTATCGTCTTGGCGAGAAAGTAATCATGGATCATGAAATTGTAGCGATCATACTGACGGTCATTGACCTTGTATGCACCAAATGGCACATTTCCAATCGCCACATCAAAAAAATCATTAGGATAATCTGTCTTCTCAAAACCTTTGATCTGAATATTGGCATCTGGATAGAGTAGCTTTGCAATTCTACCGCTGATACTGTCCAGTTCCACACCATAGAGTTTGGACTGATTTAGATTCTCTGGAAGCATTCCAAAGAAGTTCCCGACTCCCATAGACGGCTCCAGGATATTTCCTTTTGTAAATCCCAGATTCTCCAACACCTGATACATACTTTCAATCACAATCGGCTGTGTATAATGAGCATTTAACGTGGAAGCTCTGGCTGCAGCATATTCCTCTGGTGTAAGAATCGTCTTTAATTCCAGATATTCTGTCTCCCATGCAGCTTTTGTCTCATCAAATGCATCTGCAAGACCTCCCCAGCCGACGTACCTGGATAAGATTTTCTGTTCCTCTGATGTCGCATTGCGGTTCTCATCCTCACATTTCTTTAACAACTGGATAGCCATGATATTGGCTCGGAATTTCTCCTTCGGTGTTCCCTGTCCAAGTTCATCATCTGTGATACGGAAGTTCGTTGCTTGAATCGGTTCTGCTATTCCGTTAATCTCTTCCAAAGATTCTTTTTCTTCCGATACCTCAGCTTCTCCCGATAATTCTTTTTCTTTTTTATCATAATCTGTCCACACACGTTGAGAAATAGCAGTAAAATACGAGAACTCTTCCTCCATAATTTCTTCCCTGATTTCCCGTAATTCATCTAAGGTATCCGCATTTACAGTTTTGTTGTGATAATGATAATAAAGTACTTCTTGTCCGAGTTTTACATCCAGACGTTCCAATTCTTGTGTTGACATTCGATTCCAAATATCATCTTTTTCCGTATGAATCGTGAAACCTTCTCCATCATCATGATATTCTAATGTGTATTGAAGTCGATTCACTTCTCCCTTAACTTTGCAATCAAAATCATGGATTCTTGTTCTGGTACCGGACATATATTCTGAATCAACTAATCTCAAATCAGTTATATCTTCCGCTGTCAAAGTATCCTGCTCCAGCTGTTCTCCTAACATCTGCTGTGCTTCTTCCAAATCTGCCAATCTCTGTGCTTCCTGCCGCTCTTCATACATTTCCAATTCTTCCGGTGATAAGAAATCATCGGTGCGGATCAGCTGACGGACACGTTCTGCAACCTTATTCCATTTTAATAGAATTTCTACTTCTGGACTGCCAATCTTTCCTTTCGCAAGTTTTAATCCTTTTGCATCATGTGAGGCATCAGATTCATACGCTCCCGGTATCCCAGGTGATGCACCACCTGTTCCATACTCATTTTTCAGGAACTCTGCTGCATCTTTCATATCATGATGCTCCATGAAATACTCATAGATCCGGTTGCGCCCTCCGGCTGTAATGCCGCCTCTTCTAAGGACAGCATCTATTTCATCTTGTGTAATAAAGGAAAGTGCCGGACGTTCGACCGTAAATTTCTGGTCTACCCAGGAACGCTCCCTCTGAAGATCCTGAAAGCGTTGGAGATATTCCGGATTATGCTGAATCTCCCAGCGGTGATAATCTCCCGGATTCTCATCCATATATTTCTGCAGCCATTCAAAACGATAGACAATCGCATCTGCTTCCTCTTGATCTGTCCATGCTCCACTCACTACATCCTGCCAGTCTGAATATGATTGTTTCTTTTCCCAGTTTCTGCAAGTATCCCGAAAATGAAGTGCAAGAAGATTGGTCATTTCTTCCTGCTCCTGTTCAATGGCATTATTGGAAATCAAATTATCCACGTAATTTCCATCCTCATACATATCCCGAATTCTGTTCGCTGCTTCTTCCCACGTAACCATGCGGTCAAAGTTTCTTCTGGCAGAGTCCCCTCGCCGGATACGGATACCATCATTGTCATACCAGATACTGATTTTCTGACCATCTATGGTAAATCCTTTGCCACCAGTTCCATATTCATCTTTCAGAAAACTCCGCATTTCTTCATTATCCAGACCTTCAATCAGTCTTGCTGTAATATGAAACAGTGTATTTTTCTGTCCGCTTCCCGTGCGGAGAATATCATTTACCACTTCATCGGAAATAAGAAAAGCGGCTGGCTGTTCCAATGCAGCTGCCGCTTTCCTTATTTCTCCTAACTGTTCCTCTTCTGTTGGGAACAGGCTTAACTGTAAATAATCTCCTGAATCACCAGCTCCTCTGCCTGTGCCTTGATCTGGTTCATGTGTCTGGTCCATGCCATCCCGTCTGCCATTTTGTCCGGTGCCGGATCTTTCTCCAGAAGTTCGTTCATCAGGTTGTCTACTCTCTGCCTTGCCTGACTGTCGATCTCCATCAGGTGACTGTCCAGACGGTTCTGCAGTGTCAGAATGTTGAACCTGGCTACCTTGTGGTTTCTCAGATACTCTTTCCTCATCATTCCGTACTTCCCGATGGTTCCTCTCGTCTCTTCCAGGCTGATATCTGGAATCTGATACTCTCCGTTCTGGCTGTAACTGATTTCTCTCATAGTCTGTTTCCTCCTTTTTTTCTTCTCTATCTTCTTCGTTATCCGCATTACTTTCACGAATTAACGTGTTAAATTCATTATAAGCTACTTCTTTTTCTTTTGCAACCGTTTTCAGGTCATTTTCCAGATCATTCAGAACATATCGTCCAATCTGCATCAGGACTGGTCTGCTGATCTCGTTGACTGCACTTCCCAGATGTCCTAATACTTTCAGCTGATTGAAGTCCGTTATATGCCGAAAATCCTCTACATCCAGATATTCCTGTACATCCAGTCCACACCGGTTTAATAATACACACCAGACACTATTTGTCATCAGTTCCCGAAATTCTACTTCCTGATTCTGTTCGTCCAGTTCTTCCAAAAATGTCCCTGTTACGTCCAGTCTCAGTTCTTCCAATGCATCTGGAAGCCATTCCTGCATACTCTCCTTCGCTGCCTGATGCAGACTTTCAGCAAGTCCTCCTTCTGTATCTTCCAGTGATAACTGCTCCTGCAGATAATCTGCCACCAGATGTTCTCCTTCTACTGGAAGATTCCATAACTGAGGATCCTTTCCAAGATTCCGCACTTTATAAGTGTCCTGCACATCAAATACATACCGAAGTTTTGTTTTCGGTCCGGAAGTATTGTCAATCAAGGCAATCCCCTTAGATCCCTTTTTGATCCATCGGTACATCTTCTGATTCCAGATTTCCATGGATGCTACGGCAGTTGCTTCCGGTCGCTGTGCATAAATTAAAAGCTGTTCTGGAAAAGAGTATTTGTACAGTCTGGATGCCGTGTTAAGGAACCACATCCATTCCTGCGGACTGGCAGCTACATCTTTTGCCACCTCTTCCGTCAGCTGTTCCATTGCATATAATTTATTTGCCATGTGCTACTCCTTTTCATAAAATCAGGGACTGCTTAGCACAGTCCCCTTAAAATCATCGTTGTTTCTCTTTATAATGCTGCGGCAAGATCTTTTGACTTGTTCTTTGGCGTTTTGTCTGCCTCTTTTGCCTTGATCTCTGCCTTGGCTTTCTCCAGTTTTCCATGGATTCCACCTTTTACTTCCGCTTTTTCAGCTGCTTTTTCTTTCTCCAAACGAGCCTCCCTGCGCTCAGCATTTTCCAATACTGCGGTCTTTTTATCACAGAACTGAACCTTATCGGAAAGCTGCTCCTGTCTTTCCACCTGTGTCTCATTGACTTCTTTTACCATCGCATTTAATTCCGGGACCTGAAAAATTCCGTTATCAGGGAGAATCAGCACTTCATGAATGGAAGATGGAATGACAAAATAATCACTACCCAGACATTCCCCAATCTGTTTTCGAATGTCTTCCTGCAGTAACAGTGATGCACCATTCATCTTAGCTTTGTTTGTCAGACAGAACATTGGTTTTTCCATGGCTTCCATATCCATTTTTTCATTCAGCAGGTTTTCTGGTTCTTCACCAAAAATCATAGATTTGATAATCTCATTCATATCCATAAGTGTGACACCACGTTTTCGGTCTGCCGTCATTGCATCCGCTTGAATCTGTTCGGCAGATACTCCCCACTCGTTCATCAGAGAAACAGTTACCGGAATACTGCTGATCCCTTCTCCATTTTCCTCCAGATTTACTGCATAATAAGCTGCAAAATCTCCGTGTTCTGTGACTACTTTATCAGCAAGACGATCGGTATTCCATTCCTTGTCACAGATTCTCACCTGCAGTTTTTCCTTCATTTTTTCATAATCAAAAATGTCCGGAACTCCCATATCAAAAAATTCTGCTTTACCCTGTGCTTCAATACGCATATCAGCTACATCACCAACACAAGAATCTACATCTTTCCCATTGATATATTCCTGATAGAGAGAATCCAGATAGACTGTCGGTACGATTCTCTGATCTCCATTTGGAATTGTAATGCCAGTAAGCTTCAGCCCATTGTTTTTTTCTACTTCTTGAAGTTTAATTTCTGCGTCCTTGTAAGACTCTGGCAGATACTCCTTTACATTGTCTTTGACATATTCATAAAATTCTTTTCTGTTCATCATACGCTTTTACCCCTTTCTGATCATGTGATGGTTCATTCTTTTTCTGCTGACCATCTGCTCGGCTTTCTTCTGATAAGCCATCATTCTCTTTAAAGTTTTCTCCTGGTTTTTTCGTGCTTCCTGTCTTTTTTCCATTGCTTTCATCATAGTTTTCTGTTCCTTTCTGTGATTTTTTTGTATGAAAAAGGGAGCCTCACATAGAAGCTCCCAATCATAACCGTTGGTTTCCTTATTTGCTTTTCCTTTTTCTGCAGATATAAAGTCCTGCCATACCTCCTGTGGAGATTACCAGAAGCAGAATCGGCAGCCAAATATTCGTGCTGTCACCTGTTTTTGGTGCATTTGATACCTTTGTCTCTTCATGGGACTGTGGTGTATCCGGTGTATTCGGTGTTTCTGGAACTTCCGGTTTCTCATTTGTCAGATTGAAAGTAACTTCCACGACTGGTGTACTGTCATTCGCATAAGCAAATGTCACTTCATGCTTGGTCTGATCCAGTGTGTATCCATCCAGTGTTTTTGTTTCCACCAGATAATACTTGATTGCTGTATCATATTTGCCGTTCTTAAATGTGGCAATCTCATACAACTTACTTTCTGCATGACCGGCAGCGTCTGTCTTTAAGGTTTCCAGAACCTTTCCTTTGCTGTCACGGAGTTCAAATTCTACCCCTTTCAGCGGTTCTCCTGACGATTTATCTGTCTTATTGAGAATCACTTTTCCCTTGGCAGTATCATCTTTCATAGCCACTTTCTGAATTTCTCCGGTATCCTTCACCTCAAATGTCACATCAAATGTCAGAAGATATCCTTTCGGTGCCTGCTCTTCACGTAAGGTATATTTACCGATTGGCAGTTTTTCGATATAGTGTGCTTCCTCTGTGGAAGTCCAGCTCTCTACTACCTGATCATCCTTATCGAGAATCGTCAGTTTCGCACCTGGAATCTCAGTTTCTCCTGTGATATCAGTCTTACTGATCTCTACTTTTGTCACATCGTCTTTCATCTCATGCTTCTGAACCTCTGCTGTATTCTCTACTGTGAAAGTAATACTTTCTGCAGTGACATATCCATCTGCCGGTTTTGTCTCTGTCATGGTGTATTTCTTACCAACAACCAGTTCTTTGATCACATGGGATTCTTCCGTAGAAGTCCATTCATCCACTGTATTGCCATCTGAATCCATCACTTTCAGGTGTGCACCTGGAAGTTCTTTGCCTGTTGTCAGGTCTGTTTTGGTCAGCTCCACTGTGGTTGGCTGATTTTCAAAAGTAAAGTCGTAGCTTACTTCTGCCTGGTCTTCTCCGGCATATTCAAAGGTAAATTCCTGTACTTCTTCTGTTGTAACAAATCCGTCCGGCGCAAAGATCTCTTTCACATAGTATTTTCCGTCTACCGGAAGATCTGCCGTAAAAGTAATCTGTCCTTTTTCATCCGTTACCCGCTGCTCGATCAGACTGTCTTTCTCAAGGAGTACCTCGCCCTTTGCATTTTTGATATCTTCACTGGTATAAAGACCGAAGACACCACCTGCAAGGACACGTTCTGTATCTTTTTCTTTCTTCAGAACCGTAACCTTTACTTTCTGACGGGCATTCTGCCATTTCTCATCATAAGTGATAACTGGTGTGTCCTGATCACGGTAGGAAAGATCAACATATCTCGGCTCTCCGTCCAGCACATAACCATGGGCAGTTTTTACTTCCTTCACATAGTACTTGCCAGCCGGTAGATCTCCCATCTGTGCAATACCATTGGAATCTGTGGTAATGGTTCCCACTTTTTCATCTGCTTTGAAATAATCTTCACTGACACCATCTGCCGCTTTGATATCTTCCGCAGCAAATACATCGAACGTCACATCTGAAAGGCTTCCGGTTACATATTCAAAGAGATGCTCCACAGTACCTTTTACCTGATCCAGAAGTGTTACCTTATCCAAAAACTCTCCATTTTTGTTGATGATCAGAAGTCCTGTTGGAACTTCATCTTTCATCTCTACTTTCTGAATCTCGGCAGTATCTTTCAGCGTGAACTTCACATCCGTTGCTTTCAGATATCCATAAGGTGCCATTTCCTCACGAAGAGTGTATTCCTCTCCAACTGTCAGTCGTTTGATCACATGTGGCTGATCTTTTACAGAAGTCCACTGATCCACAACATTTCCTTCTTTATCAAGAACGGTGAGTTTTGCCCCATCCAGTTCCACACCTGTTGTTACATCAGATTTTGTGATTTCAACTGTTGTCGGCTGGTTCTTTTTCACTGTTTTCAGTTTTACTGTCTTCACATCCTGTCCCTGGTAAGAAGCATCCAGATTCAGAACTTCATCAGAGGATACAAATCCCGCTGGTGCTTTTAACTCTTTCACATAATACTGTCCAAGTGGCAGATCCAGCGTACATGTTGCAAGACCATCGTTATCAGAAGTCATTTCCTGTAAGAGTGTGTCTGCTTTCACGATCACTTTTCCATCCGCCTTGATATCCGCTTTGTTATAGATACCAAAGACAGCTCCCGCCACGGTTGCACCATTCTCTGCATCCTGTTTTTCTACCTGGATTGCAACTTTCTGTCGGTCATCGCCAACCGTCACTTCCTGTTCGATCACAGGTGTATCCTGATCTGCATAGACAAATGTGACATCAGATCTGTCATGGTTCAGAACGAATCCTTCCGGTGCAGTCTTTTCTACCACATAGTAAGAACCAAGCGGCAGATTCTCTGCAACTGCTTTTCCGTCTTCTCCGGTCGTTACCGTTGTTACCAGTGCATCTTTTGCATAGATCAGCTGTCTGTTTCCGTTTTCATCTTTCTGATAATCCGGTGTATAGATATTTTCAGCTGCATAGACATGAAATGATGCACCCTTCAGGTATCTTTGTTCATAAACAAAATCCTTTTTAAATCCGGTCAGCATCTCACCTTTTTTATAAATCGTCAGCTTTCCTTTTACCGGATGGTTCTCGTAATCTACCGTAATAATGGCATCTCCACTCTCAGAATCCATCTGGTATGCTGTGTTAGCATCCACCGCAATCTCTACATAGTTCTTGTTAATTGTGTACCCTTCCGGTGCGTTGACTTCCTCAATCCGGTAATGTCCGATCTTCAGATTCTTCGGCATGATCAGATATCCCTGGCTGTCCGTAAAATAGGACTTGTGAGTGGTTGTCACTGGGTAAGTTGTTACCTGTTCTAAATACTTTTTGTTGTCCAGGTCATATACCTTAAATTCTGTTCCTGCAATCAATACGGATTTCTTTGTTTCATCGTCTTTTTTCACGATTTTCAGTTTTGCCTTAAACTCTTCATCCAGAAGCACTCGCCAGATCTGTGGCTCATTTGGATGATGCTCTGTGATATTCACTTCAAAATCATCGACCGGCTTGTAGTTGTGCGGTGTTGTTGTCTCACGCACGATATAGCTTCCAAATGGTAATGGAATACTGCAGGCATACCCTTTTTCATCTGTGAAAATCTCAGTAGCTCCATTTTCGCCATTCACTACTGGTTTGGCAGAATCAAAATCATAGCTTCCATCTGCTTTCTTTGTAAGGGAAGATTTCAGATAAACTGTAAATCCAGCTCCGGATAACAGCTCTGCATCGGTCTTTCCATTGTTGGCTGCTTTGATAATCTGGAATGGCTGCTTGATGACCTGCTCACTGGAAGTGCACTCTCTTTTTACTTCTGCTGTCATATCTCCTTCATAACTGCACGTAAGATCATGCTCTTCTGCATCTGCCAGGTATCCGGTCGGCGGAGTAATCTCTTTGACATAATATTTGCCAAGATATAAGCCATTTACAGAAGCCTGTCCTTTGTCATCTGTTGTAAGAGAAGCTACCTGCTCTCCTGCTTTATAAATAGTTCCCGTTGCTCCATCCGGGTGCACGATATCTTCACGAGCATACAGTCCATAAACTGCACCTTTCAGTGTGGCATCTCCCTGCGGTACTGCTTTTCCTGTCTCTTTATCCACTTTATAAAGATTGATCTTTGCTGTCACACGGTCATTGCTGAAGGTATGGGCAAAAGATACGGTTGCTTCTTTATCATTGGTGTAAGAAAACTTGAACGTATACACATCTTCTGTATTTCTTACATAACCTTCCGGTGCCTGATCTTCTTTTACAGAATAGGAATATCCGATTGGCAGGTCTACTGTGAATTTTGCAGTTCCGTCTGCGCCAGTAGTTACTTTCTCAATCAGCGTTCCTTTTTTCACAACAACGCTTCCGTCTGCATTTCTGATATCATCGGATGCATACAGAGCAAAAATACCGCCTTTCAGTGGTTTCTTGGTGTCTTTATCCTGTTTTACTACGGAAACATCTGCTTTCTGTCTCTCGTTGTTAAAAGTCACATCTGCAAATACAACTTCTTTGTTCTGACCAGCATAAGTTAGAGTCACTGACTTTTCTTCGCTACCGTTATAGAAAGAGTCCGGTGCTTTTGTTTCTTTTACCACGTAGGTTCCAAGATGCAGGTTTTTCAGTGTGACAGAACCATTCTCACCTGTTGTCAGGTTTTCTTTTACAAGGTCACCTTTGCTGTACATTTTTGTGCCATAAGCTGTTACGATATCTGCCCCGGCATACACGTTATACACTGCATTTTTCTGTCTGCGGTTTTCATACTGAAATACCGTTCCATTTTCACTGACATCTGCTCCGGTAAGAACCTGTCCTTCTTTGTAAATGGTAAGCTCTGCCAGCTGTTCCTTATTTTCCACGGTTACAGCTGAGGTCTTACTTGCTACCAGTTTTACATTTGTTGCCGTTGCATTTACTACATATCCCTGTGGTGCTGTGATTTCTTTCAGATAAACGGTATCCTGTGTCTTGATAATCGTAACAGATGATTTTCCATTTTTATCTGTTGCAGGCATCTGAGTGATCAGCTTTGTACAAGCCTCATCGCTGTAAACGCCGAATACTGCACCTGCAAGATTGACATCCGCTGTATCGTCTTTCTTTACGATTTCGATCGTAGCCTGTTCAATCCAGGACACCTTTAAGCTTACATATTTTTCATCAGCAACACCTTCTCCAAATACAAATGCCAGATCCTGAACACTTGCATTCGTAGTCAATTTATATGCTGAATAATCTTTTGTAATACTTCCCTTCATCTTTGTAGAAAAAGAAGCACTTACATCTTTTGTCTGTGTCAGAGGAGCTGAGAGATAAAACGTGGTTCCTCCTCCAATTGTTACACTTGCACCTGCCGCACTTACATTTCCAGTAGATACATTATGGAGCTTTACTCCCTTTGGTAAGTCCATTGTGATTTTCTGCTGGGAAGATGCGTTGAACTGAATGTTCTCCGTTCTCTGAACATTTCCATCTACATAAGCCTTTACATTCGGCTTTGAAAATGACATCGCTACATCTGGTATTTCCGGCTTATTCACACAATAATTATAGAGTTCTTTTGCCAAAGCCTCGCCTGTAGCATTTGTTCCATAGAATGCATCACTGCTTCCATTGGCATATGATGCAGCCATGTGAATAATGATGAATCTTTTTCCTTCTGAAAAATCCGTGTGTTTATTAGCGAAAAAACTCTCGCTTCCTGCGGCATCTGTACCGTAATAACACACTTTTGCTAACGCCTGATTGTCTCCAATCTTTGTAATTGTATAATTTCCAGATCCAGGTCCTGGCTTTGCTGGCTGTACACAATACGCAGTTGCTCTGACGCTTCCGTAGCTGATATAGTACGGCTCTGTCAGATAGGTTCCAAGATTATAATCTGCATATCTATACAGTGGTCCTTTTTCAATTGTTACCTGCTGTGTACTTCTTGCTGAATAAGCCGAAACTGCTTCAAATGTTGCAATCTCTCCCTCTTCCATAGCCTCAAGATCCACACCTTCGTCTCCTGCCTGTTCCAAAACATCATGAAGCTCTAACCCTGATTCTTCATCATAGGTATCCTGGTTCTGTGCCTGCTCTACCAAATCATCAAATTCATCAGCGTCAATATCGGTAATCTCCGATTCTGCTTCTGAATCCTCCGCTTCTTCTGTCTGCTGCTCACTTACAGCTGTTTCGGATTCGGTCACTGCTTCACTCCCTGCCACCTCTGTCTGAGCTTCAGTTGCTTTCTCACGCACAATCAGTTTTCGGCTGATCTGGTACTTCGGATGCTCCTGATTTACCGGTTCCACATAATAGACCGCTTTGTAAGTGTCCGCATGATCTGTCGTAAAATCCTCATCCTTGTCGTTCTTTGCTTCCTCAAATGTGACTTTGACCTTGTTATCATCCTTGATTTCCAGTCCTGTGTAGTCTGATTTCACATCAAATACACTGCCTGTTTCGATTTCATAATCTTGGGCAGTCACCACCTCATCTTCATCCAGAAGGTCTTTCACTTCCTCATAAAGTGGAGGTTTTTCCTCTGGCTGGATCTCCGCTGCATATGCTGTCATCGGAGATAACACTGTACTAAGCATTGTCATGCCTGCCAGCAAGCCAGATACTACTTTTCTAAAATTACCTTTTTTCTTCATGCTAAGGTCCTCTCTTTCATAATATTTGTATTAAAACAGACAGTCCTTAGACTGCCTGCAATACACTACTTATCGTTGTGGAAAAATCAGATTGAACTGTACATTTCCCTCACCGGGATCGACCATCTCCACAGTTGCTTCATACTGTCTCCCTGTTTTTCTTGATACCAGATCCTTATAATGGATTTTTCCTTTAGACAGGAACTTCTTTGCTGTCTCCTTATCCATCTTTTTCCCTTGGCTTGCAAGAAATTTATCATTCTTCCATAAGGTAAAAGCACAGTTCCGGTCAGAACAGTAAAAGTTCACTTTTCCTTCCCGGACATCAGCTCCACAGCGGGGACATTTGCCAATGACTTCTCCTTTTGCCTTTCCCTGAAACTGATTTTTCTTCTCTTCTGAAATCCCCTGATATCTGGCAACCAGTTCCTGCATCAGCTCTGTAATCCCATTTAGGAATTCATCTGCTGTCTCTGTATTCTGGGCAATGTGATTCAATGCCATTTCCCACTCTGCGGTCATCTTCGGAGATTTAATCTCATCCGGTAGAACCGTAATCAGCACATTTCCATCATCTGTCGGCACCAGATTTTTCTTTTCCCTTTTCACAAAACCAGACTGAATCAGTTTTTCAATGATTGCTGCCCTTGTTGCAGGAGTACCAAGTCCTTTCTTCTCTGTATCTTCGGTCAGCTCTTCATTCCCTGCACGTTCCATCGCAGAAAGCAGGGTATCTTCTGTGTACTGTTTCGGTGGCTGTGTAAAATGCTCCGATACAAAAGAATCACAGGGACCATAATGCTTGCCTGCCCAGATATCCAACTCCGGCTCTTCTTTTTCTGCAATGATTCCAAAGAACTGTTTCAGTTTTTTCTCAATTGTCTTGAACCCTTCCTGTTTTGTTTTCTTTGCATTGAGATAAAACGTATGATAATTGCAGGTAATCTGACATTTATGACTCTCATAAATATAAGGCTCTGCAGTTGCTGTCAGAACCCTGGCACTGATCAAATACAAAATCTTGCGGCTTCGTTCTTTCAGTTCACCAATATCCGCTTTGGCTACTTCCATGGTTGGGATAATCGCATGGTGATCGGATACTTTCTTTGAATTTAATACCTTACTCACGTCCGGTTGATATTCCAGACCTTCAGCATAAGGCATTTTCCCAAATAACATCTGAATCAGAGTTTCTGTGCTTTCTCCCATCTCATCTGTCAGATACTGGCTGTCTGTTCTCGGATAAGTGACAAGCTTCTGCTCATACATCTCCTGCACAGCATCCAATGTCTGCTGTGCGGTATAGCCAAACATTCTGTTAGCTTCCCTCTGCAGGGTGGTCAGATCATAGAGTTTTGGAGGGCGGACCGTTTTCTCTTTCACATCATCCTTCTCCACTTCGCACATACGCTCCTGACACTCTGCAGCCACTTTATCTGCATCTTCTTTTTTCTGAAAATGCTCTGTGACCGCATCCATATCGTCAAACTTGATATGAGCCATATAATATTTTTCTTTGGTAAATTCCTTGATCTTCTGATTTCGATCCACAATCATGGCAAGTGTTGGTGTCTGTACTCTTCCAACTTTCAGATTCTGGTTATACAGAACGGAAAAAAGACGGCTCGCATTGATTCCCACCAGCCAGTCTGCCTTTGCCCTGCAAAGTGCTGACTGATAGAGACTGTCATAACACGAACCGTCTTTTAATGACGAAAATCCATCTTTAATTGCCTGTTCTTCCATGGAAGAGATCCAGAGTCGCTTCATCGGCTTTTTACATCCTGCCTGCTCATACACCAGACGGAAGATCAGCTCACCTTCACGTCCTGCATCAGTTGCACAGATCACTTCATCTACTTTGGAATCTCTCATCAGTTTCTTTAAGATTCCGAACTGCTTCTTTGTGCCCTCCAAAATCTTGTGTTTCCAACATTCCGGCACAATCGGCAGATCCTCATATCTCCATTTTTTATATTTTTCATCGTATTCCGATGCATCGCATAATCCCACCAGATGTCCTACGCACCAGGAAACGATATAACCGTTTCCCTCCACGTAGCCATCTTTTCTTGTTCTGGCTCCAAGCACGGAAGCCAGTGCCATCGCAACCGATGGCTTTTCTGCAATCACTAATGCTTTCATTCTATTTCTTCCTCACTTTTCATTTCTATATCTGACTGTATTTCATTTCCCCAGACATCCCACCCAGGTGTTGTCTGTCGTGCAAATAATTCTATTCTCGGTACATCACCAATAAGCTCAACAATTCTATCTCTTGCCACATCTGGTTTTTTACTGTGTCTTTCAATGTGTGATAAAATAATCTGTCGAACATATGCTGATTTCCTATGAACAGACCCTTTCGTTGCAAGCAAACAAATTTCGGCATTGCTCCTTGTCCAGTGTCCCAGACCAAGAAACAAAGTATCTGCCTTTTTATTCTTCTTTACCCACACGAACGCTACTGTCTTGTACTGAAATCCCCATGCTTGAATCACACTTAATCCTTCTCTCAGCTGTGGAAAAGTGACCCAGAGAAATAAAACACAATCTTTATCCGCTAATTTTCCAACTGGAAGATCACAGATTTCCTGTAAACTCATGGTCGGGTAATGGTCTGCGGCAATTCCCTGCCCCGCCTTCCTGTTATACTGCCAAGGCGGATCAGCGTATATAATCTGATATTTCTTATTCCGCACTCAATCATCGCCCTTCCTCCTCTTCTTCATCTTCCAGCACATTATCGTCAAAATCTTCATCTCTCAGGATTTCCGGTTCTGTACTTTCTTCCTGCTCATCTGCATCATCTACTTCCCGTTTTTCTGACTCTGAATCTTCGGATTCATCTTCATCCTCTTCCATCTCGTCCTCGTCATCATATTCATGTTTTGGTTTATAGACTTTGAAGTAATATCCTCCTGCCGCAGCTCCGACTGCAACCAGTGCAATCAAAAGATACGTTCCAAATGGACTTTTATCTTCAGGCATCTGAATATCATCCTCTACCTTATCTTTCTCGGCTGACTCTGTCGTTTCCGGTTTTTCTTCCTCTGCTTTTTTCTCTGGTTCTGCATAAACCGTATCCACTTCCGGAAGTGTCACCGAATCAGAAAGTGTGAAGTTCATCAGATCTTTTTCACTGACTTCTGTAAGAAAATACACATTATCCTGAGATTTTGAATTATCAATGATCAGATAGAAAATCTTACCACTCTTAGTTGAAATGGTATAAAACTCTTTTGTGCCTTCCGTAGCTGTTTTTGTAACAGAATCTGCTGTCTCGCCTTCTTTATTAAGCTGTTCCTCGATACCTGTCACTGTCCGATTATCCACAGTTCCTTTTGCATCTGTCGGCTCAGAAGCCTGTGCATCCTGCGGAAGTGGTGAAGTCGTTGTTTTCTCAGTAGCAGTTGCATCTGCACTAGTCGTAGTTGCCATTGCGCCATTACTGTCACTGGAGGTTTTCTGTTTCTCTGCCTGCTTCTTTGCCCATTCATAATAAGGATTCTGTAGTACATACCTCTCAGAAGTATTTCCGGCACCATCCGTTACCGTGATTTCAATCTGTTTTGTTGAAAAATCTTTCTGTGTCAGTTGCACTCTCAGCATTCCATCCTTCAGATCTGTATAAGCGGTGCCATTAACTGTTACTGCAGTAATCCCGGATACTGTATCATTTCCCTGAATCGTCAGTACACCATCTGTCAGGGAAGCAGAGAGTGTCGGCTTTTCCGTGTCATAACACTTAATAGAGCGATTCTGCTCATAGACCTTCCCCTCACCATCTGTCACACGCACGTATACCGTCTGGTTTCCAGTAATCGTGATACTTCCGCTTCCGGTTACATCCTGCCAGCTTCCATCTTTTCCAGCTTTTGCTTCAATCTTTGCTATCGAGAAACCTTCCGGCATATGACTGGCATCTACCGTAACAGTAATAGTTGTTTCTCCCTGTTTCCAGCCATCCGGTTTCTCAATCGTGATTGCAGGTGTGATATTCTCAGCTGCATAAGCAGTCTGTGTCTGGAGCAAAGGTGTTGTCAGGCAAAGAAATGTCGTTGCTGCAAGCAATCCTTTTTTCACGCTATTTTTAGATTTCTTCTGTTTCATCTTCTCTAAATTCATCATCAGACCTTGTTTCCTCCTCCTGTATTTCTACCCTGCCGGGCAGTTCATTTTTCATTCTCTTTTTGAAAGCTTCCAGCTCTGGAATGCTCATATCCATCGCACGGATAATTTTTACAATTTCCAGATTTTCCGCTTCTGTTTTTGCAATCTCCGCAGCCTTGAACCGCTTTAAATCTGCTTCATATCTGGCTTTGGATGCTTCCATTTTTTCCTTGGCTTTCTCATAATCTGCCGTTGCTTTTTCAAGACTTTTCATCGCTTCTCCTTTCCGGACGGCTGTTACACCGCCCTTTTCCTTACCATCGTCCGAATCCATAAAAATGGCTCTGCCAGTATGGAGAGTTGATGGACGTATACTGAACCGGATGCCCACAATGGATCATCTGACCATTGCCCACATAGATTCCGATATGCGTTACTGGTTCTCCTGCATCGTAGGTTCCTGTAAAGAAGATCAGATCTCCCGGCTGTGCATCTGACTGTGATACAGGTGTACAAATGTTGTACAATCCCTGTGCTGTCAACCTCCCGGTGTTTCTAACCCCAGAATGAACTAGGCAGTAACTTACAAATCCAGAACAGTCAAATCCACTTGGCGAATATCCACCCCACACATATGGTGTTCCAAGATATCTCGCTGCTTCATTTAACAAACGCTGTGCTGCTTCACTGGTATATTCATTACCGCCAAAGCCTGCCCCTTCTCCTGTTTCCAGATAAAAGATCGGGTTTAACCGCTCTCCATTTTTCAAAAGTTCAATATGAAGATGGCTCCCTGTAGAATTTCCAGTATTTCCTATAAGACCTATCTCATCACCTTTCGTGACGGATGCTCCTGCAGATACACTTCGGCTGCTTAAATGTGCATACCGCAGTTCATAACCTTTACTGTCCTTGATTACAACATAATTGCCATAGCTGTCGTTATAAGCAGAAGTTGTAACCGTTCCGGTCAGCCCTGCCATTACTTTTGTCCCTTCCGGTGCTCCGATATCCATACCATTATGAAGCTGATTTGCTCCTGATATTGGATGAATCCTATATCCATAATAGCTGGTCACACTGGAATACCAGTTAAAATCAACCGGTGTTGCAAACATCTGCAAGTTGCCTTTTGTATCGTTGTAGGCACTGAACAGTTCTTTCTGGAAAAATCCCAGCCTGTCCTGACAGATTGACATCAGGTTTCCACTATTTAAGGTGACATTCAGCACATCTACATCTCTTGTCCTGGTCACTTCCACTTCATTGCTTCCATTATCATCTGCCAGATAACATTCCCATGTTTGATGTCCATGTGCAGATGCTGCCGCATGACTGTCATAATAGACATCAAACTGTACACCGTATCTTGCGAAAGCTCCGGTATCTTCTACAGTATATTCGACACCATTCATAACTACCTTTGTTCCCATTGGTACAAACGGATTGGAAGCATCTACCGCTAAGGTATGATTGGCAGTTGGATATGCTCCACTGGCAGTCGGTCCTCCGCTCCAAATACCACAACAAATTGGGCAGTTACAATACCCACTGGTCACAACCTGTCCCAAAGATTCTCCAACTCTTACAGTTGCTGTCTCTGTCACAGTCTCATTGACTGCTTCTGTTTCTAACCGATACTGCAATGCAAAAAGAGCATCCAGTTCTGGCTTTACCTGTTCAAAGGTAAATTCTTCATACTTTGCTGACAAATAACTGATCAGGATAAACGGATCATGCTCAATAGGTCCGATGTTATATCGGTATTCCTCATGTCCCGGTTCTTCAGATTCCATGTTGTTGATCCGCTCCTGCAGATTAGCTTCCAGCTGTGTATAATACAGTTCCGCTTCCCGGATTGCCTGATCCGATGACAGATAACTGGTTCCGGTATAAGTGATCACATTTTGTAAAAACACTGCAGAGCAAGACGTGACATTCGTTATGATCAGAAACATCAATCCGATCAGAACTGCTACACTGATATACACCTTCCGGTTTTCTTTAAAGAAGTTGGTGACCTTACCGCCAATCTTCTTAATATAATCAATCGTGCCTTTTGTAGCTGTTCCTACTGTCTGTTCACTTCGCTTCGCTTTGGCATAATCCCGTTTGATCTGTTGCTTCTGAATCTGTTTTTTCAGCTTCTTCTGCTCCTGATGGGATGCAGCCTGTGCCTGTTTCTCTTCCTGTCTTTCAAGTCTGCTTCTTTTTCTGGATGCCCACTGTTTCCTGCGTCTGGCACTTCTCTGTTCCAGCCGGTAAACACCTTCGCCGCTTTCTTCTAACTTATGGGCACCTTCTACCGCCGCATTATCGTCTTCATTTTTGCTGATCTCACGGTGCAATGCTACGGAAGTTGCACTTCCTGCTTTCTTGACAACAGAAGTTTTTTCTGTTGTCACAGATTCCCCTTCACCAAACTTCAAACGGGATTTTTTCTTTCCAGGAGTTTCTCCTTCATTTGCCTGATAGACCTGTGCTTTCTTGGAATGCTGCTTTGCTTCCTTTTTCTTTCTTGCTTCTTCATAAGAAAACTTTTTGGCTTTTTCTTTCTGTTTCTGATGGCGGAAATTGACTCCATCCGTATCCATCTGGTTCAATTTCTCCATATCTTTGTCATTTTTCACAGAAGCACCAGTTTCCTCATAAGCAAACTTCAAACGTTGTTTTTGTTTTGGCTTTTTGCTGCCACCTGTCTGATTTCTCCGGCTGTCTCCTCTGTTTTCTGATAGATCAGCACGTTTTTCTTTCAGTCTCCCTGACTGTCCGGCTTCGTATTTTTCTGCAAGTCTGGATTCTTTTCCAACTTCAGCACGGATTCTTTTTCTATTTTGCTGTTTACTACTCTGTCCAAAATCCTCACTTTGCTTCTCTGTCCGTATCAGTTCCGGTGCATCTCTGGATTTTTGCACAGAGGGACGAATATTTTTCCCACTCCGTTCAGACTGGCGAGGAGACTTATCCACAAGGTTTTCTTCTTTTTCCCCCTGTTTTCTTCCCATCTGCACATCACCGACACGGTTACTGACACGAACAGAAGATTTATCTGTCAGGTTTTCTTCCACCAGCCCATCCTTGGTCATCTTCTGGACTTTCTTGTCCCTGACTTTCATTCTCTGTTCTGCCACTACTTACTCCTCCTTCTTCGGATACCCTTTCCCTGCCTGTAATAAGCAGAGAAAAGCGATGCCGAAAACAGCACCGCCACTAAAAGTTAATACATATGAAATTGCTCGTAACATTGTTTTCTCCTTTGATTTAACCTGCTTCGGAAGTCTCCTCTAAGCGGGTTGTCATGATTTTATAGAGGGAATTCTTCGGGAATCTGTCTACAAATGGGATAATGACATTTCCATAGAACAAAAGTCCTTCCCCCTCATTACTGTTGGTTACATAGGACAACTGGGTTGGTGAGATATTCAGCTGTTTTGCCAGAATCTGCCTGTCTCCAGAAGCCTGGTTGAGCATATAAATGAAATCAGAGTTTTCAAAAATATTCTCGATTTCCCTGGAAGCCAATAAATCTTTGATATTCTGTGTTATCTGATTGTTATTATCAGGTGGCTTTTTATCCACCTCTCTGGGGCTTTCGCCCATTTTCATCAGCGTGTCATTTCACGCTCAGCATAGCATATCTTTTTACCACGATTATATCGTACCGGCTGGCAATGCGGCCTCTTGGAGCTGTTATATTCTGCTTATGCAGGTTCAAGCTCTATGCGTTGCGTGTGGCTATTCTATTATGAATAGCCTTCCACTCGGATTAGGTCGCTACCCCTTTCCCGTTTTTTTCCGCATTGATACTTCTGACTTACTTGCCGGTTTCAGTCAGAACGGCGATAGTTTGCACTTTAAGCGACTAACAAGTAACAAACCAGTTCACCAGTTGGAATACCTCCCCATTTACGGAACCTCTTCCAAATTTCCACACTGTAAGCTGCTGTCTGCTCTTCTTTTAATAGAAGATGGAATTCATCCACATAGTAACGGGTAGATTTATGAGCGGAACGATTGATAGTCACTCGGTTCCATACCTGGTCCTGCACAATCAACATCCCGATCTTTTTCAGCTGTTTTCCAAGCTCTTTGATATCAAAACAAACGATACGATTGTTGATATCTACATTTGTGCGATGATTAAATACATTCAGGGAGCCTGTAACATAAATCTCCAATGAAGTTGCAAGACGCTGTGCTTCCGACTCTTCCTGTTTCCGCAACAGATTATATAAATCCTCCAGGATTGGCATCTTCTCCGGTACGGGATCGGCAAGATATTCCTGATAAACCAACCGCACACAACGGTCAATGATAGTTTTTTCTACCGGCTCCAGTCCATTCTTTCCTCCAACAATCAGCTCACACAACGACAGAATAAAATCCGCTTTCAGTGACAGTGGATTGTCTTCCTCGGAATAATTCAGGTTCAGATCCATTGGATTGATATACTGGTCAGATACCGGAGAAACCCGTACCACCTGCCCGTGCAGTGCCTGCACAAGTGCCGAATATTCGGCTTCTGGATCGCAGACAATGATATCATCTTCTGTGATCAGGAAGCAGTTTGTAATTTCTCTCTTTGCTGAGAAGGACTTACCGGAACCTGGTGTACCAAGAATCAGTCCATTCGGGTTCTTCAAACGTTTCCGATCAACCATAATCATGTTGTTGGATAATGCATTCAATCCATAATAAAGAGCTTCCCCTTCCTGAAACAGTTCCTGTGTCGTAAATGGCACGAAGATCGCTGTTGAAGATGTGGTAAGCCCTCTTTGAATTTCAATTCGATTGACTCCCAGTGGAATACAGGACATGAGTGCTGCTTCCTGCTGATAATCCAGTTGTTTTAAGGAACAGTTATATTTCTGTGCGATTCCCTGCACCTGGAAAATATTGTTATCCAGTTTCTGACGCTTCTTTGCGGTATTCATCACCAGAACCGTTACAAGAAACATTCGTTCATTTCTGGACTGCAGATCTTCCAACAGGTTCTTCGCCTCTTCTCCATAGGTTATAAGGTCCGATGGAAGTACGTCCATATCATAACCGGAACGTACTGCCCGCTTCTGCTCTTCAATCTTCATCTTATCCAGATCTGAAATCTTACTCTTGATCATTTTGATCGCAGAACTCTGGTCAATGGACTGGATATGAATGTTGACATTGATGCTGTCATCCACATCCAGGAAATCTGCAAGCATCCGGTCTGTCAGCTCCGGTGCCAGAATCTGCAGGTAACTCACGCTCCCCATCGTTCTTCCCATCAAAAATGTCTGATTCTTGGAAAAGTTAAAGGAAGTCGGTGCAATAAAATCTTTGGTCTTCAATCCTGTTTCCGGCAACATCTTATACTGGAACTTAAATGGCTCAATCCTATCCTGGTTGAACACATGATATAGAATCTCCAGCCGCTCCAGACCATTTAAGGAATGTGCCTGTGCCCCCAGAACCTTAAAGTTATTTAAGATATCTGTTTCGATTCTTTCAAGCCTTGGTCTTGCTACTTTCAAACTCTCTGCTTCAATTCCAAAAGTAATATACTTTGTCTTCACCAGACCATTATTTCCTTTTGAAAGCTGATTTTTCAACATAGTACGATACTCTTCACGAATGGCATTGAAGTCATCGTTCTGATCAGGAATGTCAATGCTTTTCTCAAATTCTGCCACATCCACCTGCTGATTGATAAAGGACAGCTGCACACTGATGGAAGAATCAAAGTAATTTAAGAAATCACAGTAATTTTCAAATATCGTGGTTTTATCCTCATTTAAAGCAAGCTGATAGTTGATGTCATAAAACTGAATTGTCTTAGAGAAAAAGGTCTTTGTCACCTGGCAGATACCATCCTGCAGCATCCGAATATACGGAATACTCTGCTGTGCAGTTGTAGGAATGTTTTTCTGTTTCCTACGATCCCGTTCCTGCTTCTTCCTACGCTTTTCCTGTTCTCTTTCTTTTCTGCTTGTTTTGTTTCTTCTTTCCTGATGGTTTCTTTTTTCCGCCAGGGACAGACGCTCCTGCTGAGCCTCCTGCTTTGTCTTTTTTGCCATCTGGCACACCCTCCTTTTTTACAAGGGTGGAAATCTCCTGATAAAAATTTTCTGTCTTATATGGTCTTACCGCCGGACAGATAAACTTCTGTCGAATGATATTTGCCACCACTTTTTCAAAGGGAAGACCGTCTTTTTCATACATTGCCATGAAGAAAAATGGAAGCATGATCGTTACCATCAGGATGGCTGCGATACTGGAACCAATTGGTTTTCTCATGACCAGATAAAACGGAATTCCCACAACTGCGGCAAGTGAAAAGAAAATCAGCTGCCGCTTTGTCAGATTTAACGCTACTTTTGTTTTGACCTTGGTAAGGTCTTTTGGTACTGGTACATACGCCATGGTATGCGCTCCTTTCCTGCCCGCTAATGGGCATTGAATATTGATTTGCTAAGGCTTCCGGTCTTGAATAATGAAAATGCAAGAATCACGGTATAAGCCGCTACTGAAAACATTGCTGCATGAAGGTCACTGGATATGGTCATTGCATTTACTAAAACTGCATAAATTCCCACACAGACCATCATGAAGAATCCCTGAAATGCCAGTGCGAACAAGCCTTTTAAATAGTTGTTTCCGATATTGCCCCATTCCTTATTGGTCATGGTGGCAAACGGAATTGGTGCTATGGAAGTATAAAGGTAAATTTCTATCATTCTTCCGTACAAGATTACCGTAATGATAATTGACAGAATGTGCATGGTAACACTGATCAACATCGTTTCCATGGATAGCAGGAACAAATCCCCTAACTCCATATCCTCCAGGGCATCCACAATCCGTGTAATTGCTTCTGTTGCATCCACCGCAGTGTTTCCTGATATCACCCCGGCGGCATTGTTGACCACATGCTGGCCAACATCAAAGACCGCCATCGTGATATTGAACGTATTTGTCACCAGATAAATGGCTACATACGCTTTGAAGATCCAGAGGAAAATGTTATAAGTCTCAAATTCATGGAAATTGTTTTTCTGTGTTACCATCGTGATCAATTCATAGCACAGGACAAAGGTGATGATCAGTCCCGCAATGGGGACAATCACCGTTTGGGATAAATTCTGAATCAGATTAAAAATCCCTGCATTCCATCCCTGCGGTGTCTGTCCCACCTGCCCGGCTATGGTTCCCACCTGCTCATTGACAGACGTGAACATGTTATCCAAACTTGACTTGATAAGTCCGATCAGGATATCCTTTATCGCTTCCGTAATTCTCTCAATGATGGTGTTCATCTACCACTCCTCTTAAGAGAACAGGGTTGCCAGCTGTGGAATCAGGGTAGTTCCCAGCAGCATGATTCCGGCACCAGCCATCAGCTGTTTGATGCCCTGGCTCTTAGCGCCGGATAGCGATAGGTAATCCTTTGAAGTTATCTCCGGATTTTCCCCCGCTCCACACCGTGCATGCGACTTTCACCGCACACGGCGCTCCATCGAATTCAGCCGTCCAGGGTTTTAAACACAACTTACACACTTCGTTACAGCATTAAATTCAAAGAATAATAGGTGGCATTTCTGCCATACTACGAAGTTTGTTAAGCTTTTCTATTTGTTTATTGTCAAGATTTAAGGATTTCAGGTACTTCTCAATCGTGGGTTCTGAGGAAGCATGGATAAGGATATGAACCTCTTTGCTGACAAGAATTAGATTTGCGTATTCATCCGAACCACCATTGCTTACCGGCACTTTATGGTGGCAATGAATATCATGAGAATCCATCGGAATTCCCGTCACTGCACATTTACCATACTGTGCCGCATACAAAGAAATACGGTTATCCGCATATTCAATGGTTCTACCCTTTACAGGATTTCTCATCAGCCATAACATCGTCGCTGTGTCGATTGCAAGATTCTTATGAATCTGTTCCCGACCTTTGACCGTGTATTTATTGATGGATTTCCTTTTATGCTGGGCGTTCTTCGGCTGGACATATCCCAGTGGAACCACCGGACGTCCATGAAGGAACCTCATCTGTCTGCTTGTTCCATACTTTTCTTTGATGAACCCATTTCTGAGTTGTCCCTTTTTGGATAAGTCGCCTTTCAGTCTGTTTCTGAGCTGTTTGTTGATACTAAAGGCAAGTCTGCTGAAGTCATGAGATACTTCTGTGGAAATACAATAGTATTCATGAAGTCCAGCAACTACAGAGTTGTATTTCTGAAGCTGCATGAACTGAACATTATCATCTGACGAATGAGCCAGTTCCTTTACTTCTTCCGAGACTTTATCATGAGCCTTTTTGTATGCTTTATCGCTCATATGAGACCGAACCACATATTTCTTACCCTTTCTACGGACTTTCAGCTTGAACCCGAGAAAATCAGAATACTGTCTTTTGAGATTAACTACTTTGGATTTGTCAGGGCTGATTTCCAGCCCCAGCCTGTCCTTTAGCCATAACTCTGTTGCCTTGTATGCTCTGACGGCATCCTCATGTGATGCGCAGAAAATTTTAAAATCATCTGCGTACCGAACTGCATGCATCTCTTTTAATCTGCTCCGGCGCAGAGCCCTGTAAGCGTGGCTCTTAATCTCTGTTCCCTGCGCATTGCTCCTCGTTTTGAATTTTGTCTTTGTTGGCATCTGTTCCCATTGGGAAGCAATCCACCAGTCCAGTTCATTTAATACGATATTTGCAAGCAATGGCGACAAAATACCGCCTTGCGGAGTACCCCGTGTGGGATATGTTTTCTCCCCATTTGGCAGAACAACAGGTGCTTTCAACATCTCTTTTATAATGCATAGCAGCTTTTTGTCCCGAATTCCCAATGCCCATATCTGACGCATCAGCTTTGTATGGCTGATATTATCAAAGAAGCCTTTAATATCGAGGTCAACCACATGGTACAGATGCTGTACCTGTATCAGCCTCATGCATTGCGCAATAGCAGTCTCAGCGGAACGGTTCGGGCGGAACCCGTTGGAGTTCTCACTGAATTTTGCTTCACATATCGGCTCCATGACCTGCAAAATACATTGCTGTACGATCCGATCCACGATAGTTGGAATTCCCAGCGGTCTGGTCTTTCCATTGGGCTTTGGTATTTCCACTCGCCTTACGGGTCGTGGATGATAATTACTGAATTGTTTCCGTATGAGACGGACGTATTCTTCCTCGCTTAACTTTGCAAGGTCGGCTATCGTCCTTTTATCCACTCCCGAAGTATCACTTCCTGTATTCTTCTTTATCGTTCTGTATGCAAGCTTGATATTTTCTTCACTCTCGATGATTTCCATCAGATGGTTGAAGGTTTTATCTTTCTTACTTTCTGCATACAGCCTGTCAAAAGTACCTTCCATGTCGTAATACTCTGAGTTGCGGATTTTTCTCTGTTTACTTTTCCTTTCTTGCTGCCCCGAAGTCAACACAGGCATCCTCTCCCTTCGGTTTGGATTTTCTTTGTCATACTCGAAGCTGTGTTTGTTGTGTTTTCATTTTCATTGCTGAATTCGACTTGTGGCTATCCCTCCACCGCTTACTTATTCACGGCTTCATAGGTACTGTGCCACTACTCTCACTGGAATAAAGAATGGTTATTGCCCTCTCGCGAAGGTATTCCCATCCACCACATCACTGGCTTGCAACCGCCTCCGTGTCCCCAGCTTTCCACGTTCCGATATTCCTATCATTGGATATCTTTAGGTTCTTCCTCTAAGCCTGTATCTGGTCATGCATAACCGCACCGCCTGTAACGATGCATGGACTTTCATAACAACCAATTTTACTTGCCCACAGATACCACCATGAAAGGTGTACTGCCTTTCGACAGCATCAACGTTTAGACTCGTACATTCGGAATTTCGTCAGTATTTTCATACATTCTCACCATGGATATCCGACCCCCGGCATATAGGCAACACCATCCACCTCTGGACAGCTTTCGTGTCTGGCCTGAAAACCAGTCTTACGATTGCTCTCTGCCGACTTCACCGAGCTCTATAAACTTTTGGAGAGAGCCGTTGCATGCTCCCCGCCATTCGGAGTATTAGGGTGGCGCTTCGGGACGTTACCCCCTCATTTCACCCATCGGAATATCAGTTCTCCAAAGTTTCGGGCTACAATTGCCCTTCGACTTTGTGCGTAAGCTTTTCACTTACGAACGTGTCGCACGATTGTCGTTTCCATATCCTTCCAGAAGGTTTACGACACCCCACACGCCAAGACCTGCGCCGATTGCGACTACAAGAGTTTTTAAAGTTGTAATTGCACTGCTAAAAAATGCCATATACATTCACCAAAACTGACTTCTTTCAGGTGTTTACGGGAATGAAAAAACACCGACTAAAAAGCCGGCGCACCTAATGTCAGTTATTCCTTTCCTCATTATTTTCCGTTCATTCCCAAGGTTACTTCGACAGATCTACTTGAATTACCTCCACCTCTTCTTCAGGTTTCGGTGTGTACTGCGGATTTAACTCTTTTTCTACTTTGTATCGGTTTTTCTCATTTTCATCTGCAAGATACCGATAATTTTTGTGTTTCGTGATATCATATTTGTCCGAAAAGAATGGTCTGGCACCACGAATCTGCAGGATACATTTTCCGCCATCCATGACTGCAATCTCATCTTCTGTCATCAGCTGTTTGCCCGTTTTCTGATAATTCAGTCCAAAGGATTTCTGATTACTCCTCGTCTCCGAAGTGTTATACAGGTCAATAGTTTCCTTCCCCAGAAGCTCGCTCATTTCCTTTAAGGTAGTTTTCTCTTTGCCACCAAGGAAAAGCGTAGTATCACAGTTGCCCAGAATCGTATCTGCGCTATCTTTGTACATTGCCTTTAACTGGCTCTGTGACTGCAAAATAATAGAAGCAGAGATTTCCCTGCTTCGGATAGTTGCAATCAGCTTGTCAAACTGAGGAATTTGTCCGATGTTGGCAAACTCATCAGCAATGACACGCACATGCACCGGAAGTCTTCCACCATATACATCGTCTGCCTTATCGCAAAGCAGATTGAAAAGCTGTGACTGTAACATGGCAATCACAAAATTAAATGTGGTATCCGTATCAGACATAATCAGAAACAAGGCTGTTTTCCTATCCCCGATCTTATCCAGTTCCATTTCATCATAAGACATGATCTCTCGAAGCTCTGCGATGTCAAATGGGGCAAGTCTGGCCCCACAAGATATCAAAATACTTTTCGCTGTCTTTCCAGCCGCCATTTTGTATTTTTTATACTGTCTGACCGCAAAGTGTTGCGGATCTCTTTCTTCCAGTTCCTGGAACATCATATCCACTGGATTCTGGTAAGTTTCATCCTCTTCACGGGTTTCGCTTTCATTCAAAAGATCAAGAAGGGTATTCAGATTCTTTTCCTCTTCATCCCCTTCATACCAGATAAAAGCAATCAATGCTGTGTAGAGCAATTTCTCTGCTTATAGTGATAGGTAATCCTTTGAAGTTATCGCCGGATTTTCCCCCACTCCACACCGGACGTGCGACTTTCACCGCATCCGGCGTTCCATCGGTTGTTTTCACAAGCATTTAATCAATCACCAAATGAAATGTTAGTTTTCTATTGCGGACAAACCAGCCTGCTGGCGCAGACTGTTCACTTTTAACATCAGTTCCTTTGTTGCCTTGAGCGTGTCGGCTATCTCTTTTAGCTCATTCTTAGGACACTCTTGCAGGAGTGGAAGAAATCTATTATGGAACAAAATCATATTTCGATAGCGTTCCTTGCCGCCCAATTCTGCCGGTGTTTTCAGCCAGCATACTATGTCAGCCGCATTTTCAAAGAGTTCCCCACTTAGCGCACATTTTCCACGTTGAGCCGAGAATAGTGAAATCCTGCTGTCAGTAAGTTCTGTGCTTCGCCCCATAGACGGTTGATTCCTCAAACCTGATAGAACAGATGAGTTCATACTTAGGTTCGTGTGTATCAATGCCCGTCCCTCTACCGTGTAACTGCAAACCGCCGCTTTCTTTGCCATCGGTATCTTGTTCTTGATGTATGCGATAGGGTAGATAGGTTGGTCGATTCCAGATACATACCGTATCATTGCCGACTTTCCAAACCGTTCTTTTTCGCTCTCGGTCATTGCGCCGCCCTCTCGAACAAGTCTGCACCCGGTTTCTGTATTGAGCCGATTTGTTAAAACTGTCATGACCTGTCTGTGGATTTTCCTGCAATCAATGCTGATGCAGGTGGCAAGTTGAAAATAATTCTGTATTCCCAGAACCATTGAATTGTACAGCCGTATTTCGTCCAAAGGTCTTTTTCCCTCTGAAGGTCGGGCAATTCGTTTCGCCTGTTCCACCAGTTTTTGCCTTTCCAGTTCCAACTTTTTGTCACAGATATGAGATTGCACGATGTACTTCCTGCTTTTCGGTCTGACTCGTATCTTAAACCCAAGAAACTCTGAATAGCGTTTTCTAACATTGACTATCCTTGTTTTCTCTGGCGATACCTCCAACCTCAGCCTCTCGGTTATCCATGCCGTTACAGCCTCTTTCGTTCTCAAAGCGTCCTCTTTATTCCGGCAGAAAATTCTGAAATCATCTGCATATCTCACGATATACATTTCTTTCAACCCTGTTTTCCTCATTTTGAGGAATGCCTTGCTCCGGTCAAAAGTAATCGAGTTTCTGATTTTCCTCTCATACCCGTATTCCTTTACAAGAGGGTGGTTCTGCCATTGGCTCTCAACCCATTTGTCCAGTTCATTCAGCACGATATTGGCAAGCAACGGTGAAATGATACCGCCTTGCGGAGTGCCTTTGTCTGGAATGAGTGTAGTGCCGTCTGGCATTCTAATCGGTGCTTTCAGAATCCGCTTGATAATAAAAATCAACTGTTTGTCGTGTATTCCCATTGCCCATATTTGCCGCATTAGCTTGCTGTGATTTACGTTGTCGAAAAATCCTTTTATATCAAACTCAATCACATAATGCAGGTTCATGCGTTGAAGCATGGTGTAAGTTTTCTGCACGGCGTGTTCCACGGAACGGTTCGGGCGAAAGCCGTAACTGTTGTCGCTGAATTTCGCTTCGCAGATTGGCTCTATGACCTGTTTGATACATTGCTGTACCAGCCTGTCCCAGATACAGGGAATACCTAACGGTCTGGTTTTTCCGTTTGGTTTCGGAATGTCTTTGCGTCTTACCGGCTTTGGGCGGTATCCGTGCTGACTTCCTGTGACAATAAACCTCACTTTCTCTGCAACTGTTTCGGGCGGTAAACACCCGATGTCACTGATGTTTTTGTTGTCTGTTCCTGCTGTGTAGCTTCCTCCGTTTGCTTTGATGTTCCGATATGCCAGAAGAATGTTGTCCCGGCTCAGAATTAAATCCATAAGGTCGGTAAAATTTTCTCCCTCCAAACTTCGATGATAGAGTTCATCAAAAACTGGCTGCATACCGTAATACTCGGCATGACGTAAGTCATCTACACATAGAGTTTTGTTTTTCTTTGGCATAAGGCATCACCTCCTTTTTGCGAAAGTGACCCTTTTGGTCTTACTCGAATCCTTATGTTGGATTGAATAATGCCTGCTTATCTCAACCGACTTGTGGCCATTCCTCCGTAGCTCACATAACGCAAGCACATCATAGGTTCGACCACTACTTTTCAGCAGCAGTTCGTCTGCTTATTGTTTTTCGTCAGACTATTCCTTGCGGAATCTGCTGCCTTTCCTCGTTCCGATAGTTCTATCTGTTCATACATACCCATAGGTTCCTGCTATAGACCTGTCGGCTTGCCTGTGCCTGTAACACAGCATGGTCGTTCGTAGGATCAATTTCTACTAAACCACACCGACTGCGCATTAACGCACCCACACATTTCTGCGTGGTCTTCTTTTAGACCTGTACATTCGCAGGTTCGTCAGTCCGCCCGCCAAAGCGAACATTCTAACCATAGGTATCTTATAGACTCTCGGCTTATAGGTAACACAGTCTGCCTCCAGACCGCTTTCGACCACTTTAGGCAGTGGTTACGGTTACTCTCAGCCTTTGTCATGGGGCTTCGTACACCAGCCATTACAGCTAATGCACGCCCATCAAGGGTAGGCGTTTCAGGGCGTTACCCCGTCATTCCACCTATCAAACTACCAGTTCTCCGAACAACGGAAAACCGTTGCTCGTGCGCAGACTTTTTACCGTCTGCGAACGAGTCGCACTCACCCAAAAATCTTCGGAAGCTTTTTCCCCTTCGCCTTTGGTATTTACAATGATTGTTGTCACCAGCTTCAGGATATCTTTTTCAGACCGTATATAAGCAAATGGATTGTAATGAAGGGACTTGGAAAAATTGATGGTATTCAGAACCTTAATCACATATGGCTCATGTACCACTTTTCCAGATTTATCTTTCATGATATTTCCATTCTTATCTTTCTTAGGTGGTCCCTTTGCTAACATCTTCCCGCACTCTTCAATCAAAGTGCCTTTCGGATCTGTAATGACCATAGAACAGTTCATCTGCATGACCGATGGTTTTACGAAAAAACGTGTCTTACCGGAACCACTGCCGCCGATGACCACTATATTTTTATTTCTTGCATACTTCGGCTGCTTCGGTCTGCTCTCCATGGTCAGTGCTTCTGTTGCTGTCAATGGAATGTTCATCCATGGATCTTCCGACATATAAGGCTTGATATCCTCTACGGTTCCCCATCTGGCTGAACCATACTCGATGCCTTTCCGTAATTTCTTTGCATCTGCCTGTTTCTGCCAGACCAAGACTTTCAGAACGACTGCAACAACAATACCTGCTAGCAGATCTTTCCAGTTATTGCTTAACATAAAACCAGCAAAAATCCGGTCTGCGTGTTCCATTGCATATAAAAGTTTGTTCCCCATATCTTCTCCCGGACTGTTCCGGTAAAGAAAAAATGCCCGGTCTGCATAGAAAGCAGCCAGAGCATAAGGGATATTTGTAAGAACCAGTTTCTTTTTATCCAGGGCGGACAGCTTACCCCCGATTTTATTCTTCCACTTCTGCATCAGAGTTTTGCCGCTTTTCTTTTTCATCGACTCTGCTCCTGATGCCGGTTCTTTACTTTGTCCTTCGTCTTCTTTGGCATCATTGCCCGGTAAGCTGCAAGACGCTTATGAATGGAAGGCTTATTCGCTTTTTGAATCTGTTTCTGGGAAAACTCACGGAAAGCAGCATTGAGGGCATCCTGATCACGTCCCTTGAAAAATACCAGATAAACCGGAGGATCTTTGCTCTTGTCTTTTTTCAGAGCATAATTGATCCCGTATTTTCTGGCATACCGTTCAAAGGACTTGATATTTTTGTCCGTGATCTCGATATTGACCATCCCGGCATTCTGTTTTGCCAGCTCTTTTACCGTGACCTTTCCCTGTTTCGGCTGATTTTTCTGTGCTTTCTTCTCTACTGATTTCTGCTTTTGATGACGCAGATACGCAGCAAGAACCTTTTTCAACAGGTCTGCCGTAATTTTAGTAGCCCGAATACAGAACGTGACCGTTTTCTGAGTTACCTCTTCCTGCATGACTTTTCCCTCCTTTCAGCGATTCAACTGCTGTCCAGATCTGTAATCATGGCAATCACCCCCCCTTCAATGAAAAAGGACAGATTAACCGGTAATCAGGTGCTGCACCTGTACGAGTTTTTCTGTCCCTTCTTCTTTTCTCTTGTCTTCCCCACCACAATAGATGGGAACACACATTTCAAGTATTCTGCTGTAAATGCGCTGATGGGCAGTATCCAAATCTGTAGATTTCATTTCATTCAGTCCCAGATTCGTTGTTACGATCAGCGGAAGCATTTTACAATAACGGCTGTCTATCACATTATAAACCTGCTCCAAAGCAAACTCAGAATTTCGTTCTATTCCTAAATCATCAATAATCAGCAACGGATAATCCACAAGATTTTGTATGATCTGGTTCTTATTTGCCTGATAGCTGGTCATTTCATTTAAGATCCTAGAAAAATTTGTCATCATGACACGTTCTCCCTGTTCCAAAAGTGCATTTGCTATACAGCCTGCAAAAAAACTCTTCCCGGTTCCAACTGGTCCCATCAGAAGCAATCCTACATTTTTTCTCTTCATATCTGTCCAGTTTTCTACATACTGCCTGGCAATTAGTATCTTCTGGTTGCTTCCATTGTCATTTTCAAATTTCCATTCCCAGAATCTTCTTTCCCGAAGTCCGACGGATTTTCTCTGATAAAGCTGCCGCTGTGCTTCTTCCCGCTGCATCTTCTCATCAAGTTCCTGCCTGGCTTTTACCTCGCATTCACACAAACAGGACACTACATGCTCAAATCCCATCAGACTAACTTTCATCTGTTTTCTTTTTCCACAGATACCACAATGAAGACATCCCTCTTCATCCAGATAATCTGCTGTTACTTTATTTTCCATCACAGGCTTTCTCCTTCCTGAAATTCATATTTATCCATTCCTGTCCTGGCTCCATCCCTTTCTGCCCAAAGACAGATTGTTGCAAAATGGTTTTGATACTCTTTTCCACTGGATTTCATATAAACAGAAAGATGATCAATCCGTTTCTGGTAATCCCATGGAAATAACGTCATCAGCTCCTGCAGTTCGGCTTCTGACAGGACAACATTTTTAAATCTACCATACTGACTGAATTTTTCTTCCAGAGCGGGAGTATTGCCCTTACTCTTATCAGTATGATTCTTTTCAGTCTTATTTATCTTAGTATTACTTCCATCCAGATTCTTGCAGTCCGGACTTCTATTTTTTTGCGTTCCGGACTTCCAGTTTCTTGCAATCCGGATTTCCAATTCCTTGCAGTCCGGATTTCCAGTTTCTGGCGTTCCAGAAGCAAAGTATCTTACTGGCTTTCCTCTAATCCGTTTCACAAAATTTTTCACGTATATGACAGAGGGACGATTATTCCCCTGCCGATACCGTTCAATCAATCCAATCCCATGCACACTGTCAAGCTCATAAAGAAGCTTTGTCACTGTCGTATGCGACATTCGCAATAGTTCCTGCAATTCTGCAATCGTGTAAATGATATAGACATAACCATCACTGTCAATCCAGCCATTTTTCTTGGATAGGCTGATTCGATCAAGCAGAATTCCGTAAAGGAGCTTTGCGTCTGTAGACAGGCTTGCAAACTCTTTTTCTGTGAACAGAGCTTTTGGTATCCGAAAAAAAGAAAACTGGTCAGATTCTTCTGCTCTGAAATATTCAAAATCTGCCATAGCTTATTTCCTATTCTTCCTCATTATTAAAATCACACCCTGCTGCACTGCCTGTTCCATGACACATCTCATTAAACACAAAGTTGAAGCACATCATTAACTCGCTCAGATAATAATTTCTTGCTTCTTTATTGCAGGCATACATATCCTCGATATAAACCTCCTCGTTTCCATTCATTCGTGCGATCGTTTCCAGAACTTTCATAAACTTCTTATTAGAGCAGCACTCATACTGTTCATTTACATATTTCTGAATTTCCAGTACACGTTCGGGCTTTCCATCAAAAACAGATAACACGCCAAATGCCAGATCCATACCAAACTCATAGCCATCGGCTTCTACGGCATCAATATCAAGATTACCTTCTTCATCGTAATAGCCACGCTCTTCCATAGGAGTCAGTGGTGTCTCATATTCATCCAGATATCCCATATCTGCAATTGTTCCCAGAATATCTCTGGATGCTTTCACCATCTTGTCCATGATAATTTCTCTTTCTTCCATCGGCATATTTGCCATAATTCTGTCTAATGTCATCATTGATTCTTCCTCCATCTCATTTTCATAAATATCATTGATATAAAAGTGGTTCGCCTTTCCATTGTTTGGAATGATACGCACCAGATTACCAACCTGAACCAGTTCCTGTACTGCCTGATCTACACCATATCTGGTCGTGTTCAGGTCTTTCTTCATTTCACTTTTCGGATAGATAACAAACAGATCCCCTTCACTATCTACCCAGCCATTCTGCACCGCAAATTTTAAGCGATCCAGAAATAAGCTGTATAAAATCTTTGCTGTATTTGACAGATTCTTGTATCTATCCATCTGAAATAGCATCTTTGGCACCTGCAGACAATCTACCGGCATATACTCCATCTTACTCATTGATTGTTTTCTCCTTCTGTTTGTACAGCACTTCAGCTGAATTGATATTGATTTCCAACATACCCACAAATACCTGATAATACAGCAGGCATATCTGTTCATCCTCTCTTGCCAGATACAGTCCTTCCAGTTCATTGGACGGATGTTTCATTCCATATACTGCCTGACAGATATCATGGATTTTCTCACATTCCACACTTCTCAGATGCATCTCCAAAGTGTGGTTAAATCTCTGCCAGTCCTCCAGTTTCTGATTTACTGACATCATGCACTGGAACAGTTCCGCTGCTTCACATGCTGCTGACAGAACTACATTTTTGTTATTGATACTTCCATCGGCATTTTTCATATGCCCTACCATATACGCCTGATCTACTGAAACCATCTTTTATCCTCCTCTATCTAAACGGCATTTCCTCTTCCATGCCCTCCGGTATCTCTAAGAACCCTTCCGCATCTTCTGGAAACGGTGGTCTGTCAACCATTTTTGCACCAGCAAATTCAATCCGGTTTGCATACACTTCGGTGGTATAAATCTTTTTCCCGGTATCTTTATCTTCATAATTACCCGTGACAATCTCGCCTTCCACCATGACCTTCGTTCCCTGTATCAGATAATCTCTGGCAAATTCTGCTTTCTTTGCAAAAGCCTTTACCGGAATGAAACTAACTTCATCGGAATAATTTCTTCTGACTGCCAGAACAAACTTGGCAATCTTATGAAGTCCTTTTTCATTCTCCACTTCGTTGTATCCGGGATTTCTTACCAATCGCCCAGAAATAACTGTTGTATTCATTGGCTTCCCCCTCCTATGCTTTCATTGATTTGTAACAGATACCGATACATGGTCCACATTTTCCATAGGCACATCCGTAACATTCATCTTTTTCCAACTCTTCCTGCTTCATTTCATCGGCAAACATTCCTAACAGCGTTGTGTAAATCTTTTTCATTGCCAGGAACTTCTCTTCTGCTTTTTCCATCTTCTCTTTGTAAAATGGAATCAGTTCACGAAGAACTGGATGAAAACGCTCATTTTCATCATCCCAGGCACAATTTTTCATCATGCATCGTGGTTGTTTCTCATAGCTTCCCAGATAATATGGGCAGAACGTACAACCTCTTTCTTTGATAATCTCAACCGGAATCACTGGCATCTGACTTTTGATTTCTTTTGTTACATACTTGCTTTCAATTCGCTCTCTCATAATGAAATCCTCCAAAATTTATATTTGCAAAAGGGATTTACCCTGAACTGCCTGTTTTTAGGCACAAAAAAAGAGGCAGACTTACGATTTTTGTTTTCGCAAGCCTGCCTCTTATCAAACTAATTTTCTACCTTTCAATGATATACCGTATAAAAACGTATATCGCTCTGATCACATACACTGGAATCATGATACTTCCGATCAATGCTCCAATGATGACACTTAATGCAGCCATACCAAGTATTGCTGTGGTATCCATTCCTCTTGGGATTAGAATCAGCCGCATTTTATGTATTCCAAATGGTAATCCGGCAATAAATATCCACCAGAACCAATCCGTCTGTCCGCTGACTTTCATAATTGTTTTTGTCATCCAAAACCAGAATACCATAAATGCCAGTGGCAGAATTGATTTTTTAATTACATCTCCAATCGTCATTTCTTTTGTCCTCTTATCCAATCTGTTTATCTTCTGTACTTTAGAAATATATGCCTGATATCTTTCCATCTGGCTATCATTATATCTTATTTGCTTATCATATTCCATTCTATCATCCCCTTTGTTCTGTTTGTGCCTTCCACGAATCTAATAACTGAAATATAATTTTTTCAATTTGTTCTTTCTTATAATCTGGTGGAAAATATTTTTGCAGTTGCTTTTCTGAAAAGCTGATTTTCTGGTAATTCACTTTTGCTTCTCCTCTAAGAATTTTCTCAATATCTTCTCCAGTCAATTCTTTTTGCTGACTAAGTTCTTTCAATTTTTTTGCCTGAGATCCATTAGGCATTTTCTTTGTTGTTCCTATGAACGCCAATAATAACGACTGCTCATTGCTTTTTAAATACGATAGATCTACTGCAACAGTGAATGGCAATTCATTTTTGTCTACAAACTCCAGCAAATAATTCGACAAATAGGTCAATCGTATATATCGTTTGATTGTACTCATTGTTTCCCCGACTTCTGTACCTACCATCTCAGCTGCCCATCTTTTTTTTAACTTTGGTTCAACTTGGACCAAAGTTAGATCTGTTCTTCTGCCTTGACGTTTCAGTGCTTCATACTTCATGCGGTATGCAAATGCTTTCTCACTATACAGCAGGTTTTCTCTTTGAATATTGGAATCGACCATAACTACAGTTGCTTCATCATCAGACATATCTCTAATAATAACCGGCATTGTTTTCAGTCCCAATTCTCTGCAAGCATATTTTCTTCTGTGCCCCACTACTAATTCATAATCCTTTTCCCCAGAATTTGAAGGTCTTGCAATTCCTGGCACAAGAACTCCATATTCTGAAATACTTTCAATCATTTCCTCCATTTTGTCATCCCTGAATACTTTAAACGGATGGTTCTTGAATGTATCCAGCTCGTCCAGTGGAATTTCTCGCACACACTCCTGCTCCTCTGACAATCCAAACAGTGCATCTACACCTTTGAATTTTATCTTTGAAGCACTACTCTCTTTCACTGCCATCATCAATCACCTCCTCTACCAGTTTCTTATATGCTTCGGCAACACGTCCTTTGGGATCATGTTTATAAATACTTACTCCCTCAGCACTCGTCTCTGCAGCTCTTATAGAAAACGGAATTGCAGTCTCAAAAATATGGATATATTCTCCATAATTAGCATGAAGTAATTCTATAATCTCTTTTGAAAAATTTGTTCTGCGATCCACCATGGTAAGTAAGATTCCGTCAATTTGAAGTTTTCGATTTATCTGCTTCCTGACTTTATATATTGTCTGCATCAACTGTTCGAGACCTTTAACCGGAAGATAATGTGCCATAACCGGGATGATAATCGAATCAGCTGCTGCAAGCGCATTTACAGTGAGCATTCCTAACGATGGCATATTATCAATCAGGATGTAATCATATTCCGGCGAAATTAACTTGATAAACTGTTTTAACACATATTCTCTGCTCATAACATTTACCAGGCTGACTTCTACCCCAGAAAGTTCAATATTTGCCGGAAGAATGTCCAATCCCTCTTCATGGTGAAGAATTCCATAACTTTCTGGTAATTCAAGACCGTTCATCTCACAATGAAGAATTGTTGCTACAGTTATTTCCAATTCATCTGGATTCTGATAACCAAGACTCTCTGTTAAGCTTCCTTGTGGATCGAAATCTATTGCCAGAACTTTATATCCTTTTTTAACGAGTCCAATTCCTAAATTCACACACGAAGTTGACTTTGCGACACCGCCTTTTTGATTGACTATTGCTATAACTTTTGCCATCTCTATTTCCTCCCAATTCGTAATGTATGTTTTGAAACTGCTTTTTCTGTCTTTTCCTGCTTCTCAGCCTGCAATGTTAAATCATGTGTCTTTATCAACAATGCCTCAAATCGTTCTTTTTCTTCTTTCTGTTCGTGTACTGTCATATTTGTTTCCACATTTGTTTTTTGTGAAACACTCAACTTATTTCTAATATTATATGTGTTATATCTTCTTCTGATGCAATTCGCCTCTACACCAGACAGCGTAACCAGCTCTGACCAGGAAGATACTTTACACCTTCTTGCGATTGTTCCCCATGATGGCGTTTCTGGATTTCTACAAGCATCATATATTTTTGATGTTGCCGGTTGTATTCGTTCAAATTCATTTCTAAATAATTCCAGAAAATCATATTGATCATCAACACATTTTGTTCCATGACGTCCAATCCTTACATATTCGATTTCTCCATAATAATCGTTCAGAAACTCTTTTGCTGTTTTTCCAAAAAGCTTTTCAAAGACCATATGACTTGGCAATTCCTTATGACTGTCACACTCTTTTATTTTCGGCGGGACTCCACCATGCGATTCTGTCCATTCATCCAGTGCTTCATATACACTGGCTACATCCCATCTATCCAATGGGGTGGAGGAATATTTTTTTAATGCCTGTATCACTTCCACAACTTCCTCCGTCTGTGGCAGACATTGTAGTAATTCAATTGCTTTGGGTATGGCTTTTCTTCTTGTCATAATTCTTGCCATAAAAAAACCTCCTTTGAATGCTCATCATCTCATTCAAGAAGGTTTCTATCAGAAACAATTCCGAATTGTTTTCAATATCTTATCTACACTGCTATTTCAACATAAGATATCGAAATGTTTATCTGACAGCACTGATTTTTAATCTAATGCCTTTATCAGAAATCCCTTATTTTAAGGCTATTCCGGTCGTTTCCTTTATCTTACTCTATTGGCACCGCATACGTTGAAAATTGAACACCATAATGAACATCAAAATTATTGATAGCTTTCATTAATCCAATACAACCAATTTGAAAAAGATCTTCTTTATCATAATAATTATTCTTAAAGCGATGAACAATCGACCAAACTAAACCTAAATTATTTTTAACAATTAATTCCTTAGCTGCTTCATCCCCTTGTTGTGCTAATTGAATATTGTTTAAAACAGCTTCTTTATTCATGAACAATTCTTTTTTTCATTATGAGTTGAGTTCCTAATTCTAAAGAAGATTCGATCGTCATTTCATCACATAATGCTTCAATAATACTAAGTCCCATTCCAGCATGTTCTAATTCTTTTTTAGAAGTAAACATCGGTTGTCTTGCTTTTTCAATATCTTGAATACCTTGTCCTTTATCAATGACATAGATTGTAAGCAAATCATCTTCGATATAAGCTTTAACCTTTACAAGACAGCCTTTATCACCGTTATAACCATGAATGATGGCATTAGAAACAGCCTCTCCTACAATCGTTTTAATTTCTACAATTTCATCTATCGTAGGATTTAAACAAACCACAAAAGAGGCAATACATGTTCTTACAAAAGGTTCATTTTCCAAAGTTGCACTAAAAGATAATGACATTTCATTTGTCATATTTGCGCCTCCTTTAAATATTCCATAATTTCAAATAACCCACTTAACTCAAAAACCTTATAAGCTGTATTAGACAATCTTCTAAGTGATAATTTTCTTCCTTCTTTAGATAATTGTTGATACCTGCCTAAAACCAACCCTACCCCTGCACTATCGATAAAAGTCGTATGCTTAAAATCAAAAATGACATCATCATCATTAATTGCTAGAAGTACATTTAATTTATTTCGATAATACGCAACATTATAACCATCTATTTCTCCGTAAAATGAAATAATCAGTTGTCCATTTTCAATTTCATGTTCCATTTTATTTTCCATTTTTTCATCTCCTTAAATGCATCTTAGCTCATCTTAAAAAGAAAAAAAATAGATTCGACAAAACTAGAATAAAACACAAAAAAAGAGCCTAAATCAACGATTTATAGACTCTTAATAATTTATCTAAAAAACTCATTTTTTTGACATTTATTTCACTATATAAAGGATAACTAGCAACAGCTTTATCTTTATTATATAAAATAAGCTTTCCAATACTTTTATTTTGATTAATTGGTAATTGTAAAGAATCAAAAACAATTTTCTTTTTGAACTTTTCTTGATTTGTCTTTTCAGATAAATAATAAAGATTTTTATGACTTACAACATTGATCTTTTGTTCAACCATATCTTTGACTTTTACAGTATCAATCACTTCTCCTTTTTGATAAAGTTTAACTTGTTGATACTTCGAAAAACCAAAATTCAATAACCCTTTCATATCTTCATTGCGTGTTTGTGGCTTATCTTCATTCATGACAACACCAATTAATCTTAAATCCTTTTTCTTACATGTTGTGACAATACAATACCCAGCTTCTTTGGTAAAACCTGTTTTTAAACCATCTACTCCTGGATATTGTTTTAAAAGTTTATTGGTATTTACAAGCCAAAACTTTTGTTTTGTTTTTTCGCGAACATAACTATCATAAAGCGATGTGACGGCTAAAAGTTTCTTGCCACCAATTTGTAGTAAATAAGCGGCCATAGTTGAAAGATCTTTCGCACAAGTATAATGATTTTTATCATGCAATCCTGTACAATTGACAAAATGCGTATTTTTAAGTTTTAAAGCTTTTGCTTTTTCATTCATCATCGAAACAAATTCTTCATGACTTCCTGCAATATTTTCTGCCACGACAACACAGGCATCATTCCATTTCACTCACATTCGGTAACACAAACACCCCATTTTCATAACTTATTTTTTGATAACTCGCAACATTGATATAAATATCAAGTTTTTCTTTACTATAGACCACAATTTTATAGATTAATTCTTTAATCAAAGTATCACTCATATCTCTCCAATGATTCAGCTTATCTTTGATAGTTTCTATCAAATTTTTAACCTTTTGAATGACACTGACTTGTGTTTGACTCGTCATATTCATCTTTTGGTTCAGTTCATAAGTTTCTTTTTCAATTTCTTCTTTTTTATGAAAATAAATCTCTTTATCAATCAAACCTTCCATATAAAGATCAACTAGTTTTTCTAGCTTAGAACGATTACTTTGTATCTTTTCTTCGATACCTTGAATTGAATCTTCATCTAAATCCATTTCAATTTCTTTTAAAACATCTTCAAATTGTCTAATAATATCTTCTTCATTGACCTTAAAATATTGAGCAGTCTGTTTAATAATATCTTTTAAAGCCTCCTCCTTTATGTTCTCACTTTCAGGACAGAAAACACGTTTTTTCTTGTCTGCAGTTGAACATTTATAGTAAATACTATCATTCTTTCTTTTGATTCTACGGTAGCTTGCATTACAATATCCACAGAAAATCTTATTAGAAAAGATATTTTGATTGCTATATTTAAAGGGAACTTTAACCTCGTTTTTATCATTTATACTCTTACGATTCTCTTGAAGTTGTTGAACATATTCAAAAGTTTGTTTATCAATAATAGCATCATGATGCGAAACACATACATAATATTGACTTTCATCTTTAACAACTTCTCTTTTCTTTTCTAAAAAGTCAATTGTCTTACTCATTCCTTGAACAAGATCTCCACAATATTTTCGATTCTTTAACATTCCTCTTATCGTAGAAGGAAGCCACTCTCCACCAGTTGCATTATAATAACCTTGTTCATTTAATGTGTTAGCGATTCGTCTTGTGCCATACCCATCAATATAAAGTCGAAAGATCTGTTGAACAACCTTAGCCTCATCTTCAACAATAACAATTTTTCCATTCTCTCGCTTATAACCATAAGGCATTGTCCCATGTGCAACACCATTTTCATAATTTCTTTTTGTTGCCCAATTGACACGTGAACTGATTTTGCGACTTTCTTCTTGAGCAAGCGTAGCCATTAAAGATAGACGTAATTCACCATCATTACTTCTTGTATCAATATTATCTGTTGTAAAAAGAACACCAACATTATATTTCAACAACAATCTTGTATTGACTAAAGTATCCACTGTATTTCTTGCAAAACGGGTGACTTCTTTTGTAAGAATTAAATCAAACTCGCTATTCTTAGCATCTTCAATCATTTGTTGAAATTGTTTTCTTTTCTTTACATTAACTCCTGATATTCCCTCATCTGCGTATCCTCTTATGAATACCATATCCTTATTTCTACTAATAAATTCTTCAAAATATTTTTTCTGTGCTTCAAAAGAATGTAACTGTTCTTCGGTATCTTTTGAAACTCTGGCATAGAAAACGACTCTTGTCTTTTTCATAACGACAACCTCCTTATGTAAAGATGAAGTTTTGTATTTTGAAGTTGTTTATATTTCTTTTTAACATATGGCGATTGATAGTCTTGTAAATCAAATATATAAGTTTTCACATATTCAAATTGTGATAAATCCACATTTTCTTTAAAGTAACAATCACTTAAATCCATATATAAGTGATACTCATTCATCTTTTTAGGAATGATTGCTTTTATATATTGGATAATGATTTGATGAATAACTCCTTTATCTATTTCAACTTTCTTTTCAATCACTTTCACAATATGATGAATAGCATTCTTCATATCATTATTACTTTCCTTCATTTCTAATGCTTGAAGTTCTTTTTCTTTTGCTTCTAATTCTTTTTCTTCTTTTAATTTATTTTCTTTATAGACTTCTATTGATATCTTTTCTTCTAAATAATCATCTAAATATAATTTCATTCGACGTCTAATATATCCAATATCTTTGTGTAATTGATTAATTTGATTCTCACAGTTCATAAAATCATAAGAATTCATTAACGCATCAACCAATTCTTTCTTGACCTTTTCTTTGTTTATGAAAACAGTACTTATAAATGAACGTAATAATTCTATAAGTACTGTTTCATTAATAATATTCGTATTTTCACATTTTCTACATCCCCAACCAATACTGTTTCCATATTTCATTCGAGCATATGATTTTCCACACATTGCACAAATGACTTTACCAGACAACGGATATCTTCGATTTCTTTCTCCATTTTTTACTTTTGATTGTCTTAATTGTTGGACTGCATAAAATATTTCTTTATCAACAATGGCTTCATGATGATTGTTAGTAATATACATATCATTTCTTGATATATTTCTTAATATTTTCTTTTCTAGATAATTATTTGTCTTTTGTTTTCCTTGCACAAGTCTACCAATATATTTCTCATTGGCCAATATTTTAGCAATCACCGATGTATCCCAATGTGCGTTACCAGAAGGAGAAGGAATATTCCATTCATATAATCTTTTTGAAATTTTTCCATATCCCAATCCTTGTAAGTACCATTTAAATATATGTTGAATCACATATGCCTGTTGCTCATTCACCTCAAGTTTTCTCACATGACCAACTTTGACAATGTCATAACCATAAACATTAGTAATTACAAGTTTTTCATTTTCAAATGCTCTTTGAAATCCCCAATTGACTCTTTGGCTAATTTTTCTACCTTCTTCTTGAGCAATTGTAGCCATTAAAGATAAACGCAATTCACCTTCATGTGTTCTTGTATCAATCATATCTGTCAAGAATAACACATTCACATTATTTTCTTTTAATAACCTGACCATTTGTAAAGTATCTAAAGTATTTCTTGCAAATCGTGTTACTTCTTTTGTAAGAATAATATCAAAATGATGATGCAAAGCATCATTAATCATTTTTTGGAATGATTTCCTTTTTTTAATGCTTGTTCCTGTAATACCTTCATCAACATATGAATTAACTAATTCAAACTCTGGATGATTATCTAAATATTGATAAAAATAATCTTGTTGTGCCTTTAAAGAATGAAGTTGATCACTATGATCTGTAGATACTCTTGCATAAAAAACAGCTTTTAATTTTTTCATTATTCGCTCACTCATTTCAATCAACATACTACTAAGATTATTTTATTTATCTAGTGAATTCTTCTCTTGGTTTAAAAATATTTCTTTCATTTTGTGATATGTCTTTTCATCTATTTCTTTTTCTTCATAGAGTTCTTCTAAAATTGCATTTCGTACAATAATTGAAATATCAATTTCATTTCCTCTCAATAATAATTCCCCCTTTTTAAAATCTATGTTTTAACGAAATAATATATGTCGTTCATTTTTTACACTCCTTCCCTGTTATCGAGGAATCCTCGGTAACTCAACAATAAAAAGATATGAATATATTCATAATGAATAACTCATATCTTCTCAAATTCTATTTCATTTTTTCTTCTAACTCTAACAAATAGCGATCAAAATCAGACATATACAATTGATCTTGTATAATTCGATATTTTTCAAATTCTGTTTCAGCATGAATTTTAGCAATTGCAGCAGTTACTTTACCAGCATCTTTTAATAAACCATATTCAAACATTTCAATGAATCCATTAAGTCTTGTTTCCCTGTCTTGCATTGTTAATGGTATTTTTCTTTGAGCCATATTTTCAGCAAAATCCAAGTAAGATGTAACCATACGATTAAGTTGTGATAATTCAAATTCAGATAAATAATTCTTAGCAATTATGACATCACTCTTTTTAATTTTGCCATCTGGTGCATCTTGCCAAGTCATTAATCCCATATTTTGTTTTTGATGATCAGCTCTTTCTAAAATATGTTCAGCTGCAGTATGACCATGAATTGCATAATGCATTTTGTTTTGAACAGTTGCATAAAATTTACGTTCACTCGCTCTAATTTCACGAACACGTTCTAATTGTTCTTCAAAGTATTTATCAGTTAGGAATGTTCCTTTTTTTATCTTTCATCATCCATAACCCAACCTTTAATTGTATAATCTTTTACAATTGTATTTGCCCATTTTATAAATTGAATAGCACGTTCATTATTAATTTTAAATCCTACAGCTATAATCATTTGTAAATTATAGTGATTTGTCTTTCACCTTCATTTTGAACTATTCGAAATTTTCGAATAGTTGAATTTTCATTTAATTCATTATCTTCTAATATCTTTTTAATATGATAATTGATTGTATGAGCTTCAACATCATATAAAACAGCCATCATTTTTTGTGTTAACCGTATATTTTCATCTTCATAACGAATTTCAATACTTTCGTCAGTATTTCCTGTTGATGCTATATATGTTAAATATTCAGCAGCTGAACTGCGAATAGATAAATCATTTTCTGCCATTTTATTATGCTCCTTATGATAAACCATAAAATAAAGTTATCATAATTTATCAACTTTGGAGATTATTTATTTTAGAGCAGTTCTAATACAATTCCATAATTATTTTATATTTTCAATAAAAAATACAATAGAATCTAAAATAGGAATTAAATCTAGATTTAATTCCTATTTTAATCTTGATATGTTACACGAATAATACCAAAAATATGAACAATTAAAGTATTATAATTAAAATAACATCTATAATATATCATTAATCATTGTACTAAAACTTTAAAAATACTTGTACTCACTAATTTATACTTTGCATAATTACTAAGAGAAGAAATTATTTCTAACATTTCTGGTGACACTTTATAACAGAATAAATTTTTCTTACTATTAATTATTTCATATTTAATTTATCTATAATATCTACATAATAAGAAGAATTAATAAATACTGCACTTTCCAAATAATAAAATCAAACATCAAGCTAGTTTTAAAATATTCACCTCTAATGTTTACATTTCTAATTCTAAAGTATCTTTATATCGTTGCCCACCATCAATCGTTATATCTGTACCTGTTGTATACTTTGATTCATCACTTGCTAAATATAAGGCACAATATGCAATATCATCAGCTTCACCAATATGTCCTAAAGCAGTCTTTTCAATGCATGAATTCAAAACATTGGGATAATCACAAATAATTTTTGTCATTGGTGTTTCTATTGTACCAGGAATAATAGTATTAACACGAATACCATTTTTCCCTAAATCAGCAGAAGCTGCTTTTGTTAATGAAATAACTGCTCCTTTAGAAAGACTATAAGCATTGAATTCAATACTTTTTACTGCAGCTAAAGATGAAACATTAATAATAGAACCTTTTTTATTCTTAATCATAATTGGCGCAACTGTTTTCATTCCAACAAAAGGTCCCCAAGCATTAATCTTCATCACATTTTCAAACGCTTGATAATCTGTCTTATCATAATTAATACCTTTTGATCCAATACCTGCATTATTCAATAAAATATCAACAGTACCAAATTGATTAATACATTCTTCTACAACTTTCTTCCATTCTTCTTCATCAGTTACATTCAATTTCAAGGCAATTGTAGAATGTGAAAAATCTTCATTAATTTTTTGAACAGTTTCTCTCAAAATATCTTCGCACATATCTGTTGCTACAACCTTAGCTCCTTCTTTTGCAAAAAGATAAGCTTCAGCAGCTCCTTGTCCCATTGCTGCCCCAGTAATAATTGCAACTTTATTTTCTAATCTATTCATATAAAATCCTCCTATTTTAAATCTCTTCCTTGTGAAGAAATAACTTTTTTATACCAATAAAAAGAATCTTTTCGTATTCTTTCTCCATTTCCACTACAATCATCTTGGTAATTTACATAAACAAATCCATATCTTTTATGCATTTCACCAGTTGATGCTGATACAAGATCAATACATCCCCAAGAGGTGTAACCCCATAATTCAACACCATCAATACGAACAGCTTCTTCCATTGCTAGAATATGATCTCTCAAATAATCAATACGATATGTATCATGTATTTTATTATTTTCATCAACTTCATCTTGTGCACCTAATCCATTTTCAACAACCATTAATGGTTTTTGATAACGATCATATAAATAATTTAAGGCAATTCGTAAGCCTTTTGGATCAATTTGCCAACCCCAAGCACTAGCTTTTAAATATGGATTCTTCACTCCAAATGACATATTTCCACTTTGATTAGGAGCCACCTTTGGATCTGCCGAAATACAATTTGACATATAATAAGAAAAACTAATAAAATCAACTGTTCCAGATTTAAGAATTTCTTTTTCCTTATCATTTAAAGAAAAAACAACTCCATTTCTTTCATATTCTTTTAATTTATAACGTGGGTAATATCCTCGTGCTTGTACATCACAATAAAAATAATCTTCATTTGCTTCTTCCCATGTTTTTAAAATATCATTTGGGTGACAAGTATTCGGATATTTGATACCATAGCCAATCATATTTCCAACCTTATTATTTGGATTAATATTATGTAATGTTATAACACTCTTAGCACTAGCAATCAATTGGTTTTTAGCAGCATCAGCAATTGTTTGGGGATTTTGATTAGGTATACCTGCTGCAACCCATCCACTAAAATCTATACAATTGATTTCATTGAAAGTTAACCAATATTCAACTTTATCTTTATATCTTTCACCTACTGACTTCACATAACGAAGAAAACAATCAATTGTTCTTGAATCACTCCATGAACCCCATTTATTTACTAAACCAACTGGTGTTTCGTAATGTGATAATGTGACCAACGGTTTGATTCCATATTTCAAACATTCATCAAAAATTTGATCATAAAATTTTAATCCTTCTTCATTTGGCTCTTCTTCATCACCATTTGGAAATATTCTTGTCCATGCAATTGACATACGATAACATTTAAATCCCATTTCTGCCATCAAAGCTATATCTTCTTTATAATGATTATAAAAATCACTAGCTCTATGACTAGGATAATCATAGCCTTCAAAACATCCAAATTCTACATCATCATTAATTTCCATACCAAACAGATTATCTGCTTTAATGTTACCATCTTTAGTCTTGTAAGTAACTTTTCTAGGTTCCGTTTTAGAACCTCTTGTACAGCAATCAGCAGTACTTATACCTTTTTTCCCTTCTTGCCAACCACCTTCATACTGGTTAGCAGCAGTAGCACCACCCCATAAAAAATCTTTATCAAACATCTTCACACACCTCTTCATTTTCTTTTTTTAATATTAGTAATGCATCTTGAGAAAATGGATGCATATCAATAACAGTATGCTTTTCTTTCACAATCATTTTTATATTTGCAATAAATCGCTCTGCTAAATCAACAGCTTTTATACTCCACCCATCGAGATTAATAGATAATCGAATAGTTGTATTATATGGAACATATACAAAAATCAATCCATTATTCGCTTGAGCAACTCGAATATCATTAGTATCATTAATCAATATATCTTGTTTTGGTATTATTGAATTAACCTTTAATTCTTCAAATATTGCTTTTATATATCCATAATCCCAAGCACCAGTAAAAGACATTGCTTCTTCCCATGACTTAGGCATATCAAATCCCTCACCTAAAGAACTTTCGAAACTTTTCTTCACTTTATGCCAACTATATATTCCTGCTGCTCCATATGTTATACCAGCACATGCTCCAGATAAAATACTCATAAAAGCACAACGACGTACATCAAAACGAGTCCAACGCCCGTACATTTGTCCTGAGTATCCCATTTCTTCATAACATGGTTCTGAATTTATTAATGGTTTCCCTGGATATTTATTTTGCATTTCTTCACTTAATGAATATGGCATGGATAAATCTTTTACATTGTGTCCACTTTGATAAAAACACAGATCTAAATACTGATATATTTCTTTTGGAATATATGTATATCTTCCTTTGATATGTGTTGTTAATAAACAACTTGGTGCAAGTTTTTTTAAAGCAGAAGCAACGTAAGCATAATACTTTATAGATTCTTGAGTTGGAAAATCGGTATCTCCACTAACAATATATAATGGTTCAAATTTACTAAATGTTTCATGAACTTTTTCAACATAATTTTTTAAGTAATCAAAAGGTAACACGCCATCAGGAATTAAAGAAGACGCCCATGTTCCAGGTACATAATTACACCACAAAAGCACTAATGATAATTCAAATCCTTCTTTCTTAGCTTTTTCACACATTTTCTTTGCGTGTTCAAAATATTCATCATTCAAATAATTTGGATTATTATTAATAAAAGGATTAAAATTGAAATTGGTTAGAGATGCATCCCATTGTGGTAGAATATTAATTTGAATCGTATTAAAACCTTGAACTTTTCTTTTATACAAATAATAATCCCATTCTTCATCACTTATATTTGTAAATGCAGACCAACAAGTATCTGCTAAGTAAAAAAATGTTTTTCCATCTTTTAATAAAGTTTGCTTGTTTTTAGAAATTTTTAACATGAATATCTCCTCTTGTTATACAAAGAAATAGGTTCAATAATGAACCTAAATCTTATAACTATTTTGATAATTTATTTGATTTAAATTTTCTTAATTTAAATCCTTTTTTTTCATCGAATCCAATCATTAAGCCTAAAACCAAAGGAACAATAAATGCTATACCACAAGCAATACATGCATTGATAAAATCTTGTCCAGGTCCTCCAGCAAATTGAAGAATAGTCATGAAGTTTGTTGCTCCAAAAGAATAAACAGTTACTCCTAAGAAACCACCAACTAACCCTGCTATTGCACTTCCAATAACTTGTACAATCATTGCTTTTTTATTTCTCACTAATACACCAAAGATTGTAGGCTCACTAATACCACCAACAATTAAAGTTACTGCATTAACTCCTGCCATTTGTTTTTCTTCGCCCTTTGCACGAATTAAATAAGCTACAATCATACCTGACATAGCATAATATGCAATGTTCATACCTACGAATACTACAGGATCAAATCCAGCAGTTGTCATATTGACCAAACCAATTTGACCAACTGCGACATGCATACCAGTAGCAATTAAAAATGGGAATACTGCACTTACCAAAGCAATAGCCAATGGTCCTGCAACATCATATAAAGTTGTGATAACCCATGACATACCTTCACCTAACCAGTTACCAATTGGAGCTAATCCACAAAACATCAAAGGAATCATGATAAATAATGTACAAAATGGTACTCCCATAATCTTAAATGATTTTGGAATAACATTATCAAAAAACTTAAAAACATATTGCAATACCCAAACAGTAAGTAAAGTTGGTAACAATGTTTGTGCATAATTAACTAAAGGCATTGATAGAATACCATACATTTTAAAAGGTTCACCTGTTGTTACAATACTTAGAATATTAGGATCAATTAACAATGCTCCTAATAATAATGCCATCGGAATACTTGTATTAACTTTCTTAGCAGTTGACCATGCTACAAATATAGGCATAAAGTAAAATCCACAATTTCCTACAATTGATATCATTTTCATAAAAGGATGTTCCACATTCATAACATTGAACAAATCTGGACCCAACATTGCATATAACATTTTAAATAATCCTGCACCCATCATAATAGGTAAAATTGGAGCAATAGATCCTGAAATAAAATCTAAGACTTTTCCTGGAATCTTTTTAAAATCAAACGGTTCTTTATCTAGATTTTCTTCGATTGATTTTGTTTTTTCAATTCCACTTATTTCACAAAACTCTGGGTATATTTCTGAAACATGTTGTCCAATTATAATTTGGAACTGTTCCCCAGAGAATTGTGCTCCAATTGCACCTTTCACTTCTTTTACTGCTTCAACGTTTACTTTTGATTTGTCTTTAACATTAAGACGTAATCTTGTCATACAATGAACAACACCTGAAATGTTTTCCTTGCCACCGACATTTTTAATAACTTCATTACAAAACTCTGTATACTTTGCCATTTTTCTTTCCTCTCTTTAATATAATATATATGCTAACAAGATATTTGCGCGCTATTTTATCTTGTAAAAGCCCAAAATAAAACCTGATGCTAATAAGAACATTATGAAAACATTCTTAGTATACATCAGGTAAAGCCTTATTTAAGTTACAATCCTGCTCTTGTACAAAATCTATTAATATGTATAACTAAATATAGAAGCTCCTCTTTACTAGGTTCTATATTTAATTCAGCCAAAATATATAATTTAATTTTTTCTATAGTTTTTCTTAATTCTGGAAATTTCTCATATACTTCATCATATAATTTGACATTCTCAGAATTTGTTTCATTTAATCGTGTCGAACGTTTTAATAAATATTTAAGATGTGTTACAAATCGAGAATAATTAAAATCATTACGATCAATAATAATATTCATTTCACTCTCAACAATTTCTGTAATATCATCTATAAAATGTGTTATTTCATCTTTTTGTGTTCCAATTGTAGTCATTTGTTCTGCATTAATGAAATGCAACGCTATCCCACTTACCTCACTCAAAGGCAACTGAATAGATAATCTTTTTTCTATATGGTTAATAGCCCATTTTCCTAATAACATTTCTTTTTCATACAAATGCTTGATTTCATTTGTCATTGGGTTACTTATGACAAGCCCGTTCTTTACATTCTCAATTGCAAAATTAATATGATCACAAAGTGAAAACCAAAATGTTCTACTAAGGTTAACTCCTAAGTAATCACTTCCTTTTTCAACAATTTCTAATGTGACATCAATTACCTCTTCAGGAATCTCACTTAATAAAGTAACATAATGAGAATCTAAACTATAGTATGTTCTATCTTTGATAAATCAACTTCATATGGAGGCTTTGAGAATCCAATTCCTTTACCCATCGCGACCACTTCATGACCATTATCATCAACACAAATAGCAACGTTATTGTTAATATTTTTTATAACCTTCATTCTTTTCAACCCCAGTCCATTTGTTATTGATTATTTAAAACATAACTTAATATTACTGATTCACTTCACTCTTGTCAATTATAACTAAAATAGAACTTCACCTTTTTTAACTTCTCTTTCACCTAAGTTAAAATCTTTTTCATACCCTGAAGGAAAAACTACCATTGTTGTCAAATTGTAACCTTTATCTTTAATAAATTGATTATCAAATTGAACAATAGGTTCTCCAGCTTTTACATAATCACCTTGTGAAATTAAAGAGGTAAAACCTTCTCCATTTAATTCAACAGTATCTAAACCTATATGAACAATACATTCAATCCCATCTTTTGTTTTAATTCCTACAGCATGACCAGTTGGAAAAACACTCTCAGCAACACCACTTATTGGTGAAACAACAACTTGACTTTGTGGAATGATTGCAAAACCATCTCCCATAAGTTTTTGAGAAAATACACTATCGGGTACATCTTTTAATAATATCAATTGTCCATCTAGTGGTGAAACAATTTTAAATTTTTCTTTTTTAAATAAACTAAACATTATTTTTTCTCCTTTTTCTATTTTATCTAACAAAAAAACTTCCTTATCTGCAACCAAAAAATCATAAGAATTTTTCGGGAAAGCCTTCAAAGGAAGTTACAAACCTATTTATTCTTTTTTCTACGCCCTTATAATAATTTAATATTATTAAAAAGTCAACAGCTTTTTAAATATTTTTTGATTATTTCTGATTCAAAAATGATAATATCTCAATGTATCCAGGGGAGGTTATTATGAAAAAGGTTGAATTGAGAATGAATGAACAGAATAAGTATGAAATAATCAAGAAACTTGTAGAAACAGATGAAAATAAGAAAAGAGCAGCTACTAAGCTTGGATGTACAGTAAGAACAATCAACAACTTATCATTAAATACAAGAAACAGGGAAAGAAGAGATTCATGCATGGAAACCGTGGAAGACTGCCCGCTTCTGCAGTTCCTTTAGATATAAAGAATAAGATCATCTCTCTTTATATTAATGATTTCTCTGGCGCAAACTTCACTCACTTCTGTGAGATTGTGGAAAGTGACTTTCGTATAAAGATAAGTGATACAACACTCAACAACTGGATGAAAGCTGAGGAAGTGCTCTCTCCAAAATATTTGATGAACAGGATGAACATCCAAGACGTCCTAAATCAAAATATGCAGGTGAGATGATACAGATGGATGCATCATCATTCCATTGGATTGAAAAAGAAGTGTGGCATCTGCATGTTGCAATTGATGATGCCGATGGTAAAATCGTTGGTGCCTACTTTGATTATCAAGAAACTCTTAAAGGATATTACAATGTCCTCCATCAAATATTAACGAATCATGGTATCCCTACTTTATTTTATACTGACAGACGTACTGTATTTGAATATAAAAGAAAAAAACAGACCTTCAGATGCTGAGGACACATTCACTCAGTTCTCTTATGCCTGTCATAATCTGGGAATCGATATAAAAACTACGAGCGTACCCCAAGCAAAAGGGAGAGTCGAAAGACTCAACCAGACGCTCCAGTCACGATTACCAGTCGAACGAAGGCACACTCATATCACCAACATAGAGGACGTCAATGAATTTTTAAACTCCTACATAAAAAAATTCAATGATCAGTTCGCTCTACGCCTTAACAGTACCGAATCGGTATATGAGAAGCAACCATCTATGGAGGAAATTAATCGTACTCTTGCAGTACTTTCAACTAGAACTATAGACAAAGGCCACTGCATCAGATTCCAGAGTAAATACCATTTTCCAGTACCTGAAAATGGTGACAGAAGATACTTTGCAGGAAAGACTGACTACATGGTCATTGAGACATTTGATGGACAGCTTCTGGCAAATATCGCTGATAAGCTTTATCTGATGGAAGAAGTACCCGAATATGAACTAATATCAAAGGAATTTGATGCTCCTAAGGAAGCACCTAAGAAAGAAAAGAAAAAGTATATTCCTCCAATGAATCATCCATGGAGAAAAGCGAGCTTTGTCAGTTATGCTGCAAAACAAAAGCACCGTTATGGTGCTAATGTTTGATTATTTTTGAGACATTATCAATTTCGGTTGACGAAACTTAACCACTATTTTCATAAATTTATTTACATATTTTTATGACTATGTTATTATACTTTCCAATGAGGGAGTAGTCTCACAAAAATGTGTGATGTTATCAACAGACGCGGATTTAATATCCTGGTGCATCTTAAAGACAAGACTCGTTAAAGAATAATTTTCTTTAGCGAGCTTGTCTTTTTTTGTTTGCTAAAGAGATAGGAGGCATATATGTATTATCAAAAAAGAATATCTGAAGTTATGAAAGCTTGTGAAACAAGTGAAAATGGATTAAGTCATGAAGAAATTATCAAACGTCATCAGCAATTTGGCTATAACATCTTAGATGAAAAGAAAAAGGAAAATCCTTTTATGATTTTTCTTAAACAATTTCAAGATTTATTAGTTATTATTTTAATCATTGCAGCAATCATTTCTGGAATGAGCGGACAGATAGAAAGTACAATTGTTATTGTCAGTGTTATTATTGTCAATGCAATACTCGGAACGATTCAAACATTAAAAGCAGAGAAATCATTGGATAGTTTAAAGAAACTTTCTGTTCCTAAAGCGAAAGTTATACGTGAGGGAACACTTCAAGAAGTTGATTCTACAGAACTAACAATTGGCGATCTTGTCCAAATTGAAGCAGGTGATGTGATTAGTGGTGATGGACGTATTATTGAATGCTCATCTCTCCAAATCAATGAAAGTGCATTAACTGGAGAAGTAGAAAGTGTCGATAAAACAACGGATGTGATTACTGGTCAAGTTGTTGTTGGTGATCAAAAAAATATGGTTTTTTCAAGTAGTTTAGTTACAAATGGAACAGGACGTTATATCGTTACCCATATTGGTATGCAAACTGAAATTGGAAAGATTGCATCAATGTTAAACAATGCCAAAGAAAGAAAAACACCTTTACAAAAAAGTCTAGATGATTTTAGTGGAAAGCTATCTATTGGTATTTTCTTTATTTCACTCATTGTTTTATGTTTAAATCTCTTTTTAGCAAAACAATCTTTAATTGATTCTTTAATGATTGCTGTCGCTTTAGCAGTTGCAGCAATTCCAGAAGCATTGAGTTCAATTGTCACAATTGTTTTATCAATGAGTACTCAAAAAATGGTCAAAGAAAATGCGATTATCAAGAACTTAAATTCAGTTGAAAGTTTAGGGTGTGTCTCTGTCATCTGTAGCGATAAGACAGGAACTTTAACCCAAAATAAAATGACACCACAAACAATTTATTTTTATAATCATTTAATGAAAATTTCTGAATTAGATAATCGTCATCATGATCACAGTGTCTTATTAAAATCTTGTTTATTATGTAATAATGCAGTTATCAACGGTGAACAAAGAATTGGTGATCCAACTGAACTTGCTTTAATTGATTTGGTTCATGAATATACAAAGAATGATATTGAATTCAAACATACTGCAGTGAGAACTTCTGAATTACCTTTTGATTCTGATAGAAAATTAATGAGCATTTCTTCTTTAAATCATATTTATACAAAAGGTGCTCCTGATGTTATTATTAAAAGATGTTCAACAATATTAATTAATGGTATTAAAGAACCCATTACAAAAAGACATCTAGATGCGATTGAAAAAGAAAATCAAAGATGTGCAAACAATGGTTTACGTGTTTTAGGTTTTGCATATAAAGATTACAGAGGAAATCAAGTCACATTAGAAGATGAACATGATTTAACATTTATAGGTTTAGTTTCTTTAATGGATCCACCACGTATTGAAAGTCAAGATGCGGTAGCTAAATGTAAGATAGCAGGTATTAAACCTATTATGATTACAGGTGATCATGTTGTGACTGCCAGAGCAATTGCTACGCAAATTGGGATTTATGAAGATGGGGATTTATCTATTGAAGGTTATGAATTAGATAAGATGAGTGAAGAGGAACTTGATGAAAAATTACCTCATATTAGTGTTTATGCAAGAGTTGCTCCTGAGCATAAGATTAGAATTGTAAAAGCCTGGCAAAAACGTGGCGATATCGTCGCAATGACAGGTGATGGTGTCAATGACGCTCCAGCATTAAAACAAAGTGATATCGGTGTTGCAATGGGAATAACTGGAACAGAGGTTTCTAAAGATGCAGCAAGTATGATCTTGACTGATGATAATTTTTCAACAATTGTTAAAGCAGTGATCACTGGACGTAATGTTTATCGTAATATTAAAAATTCGATCAACTATTTATTATCTGGTAACTTTGCTGGAATTCTTTGTGTTTTCATTGCATCATTACTTTTATTGCCAACACCTTTCTTCCCTGTACACCTACTATTTATGAACTTAATTACAGATTCATTACCTGCCATCGCAATTGGTATGGAAACAGGAAAAAATGGTGTTTTAAAAGAAAAACCAAGAAGTTCTTCCGATTCTATTCTAAACAAACAAACTGTTTTACAAATCACTTTTGAAGGTATTATAATTGCAATTTGTACAATGTGTGCTTATTTATTTGGACTAAAACAAGATCCTCTTGTTGCATCTACTATGGCATTTGCTACAATTTGTCTAGCTCGTCTATTACATGGTTTCAATTGTCGTAGCAATCTTCCATTAACAAAGATTGGTTTTTATACAAATCGTTCAAGCATCTATGCATTCTTAATTGGATTTTCTTTACTGCATGTCATTTTATTCGTGCCATTTATGCACAGTTTATTTATGATTCAAACAATCTCGATAACTCAATTATTTGTTATTTATGCATTTGCATTGATTCCTACTATAATTATTCAGACTAAAAAATATTGGTCATCTGTTAAAATTAATAAATAAAATTTTATAAAATGCATCAACATATATTATAAATGATTGCATAATATATTTATGTTCTCTGTAACGAGATGTTATAAAAGTAGTTACAGGTATGACACAGTGGCACTCCTTTAGTGATATCAAATAGACAGACTCATCCCAATAAACAAATAGAGATATGGTTTTCTTACAAGAAAATCATATCTTTTTAATTACTGATTTTTTGTAGCATATTTTCTATGTTTTCTTTTGACTCATAAAGACAAGTTTTTATTTGTGACATGTCTAAATCAAATTGATAAGAACTGTACTCGAACATAATACTTGTAAAATTTAATAAACTATAAACACTCATAATAATATCATCAAGTTCTACATCTTCAGGATAATATGTTTTTAATTTTTCTTCACCATATTCTTGTTTTAATTCTACTTTTATCACTTTGACTTTTTCATTCATGACTATCCACTCCTTGCTAGCATTATCGATGAATAATCATGAAACATCTAGTCTTGTATATATAATTTTTTTGAGTTAAGATTACACACTTAACTTTTTTGACTCGTCATACAATACCCACCATAAAACTCCATAGCCGATAGTATAAAATCAGTTATTCCTTTATCGTTAGATATATTGATATATTGTATAAGTTTTTCTTTTTGCTCCTTTGATACCAAAAATGTTATTTTTTCTCTAGTTTCTGCCATAATCTCCTCCTATTAATGTTATTTACACCCTCTTTTATTTCTAAATTAGTCCCATTTTATCAAGATAAATTCAATTGTTATTAAAGATCCTACACCCACTTTTACACCTAGCCTTTAACCTGCACAGTCAAATTCATGATTTGAATAATTAATATATCCTCATAACGTTAAAAAAGAAATCTTCATTTTAAGATTTCTTTCATATTTCGCCACACGTTCTCTTATAATTCATAATGGCATTATTCCTTTATTTTTCCTTACAAATCGCACACGGTTGAATTTTGGAGCGAACACGCCCTCATTAATAAACAATATGTATCTTCACTTTGCAATTTCCATAACTATGATGAAACTCATCATTGTACTTTGATAAGTCAATATTTAACATTCCAATATAAACAGTTACCCGATGTGTTTTGCATCGTTAGCCGAAGCAATTGCAATACATTTAAAGAGTTCAAAGACACTCATTGTTTCATTTTCTTCAAGATAGACTTGACTTCCTCCCATACTTGAAGCATAAGCTGAACACGTTAAAATATCATCCCATTTCAAACGCTTTTCTTGAATGGCTTCAAACAATAAAATCATCGTCATAATCTTTGTTGTCGATGCCGGATAAAGCTTTTTTGTCGCATTTTTTTGATATAAAATTTGTTGGCTTTGAGCATCTATTAAAACAGCACTTTCTGCCCCACTTGCAAGATTCGTTGCATGAACAACATTGATTTGACAAAAAAGCATCATGATCCCCACGAACAAACATAATCCTTTTTTTAACATGTAAAACCACCTCATGACATTGTATGTTTTTTTGTCATTTTCTTGATAAAAACGAAAAAAAAGAGAAAACTACTTTTCCCTAGATTTTTTCTATTTCATGATAACAAAAATCAATTGTCTATATATCTCGATAATTTTTTATGTCATCGTATCAATTGAATCACATATAGCAATAATCCGTGATCCTAAAGGAATTTCTTTTCCTTTGAGTCCATAAATATACCCTTTACCATCAAAACGTTCATGATGATGTAAAACAATTTTACTAAAAGGTGCTAACAAATGTGATTTATCAAGAATATTCGCATCTATTTGAGGATGTGTCTTCATCATTTCCCATTCTTGTTCATCTAATTTTCCTTCTTTATTTAAAATCGCATCACCAATTCCTATTTTACCAATATCATGCAAATGGGCAGCAATATGAATCATCCGTGTTTTACTTCTATTTAAATCCAGTAATCCACAAAGAATTTCTGTCATATCACTTACTCTTTTTGAATGTCCTGCCGTATAAGGAATTTTAGCATCTAATGCCGCCATGATACATTCAATAATTTCATGATACTCTAACAATGTACTTTTTTTACATTGATATTTTCTTGTATGTCTGCTCATTTCTATCCTCATGTTATCAAACGCTAACAATTATAACAAAGAAAAGATGATTTTTCATCATCTTTTCTTCCAATAATTTTCAATTGTTTTAATAGATTCATTAGAAACTTCTTGAGGGTTTAATTGAGGATAAGATAAGTAATAGCCTTGTAAATAATCCACCCCTAACTCTAAGACTTTAAGAAGTTCTTCTTTCGTTTCAATACCCTCTGCAATAATATAACCCTCTCTTTGATGTGCATACTCAACAATATTTGAAACAAGTTGTTGCTTATCAAAATCTTTATCAATATTTCTTACAATAGTAAGATCAATTTTTATGTATTTTGGACTTAAATTTAATAAATTAATTTCTGTATTATAACCACTACCATAATCATCCAATGCAAACATTCCTGAAAAACCTTTGGTTTCTCTTTTACGAATCAAAGCTTCTTCTGACATATTTTCTTCTTCTGTTACTTCTACGACGATTTGTGATTGAATATGACTAAAATAGCGATGGAAGCGTTCACGGTCTTCATCATTTAAAGACACCGATGCAATAGAATTAATAAATAATAAAGCATCTTCTTTAACTAATTTATTTTTTCTTAATTGATCAAAAGTTTCTGTTGATTTAAAAATACAAATTCTTTCTACATCTTCAAGTTTATTTTCCTCACGTGCAATTCTTAAAATCATTTCAGGATTTTTCAAAGTAGCAAGTTGACTACGCATTAAAGCTTCATAAGCAATAATTTCTCCATTTTTTGCGGAAAGAATCGGTTGGAAAAGATATGTTAATTGTTCCTTTTCAATTAATTGATAGAACTCTAAATGCATTTGTCGATCATGTTTTTCATCTTCATAAAGGTCCTTATCAAATTCTGCAAGGTTTCCCTTTGTAGATTTCTTAACTTGGTACATTGCAAAATCTGCATATTTTTTCAAAAAGTCAAAATAAATACTATCTTGAGGATACCAAGAAATCCCAATAGAGGCACTTAAATTCATTTTATTACCATTAGGCAATAAAACTGTTCTATGTTGCATAATTGATGTCATTGAAATAAGTCTTTGTCGTATTTCTTCTTGGTTGTCAAAATCATATAAGAATAAATAGAACTCATCTCCTGAAACACGCGCACAAATTGTTTTTTCAGGAACATTTTCTTGGAAACATTTTCCACATTGGCGAATATAGTTATCGCCCCAATCATGTCCAAAGGCATCATTGATTTTTTTCAAGTTATCTAAATCAATCATCACCAAAGCAGCATTTTTTAGTTGTTCAGAGTGTTCAAATAGATAATCCATGTGTCTTTGGAAAGAAAAACGATTATACAATCCTGTTAAAACATCATAATCACGTTCATGTTCAATACGTTGTCTTTCTAAATAACTTGTCGTAATATCTTCAGCAATACCAATTTCACGATCTGCTTCTTTTCGCATTTTCAAACGTACATAACGTAAGCCTACATATTTTTTTATACAGTAAATACGTTCGTTTCCATTTTTAATTTCAACTTGATAATCCCTTTCTACTTCTTTAAATAATTCTTCAAATTGTTCATAAGTTAAAGGAAGAGTGACCTTATCAATACCAAGCAACAAGAAGAAATTGTCTGTGACATAAACATTTTTACTTCCCTTTTTAATTTCATAACCACCAATATCAATACTTGCCATATTCATAATATTTAAGAATTTTGTCGAAGTTTCCAAAACTTCCTGACTTAAATCAATAATTGCGGATGAAAACTGATCAATTTCTTGAATACCTGTCGCGTGTAATTCTGGTATTTCTTTTACGAGTCTTGAATTATCCACTTCTTTAGAAAGACGACTGATTGATCCAGATATTTTTCTAGACACATAAAAGATTCCAATTAATGAAACAATTCCTCCTAATATAATCATTGAAATTTGTAGGTAAAAAAAATGATTAGCGAATGAATAAAGTTGATTTCGTTCAACAAGTGACATCAATTGCCATTGTTGTTTGGAGAAAGGACCATTACTATTATAAATATCTAAATTTTGAATTGCTGCATAGTATTCTTTCCCATTTAAAAATACAAAATTATTTTTATCATAATCTTCTGTTAAATAGAATTTTTTTAATTGCTTACGCTTTAATGATGCCGAGGAAACAACTAAAGAATTGTGTTGAGCATTCGTTTCTACAGAAAGGACATAGCTTCCTTGATTATCATTTTTAAGTTCATCGATCGGCATTAAATTTTCTAAATAAGAAGTAAGAAGTTCAACACCCACCACTCCATAAACGGTTCCATCTGGTAAAATAAGTGGCATCGAATAAGAGATTGCAGAATTCTCATTATTTTTTAAATGATAGATTTTTTCATTCCAATAACCATATTCCTTTGCTTCCATCTTTATTTTATCATGAAATGCTTTTTCAAAAGGTTTATAGAGTAAAGTGTTTTCTTCTGTTGAAAGATCAAAGGTCGATTCCCAATGCGTATCCGTTGAAATATTAAGAGAACGAACAACTTCCACAGGTGCTTTTTCTAAAAGTAAATCTCCATGCTCTTTTACAGAAACCGTACTAGGATCATCATTTCGAATATAAATTCCTGGTTTATTATCTTTATTTTCTCTTAAATCATGTGTATTTAAGATAACAAAAATTCCTGTTGTTTCTTTACTATAAAGCGTTGAAATCAGTTCCTTAGAAATCTCATTTAAAAGCGGTGCACTTGCTTTACTTGAAGAATCCAATGTTTGTAAAGAAATGACATTTTGATCAATAAGTTGTTGGGTACGTTCATTGATTGTTTGTGAAATCGTTGATAAATTAGACCACTTTTGAATCATTTCATTTTGTAGATAACTTTTTCTATTTTCTGTTTGTTGTATCAAAATATCTCTAGCATTTTTATTAAGCTGGCCATTAATCCCCAAAAGCCAATAACTCCCTGTCATTAAGACAATTTCAACAAGAAGCACTATTAAAAGTGGCCTTAAAATCGTCCGGTATACCGTTTTAGAATTTCCCATCTTATTCATAACGATAATCTCCTATTAATCTTCATATGTTTGTAATTGCGTTTTTGTTTCTTGATACCAGTGTTCAAAGTATTCATCACTAGTAAATGAGGCTGTTGCTTGATCAAGATCTTGCCCATTTTTTAAATTGGTTTCAACAACTTGACGGTCTTCAGTTGCTTTATCTGACATCATTGATTGTAAGTAATATCTTGCTTTTGTTCCTTGTTTAAAGGCTTTTGGAGAATACATTGTATTTTCTTTAACTGTGTCAATTGAAACTTCTACAACTTTTTGAGTATCCTTATTGTCACTATTATCAACAAGTGGTTCTACTTTATTGGCTTCTTTTTTAACAGGAAGATATCCTGTTTCTTTAGAAAATTGCACGTTTTGTTTAGCATCTGTTAACCATTTTAAAAATTCTACAGCAGCTTGTTGTCTTGTTTTTGTTGTTTTCATTACAGCCATTCCTGCACCTTGTTGAATCGCATAATTTTTACTATCTTTAAATTGAGGACATGGTAAGGTTTCCATTTTAATTGAATATGTTTCATCATTACTATTTGTTACAGTTTTAGGAAAATAAGTTGCTGAAGAACTCGATCCAACATAACCAATAATATTTCCTGTTTTAATGTCATCTGTTCTAAAGACACCAGAAGCAGTAAAATAACCTTTAATATAAGGAATATAATAATTATCCCATAATTTACGTGCCACTTTTTCATTATAATCAAGTTTCATTTTTCCATCTTTAACTTTAAAGATTTCATGTCCTAATTGCATAGAACCCGCCAAAATATAGTTTGCCATCGCATCACGACCAAAGAACGCTTTTCCATCATTTGGTTTTGGTGTTAAACTATCCGTCCATTCATAATATTTTTGTGAAACTTCTACAAGTCCTTCAATTGTTGATAAATCTTTAGAACTTACATTGGTTGCTTTTGCAAAAATATCAAAATCTATTTTATTGATTGTTAAAATTTCTGTTGATTTTGCAACAGGAAAAACTTTCAATTTTCCATTATTTAAAATATCCCCATCTTGAACATATCCCTCAATATATTCATCAAGTTCATCATCACTAAAATATTTATTTAAATCAACAATACCATGCATTTGATCAATTGTATAAGCAATGTCATTATAGGCTGAAAACATATCTGGAATCTCACTTGCTCCTACTTTCTTTTCAATAGAATCTTTAAGGTTTTTTTCCAAATCATTTACCGTTCCACAAGAAACACTTTCAACATATATCCCATTTTCTTTCCCTTGTGTACGATTAAATTTCTTAACTAACGTATTAAACGAACTTAATTGATCTCCGTTATAATAGGTCCATACTGTAATATCAACAGGATTTGATGAAGAATAAAGTTCTTCTTTTTGACTCCCACATCCTGATAATAAAACCCCTAAAATAATAAAACTACTCATAATTCCCTTTTTCATATTTTTCCACCTTCTTGGCATCTATTATCTCATAAAATCTCCTTTCTATCGAGGATTTTCTATGAAATTAATACATATTTACTTTTTATAATGAATTAAAAAAGAAATCATTTACTGTGATTTCTCTTTTCATATAATAATTTAAAATCTACCTAAAGAAAAAGAAGTATCTTTTTACAGACACTTCCTAAATCATTTATTTTTAATTTAAGCAATTCCAAAGATTGCCCATACGTATTGTCCAAAGAAACATACGAGTGCACTAATAATAATGAATAAAGCAGCGTATGGTAATACTTTTTTAAGTAATTCTCCATCTCTACCCGCTTCATCAACAGCGACTAATCCAATAGCAATACTTTGTGGTGCCATCATTTTACCAGTAGCAACACCTAAGCTGTTTGCGGCAACAAGCCAATATTTATTAGCACCAATACTTGCAGCAGTTGACATTTGAACTGATCCAAATAAAGCACTTGAACTTGTACCTGATCCTGTAACGAATGTACCTAATGCTCCTAACATTGGGGCAAAGAATGGATAAACAGGTCCAAATACTGAAAATAAAGCGGCAACGGCAGCAATCATTCCTGAATATTGCATAACACGAGCTGTTGCTAAAATAAATAACATTGTTAAAATTGTAAACATCATTTGTTTTAATGTTGCAATAAAGACAGCAACCATTTCTGATACTTTTGCTTTTTGGATAAATCCACCAACAATTGCACATAAAATAATTAAGACACCTGGTGTATTGATCCATGTAAATGTTGTCATACTTGCGTTTTTGAATGTAGAAATTTTTACACTTGTCGCAAATGATGATAACGCATCATGAATTGGTGGTACTAAATTACTTGTAAGTAATAAAACAACAAATATTAAAACAAACGGTGATAATGCTTGTAAAGTTTTTCCTACTTTTAAAGGACTTCCTTTTTTTACTTCTAAACGATATTCATCAGGAATAGCGTCTGGATTTGTAAATTTCATACTAGCTAAAATTGTACATACTAATGAGATAACTGAAGCTGCAACCCCCGCAAGTTCAGCACCAACAAAATATGAAACAACCATTTCTGGAACTAAGAAAGATAATCCTGAAACTAAAACAACTGGTACAATGCCTTTAAAGGCAGAAGATTTTCCTTTTGTACTTTTTCCTAAAATATAAACCATTACAAATGGTGTTAAAATAATTAAAACACTTAATGCACATGAAGTAGCAAAAGCAATTAAGTTATTTTCTAAACCTAAGTTTGTTGCAAGTGTTACTGTAGGAATAGCAATTGACCCATATGGTGTTGGTGTTGCATTGGCAACTAAACAAACAAGACATGCTAGAATTGGATCAAAATCTAAAACCCATAACATACTTGCTGGAATTGCAACAGCTGTACCAAATCCAGCCATAGCTTCCATGAAACCACCAAATGACCATCCAATTAATAAAACTAAAACACGTTTATCAGCGGATACACTTGTAAGTAATTTTTTAATCATATCGATTGATCCTGTACGTAAAGATAAGTTATACGTAAAGACTGCTGCAATAATTACAATAACGATTGGCCACATTGCAAATGCAAAACCTTCTAAAATAGAAGTTAATGTATCTGACATAGAGAATCCAAAATATGTTAATGCTTCAACAGCAGCAATAATTAAGGCACCTAAAGCAGCCTTATATCCTGGCCATTTTAAACCACATAAAGCGATTACTAACCAGATAATAGGTAATAAACCTAAGATAAAATTAATAATTAGCATTATTTTTCCCCCTCTTGACAAGCTTATTATAGTGATATTTTATAAAATTTCCATTACTTTTGTAATTTTTCTCAATTTCTTCTTTATTCTCATATTTTTTGTGCTAAAATGGTCTTGCAAAATGGAGGAGATTTAAAATGAAAGAAATTAGTTATGTAGTTAATAACACATTAGGTATTCATGCAAGACCTGCTGCATTGCTTGCTCAATGTTGCGTGAATTTCAAAAGCCAAGTAAGAATTTACTTAGACGAAAAAGTTGCTGATGGAGATAACGTTCTTCAAATCTTAGCATTAGGTGCTAAAAAAGGTGATACTTTAAGACTTGATATCGATGGTGATGACGAAGAAGTTGCAGCAAAAGCAATTGAAGAATTATTACATGGTGCTTTTGAAGAAAAGAAACCTGTAGATGTTTTAAAAATCGCATTCTTTGGAACTAAAGATTATGATAGAACTTTCTTTAGTGAATTAGTAAAAGATAAAGGTCAAGGAACTTACAATTCAGATATCAAATATTTTGATTCTCAATTAGGACCTGAAACTGCTGGTTTAGCTCAAGGTTATGATGCTGTATGTATCTTCGTTAACGATAACGCTTCAAGACCAGTTGTTGAAAAATTACATGAATGTGGTGTTAAATTAATCTTATTACGTTGTGCTGGATTCAACAATGTTGATTTACAAGCTGCAAAAGAATGTGGAATTACAGTTTTACGTGTTCCTGCTTATTCACCATATGCAGTTGCTGAACATGCAATGGCAATTCTACAAGAAGCAAACCGTCGTTTACACAAAGCTTATACAAAAGTTAAAGATAACAACTTTGCTTTAAGTGGTTTATTAGGTTTAGACCTACATAATAAAGTTGCTGGTATCATGGGTACTGGTAAAATCGGTCAATGTATGGCTAGAATTTGTAAAGGTTATGGTATGACAGTTTTAGGATGGGATGCTTATCCTAATCAAGCATTAGTTGATGAAGGTTTATTAACTTATGTAAGTAAAGAAGAATTATTAAAGAGAGCTGATTTAATTTCTTTACACTGTCCATTAATTATGGGAGATAATGGAACTTATCATTTAATTAATGATGAAACAATCGCTTTAATGAAAGATACAGTTATGTTAGTTAATACAAGTAGAGGACCTATCATTGATCCTGAAGCATTAATCAGAGCATTAAAACAAGGTAAATTCCATGCTGTTGCTTTAGACGTATATGAAGGTGAAGATAATAACGTTTATACAGATAAAAGTGATGTTGCTATCACAAACGATATCACAGCTCGTTTACAAATGTTCCCTCAACTTGTTTTAACAAGTCACCAAGCATTCTTTACTCGTGAAGCTTTACAAGCAATCGCTGTTGTTACAATGGAAAATGCACGTAACTTCAATGAAGGTAATGAATTAGGAAGCGCTGAATGTAAAGCATAATAATAATGGGAGCCAAGTGTGGCTCCTTTTTTATTACTTAAAATTACGATATTATTTTTAATAATTCTTGAGTTAATTTTGAATCTAAAGCAGTAAATAGCTTTTTACCTTGGTTGTTTGTGAATACATAACATATATCGTTTTTTTCTTGATATTGTAAGGTACTTTTGTATTTAGGAAGTTCAAATTTAACTCCATTTTTAATCTTATCTAAAACATATTCTTTTTCTCCAAAAGTACTATCAATCACCACTTTATTGTTTTCAATATCAATCACTTTAATTGTCGTAAGATGAACATCAAACATACATAATCCCTCCTTTTTTATAAATTATAATACTTACTTGTGTAAATCTTGTGTTTTCATTTTTAAGTACATAATATTTACACATAATAATGTTATAATATAATAAAGATAAGAGGTGATCTATATGAAGCTTATTTATTTAGTAGTTTTTATTATTATCATCATTATTGGAATTTATCTTTATTTATTCATCCAAGATAGAAAAAATAAAGGTAAAGAAAACAAAGAAACTTACTTAAAAACAAAAGAACTTCATGATTTATCCAGAGATGTTCATAGTGACAACTATGAAATTTCAAGAGCACAAGCACATATGACTTTCCGCAGTCCCGGAGGCATGTAAGCTTACACTCTAACCCTATCATATTGAAAAGGATGTACAAAACATCCTTTTCATTTAAATAAAAAAAGAGTCTTACGCCTAAGCGTAAAACTCACTTCTTCACTATTTAGGTAAGAACACTAAGAAGATTACAAAACAGATATCTAAGATCCATACGATTGGCTTAATTTCTTTAATTTTACCAACACCAATCATAGAAACGGTATATGTAATAAATCCAATAGCAATACCATTTGAAATAGAATAAGCCAAGATCATAAAAATAACTGTCATGAATCCACTTGCTGCATAAACAAGATTATCCCATTCAATACCTTTTAATTGTTGTGCCATTAAAATACCAACAATAATTAATGCAGGCGCTGTCACTGCACTTGTAACACATGAAAGTAATGGTGAAAAGAAAACAGATAATAAGAAGCATACCCCAGTAGTAACCGCAGTTAAACCAGTTCTTCCCCCTACTTCAACACCTGAAGTTGATTCAACGAATGATGTAACAGTTGAAGTTCCAGCAATAGAACCAATAACTGTACCGATTGAATCAGCTAATAAAGCACGATCTACGTTTTCTAGATTTCCAGTTTCATCAACTAAGTTTGCTCTGTTACATACAGCAACTAAAGTCCCTGCAGTATCAAAGAAATCAACAAATAATAATGAAAAGATGGCTACATAACATTGTGGATGTGAAGTTAATTCTCCAAGTCCTGAAGCAAATGCTCCTACTAATGAAAAATCAAAGTCAAATGAAATAACTCCAGTAGGAATTTCTGGCATTCCTTCAACACCACAAACTCCAGCAAAAATTCCCACAACAGCTGTAACAACTAAACCATAGAAAACAGCTCCAGAAACATTTTTAGTTAAAAGTAATAAAGTAATTAAAATACCAACTACTGCTAAAATAACTGTTGGTTCTTGTAAGTTACCAAGACCGACAAATGTTGATTCATTTGCGACAATAATACCTGCATTTTTTAGACCAATGAAGGCAATAAAGAAACCAATACCTGCCCCAATTGCTAATTTAAGTTGTGCAGGAATAGCATTAATAATCATTGTTCTAATTCCTGTAATAGAAATAACTAAGAAAATAATACCTGAGACAAAAACACAGGCTAAGGCTCCTTTATAAGATAAGCCCATACCAAAACAAATTGTATAAGTAAATAAAGCATTCACACCCATACCAGCAGATAAAGCCACTGGATAGTTTGCAACAAGTCCCATAATAATGGTAGCTACAGCAGAAGCAATAGCAGTTGCAAGGAATACCCCTTGAACAGACATTCCCGTTTCACCAAGCATTGCTGGATTGACTGCTAAAATATAAGCCATTGCTAAGAATGTTGTCACACCAGCTAAAATTTCAGTTTTTACTGTAGTGCCTTTTTCACTTAACTTAAAAAACTTGTCTAACATAAATTTCCCCCTTCTTCAAACGTTATTATCGTACATTATTTTTAGACAATTGACAAGCAAACAAAAAAAGCACTTACATAAAAAGTGCTAATAACAAGGGCATAAATACCGCTGGTAAAAGATTGCCTACTTTAATTTTTGTATGAAAACATAAATTTGTCCCTACCGCAAATATTAAAACCGAACCCACAAAAGAAATATTAGAAATCATCGTCGTCGTAAAATAAGGTGCTAGAAAAGAAGCACAAACTGTCAGTAATCCTTGATAAACAAAGATAGGAATTGCGGAAAAAATAGTTCCCACACCTAATGTTGAAGCAAAGACCATAACAATAACAAAGTCCATGACCGCTTTTGAAATCAAGATACTTGGATCATGTAGTAAACCATCTTGAAAAGAACCAACAATAGCCATGGCTCCTACACATATAACAAGTGAAGTTGAAACGAAACCTTCAATAAATTTAGAATCATTGCTTTTTACTTTACTTTTTAAATAAAAACCGAACTGTTCAATTCTTTTTTCAATATTAATAAATTCTCCTATTAAAGCTCCAAAACATAAAGATAAAACAAGAATTAAAGAACCCGTTGACTCTATTATTGATTTAGAAATCTTTAACATCCCTGTCATCGACCCTGAAATACCGACAAACAAAACTGCTAAACCAATTCCTTGCATAATCGTTTCTTGATACCTATTTTTTAAACCATTTTTTAATAACAAACCAATAATACCACCTACAACAACAGCTATAGTATTAACAATTGTTCCTAATCCAAACATTCAAACAATCCTAACCTTTCCATTTCATAATACACACCATCATTTTCAACACTTTCACAAATGTTATCAGCACTTGCTTTTAACTCTTGGCATGCATTTTTCATTGCTACACCATAATTGCAAACTTGTAACATTTCATAATCATTCATACTGTCACCAAAAGCAATCGTATCTTCCATTTTCATATGAAGTGTTTCAACGACCTTTTTAATAGCAAGACCCTTATCCATTCCTTTTTTGATGATTTCACCATTGATAGAATGTTGGCTAAACATTTCATGAACAATAAAATGGTAATTTGGTAAGAGTATTTTTGTTTTTTCAATATCTTCTCTATTAAAAGCAATGAAACAAAGTTTATGAATTCCTTGATCTTGATATTTGCTTATATCAATCATATGATATTCTTTCCTTTGTTGTTCTTTTAATCTTTCAAACTCTGAATTAGTACCCTCATCACCTAACAAGGCATGAGCAAAATAATGACGTAATTCATCACTAGCAAAAGTCATATAAGTTGATTCTAAATTATAAAGCATATGATTTTGCTCAAAAACTTTTCTTGCTTGTTCAACTTCTTCTTTATCTAAATAAGTTGTTTCAATCATTTCCCCTTTAATTTCAAGATAACCACCCGCTGAACAAATACAACCATCAAAATCATCAGACATTATATTTTCTATACTTACGCGATTTCTTCCTGTACATAAAAAAATCAAATGTCCATTCTCTCTTGCTTTTTTAATTCCTTTTTTTACAAGAGCTGATAAAGGATAATTTGGTGTAACTAATGTTCCATCTATATCTAAAAATACTATTTTTTTCATGCTTCTACCCCTTTTTCAATGACTCTATTTTAATTGTTTTTCTTTCTTTTAGCAACAAAAAAAAGAGAGCAATGCTCTCTAACGTATAATGATATAGGCTAAGTAAGCGACATAAAGAAGAAGCATAATAATTCCTTCTTTACGATCAATTTTATGTTTCGTAAATCCAAAATATAAAACTATTAAAGAAAAAATTGTTAAAATAAGAATATCAATAATATTTTCAAAGATAAAAGTAATTGGACTAATTGTTGCTGCAATACCTAAAACAAATAAAATATTAAAAATATTTGAACCAATAACATTTCCAAGAGCCATATCTACTTCACCTTTTTTAGCAGCTACCATTGAAGTAACAAGTTCTGGTAAAGAAGTTCCAAGAGCAACAATGGTAAGACCGACTAAGTTTTGTGACATTCCTAAAGATAAAGCAATATTGGAAGCACTATCTACTACAAAATCTCCACCAAATTTAATAGCGATTGCTCCACCAACAATATAAACCAAGCTTAATCCCATTGAAATAACTTTAATTTCTTCTTCCTCTTGATATGTATTCATGGCTTTTTTAGCCGAAACAATCATGTAAACAATATATCCTACAAATAAAATCAAAAGAACAATTCCATCAATATGTCCTAAGATCATCCCAAAATAACCTAAGATCATTAATAAAATAGCACATAAAATAGAAAATGGAAATTCTCTTTTAAGCGTATTTACTTGCACTGCAATCGGTACAAATAAAGCAGATATACCACAAACAACCATTAAATTAAAAATATTAGAACCTACGGCATTTGCCACCGCTAAAGCATTATTTCCATCCATTGATGCTGTAATACTGACAGCACATTCAGGTAAACTTGTTCCCATAGCCACAATTGTTAAACCGATGATTAATGAAGGAATATGAAATCTTGTGGCAATAGAAGAACTTCCTTCTACAAAGAAATCCGCTCCTTTCATTAATAAAATAAAACCAACAATAAGAACTAATAATGATACAAATACATTTGTCATAACTTTCTCTCCTTTAAAATATTCCTAGATGTTCTAATAAAATCTTTAAACCAATTACAATTAAAATAATCCCACCAGCAATTTCTGCTTTATGTTCATATTTTGACCCAAAAATCTTACCAATATAAACACCAATAAAAGAAATAATAAAAGTTGTACAACCAATAATACTCATACATTCCACAATTGGATAATTTAAAAAAGTAAACGTAATTCCTACAGCTAAAGCATCAATCGATGTTGCAATCGCAAGTAAAAATAATTCCTTTAAATCTAATTTAAATTCTCCTGTTTCTTCATCATCTTCTGCTTTAATTCCATCAATAAGCATCTTACCACCAATAATACCTAATAAAATAAAAGCAATCCAATGATCAATACTCGTAATATAACTTTCAAAACCTTTTCCTAAAAACCATCCAATAAAAGGCATTAAAGCCTGAAAGCCTCCAAAAAATAGTGCAATAATAAAAACATTTCTCTTTTTTATCTTTTTCATTGATAAACCTTTACAAATAGATACTGCAAAAGCATCCATTGAAAGACCTACCCCAATCAAAAAGATTTCAATAAACAAACTCATACCAAATTCCTTTCTTCCTAAAATAAAAGAGGCCCATGCATAAAAAAACTTATGCATGAGTCTCGTTCTTTAAGATTTGCCAGGCTTACGCCATGATGTTGACAAACCGCGTCCTAAGACGTGTACTACTCCCTCATTCAACATCTTGATAGTATCAAAGTCTTTAAGTAAAAGCAAGTTATTTTTTGACTTTTACACTTACAAATTTACAAATAAAGATAATAACGGCCCCAAGAGCTGTCATTAAATAAACAAAAGTGAATAACGCATTTAAACCTATAGTATCTTGTAAAATACCACCTAAAACATTTCCTAAAGTTGACCCTATTCCTGATGTCATAATACCAATCATTGTTTGTCCTGACATTTGATCTTGGGTATCTAGATTATAAGTCACATAGTAAGTAATAACCCCTGTAAATAATCCATAAGAAAGTCCTTGGAACATCATTCCAATAATTAAAACGATAAGATTTGGTGCTAAACCAATGGTATAGTTACGACAAATATAGAAAATAGAAGCCACTAAAATAAGGGTCACACTATTAAATTTCTTCATAAGTTTTGGTACAGTCATCATGACTGGTAATTCACTAAAGGCCATAGCAAACATAGCTACCCCATAAAGTGACGTATTTCCACCTAAGCTTTTAACAATATTAATTAAATAAGTACCGATCGCTGTTGCTCCAGAAAACATAAAGCAAAAACCTAAAAGTAAGAAAAAGAAGATTTTATATTTTTTAATAACAGTAATAACAGAGCCTTCTTCTTGAACTTCTTCTGTTTTTGTCTTTGTAATCTTTGATTCAGGTAAATGATATAAAATAAATAATGTCACTAAGGCAAAGACACAGTAGGCAATTGATAAAATATTAGCTCCTAAAAATGAAACGACTTGTCCAAAAACCAAAGCACTTGTCGCCCACGAAGCTGAACCAATTCCACGCGCAAGTCCAAAGTTAACATATGTTCCTTCATTGATATAATTCATTGCTATCATCGTAAGCATAGGTACTGTTGACATATTTAAGGCATACATGATGACATAGAAAATCATAACTAAAAAGGCTGGTATTGGTAAAAAAGCCATCGCAATATATAACAAAACTGTTGTTAACATTAAAAATGTCATTAATTTTTTGATTGTCATGCCTTTAATTTTAGAAATTAAAGATGACATAAATGGTGATAGGAAAATTGTAGCAACACAAGAACCACCTGTTACAATTCCAATTTCCGTATTTGATAAACCTTTTGATTGTAAGAAAACGGCAATGAAACCATTAATACAACATCCAGTAAACCAATAAAATAAATGTAAAAAATTATATTTTGCTTTTAGTGACATATTTCTTCCTCCCTAATCGTAAAATACATTCTAACATATTTTTTTTAAGATGATGCTATTTTCATAATTTGAAAAAGAAAAGAAAGGGTTTTCCCTTTCTAAAGTTTTAAAGCAAGTTGAGTAGATTCAAAGATAGCCTTTTTAGCATCGCCCGCTTTACTTGCATCGCCAATTAAATGAACATGTTCCCCTTTTATTTCTTGATAAAGATCTTGATTTGCTTTAGAACCAAAAGCTAAAACAATCGTATCAAAATGAGAAAGTATTTCTAATTGATTATGTTTTTCATAAACAATACTATCTTAATTAATTTTGACAACTTTATTTTCTAAAGTAAATTCTACATGAAGTTGTTTTAAATGATCTAATAAATTAAATCTTGGTCTTTTAGGAGCAAGTAGTGCTTTGTATCATCAAAACCACTCTAAAACACTTGCTTTATTTTTAGAGTATTTAAAAAGCATAGATTAGATTTTCTAACCTATGCTTTTAATTAGTCATTACCAATAACTCTTAAATCTTTTGGATAACTATTTAAGACCTTACATCCATCTTTTGTAACGAGTACAAGATCTTCGATTCGAACTCCAAATTCACCTTGTAAATAAACACCTGGTTCAATAGAGAAAGTCATTCCTTCTTGAACTTCTAAATCAAAGTTTTGTGAAACATCACACCATTCATGAACGTCACGTCCAATGAAATGTCCTAAACGGTGGTTAAATTCAACCGTATAACCACCTTCAGCAATAATGTCTCTAGCACATTTATCAATGTCACAAAGTCTTACCCCTGGTTTGATCATTGCTTCAGCTGCTTTTTGCGCTTTTAAAACAAGTTCATAAACTGTTTTTTGTTTTAGTGATACTTCTTTATAGAAAACAGTTCTTGTCATATCACTACAATATCCTTTATATAAACCACCAATATCAATAACAATACTGTCACCAGCTTTTAAACGGCTGTCATCTCCACTATGATGGTTGTCAGCACCATTTTTACCATAGGCAACAATTGGTTCAAAGGAATTTCCTACACACCCATGTTTTTGATAAATTCCTTCAAGTTGTTTAGAAACTTCTTCTTCTGTTAAGTCTCCCTTAGCACAAATATTAATGACTTCATCGACAACTAAATCGTTGATTTTTGAAGCTTCTATCATGAGTTGTTGTTCTTTTTCATCTTTGATCATCCTCACACGATCAACACATTCAGATCCTAATTCAAAATGACATTCATCTACTAAATTCATTAAAGGAATTAAGAATCTTGCTGGAAAGTTTTTATCGATTCCAATAGAACATGCTCCATCAAATTCATCTGCAAGTAATTGAAGATAATTATCTGTATCACTATACCATACTTGTTCAATATCAAGTTCATGATCTAAATAAAATAAATTGTTCATAAATAATTTATGATGTCCATCACTTGATAAAAGAAGTAAATACATTCTTTCACCTGGATTATTTTTATAATTGATTAAATAATCAATTGATGATGGATCATTAATAATTAAATGTGTTAATTGTCTTTTTTGCATTTCTTTAAGTACTTTTTCTAATCTCATCTCTTTATCCCCCTACTGTTAACTATTTTAATACGTTTATCTCAAAAATTAAAGAAATATAATCATATTTATTTTAATGCCTAAAAAGCATTAAAAACATAAATTATAAGTATTAGACATTATATAAAACTCTTTATAAAATAGAATCAGAAAAGGAGGACACATTATGAAAAAACATTGGTCCGTTTTAATTTATTGCTGTGGTTTAGCTGCAGCATCGATTGGTATTTCAATTAATTCATCAGGTGTTTTTTATACACCTGTTTCAAAAAGTTTACATATATTAAGAGGTACATTTTCAATGCATATGACACTTTTTTCTCTAGCAACTGCCATCATATCATTGTTTGTACCAAAGATCTATCAAAAATTTTCTTTTAAAAAGATTCTAACTTTCAGTGTTATTATTGCCGTTGTTTCAACAGCCGCTATGGCACTTGGAAAAAATGCCATTACTTTCTATATTTTAGGAGCCATTCGTGGTATGTCAACAAGCCTTTTTTCCATTGTACCCATTACCATGATTATCAATGGGTGGTTTGAAAAGAAACATGGTCTTGCGACAAGTATTGCCTTTGGTTTTAGTGGTTTAGGTGGAACGCTTTGTTCTCCAGTTTTATCAAGTGTAATCAGTTCTTTTAATTGGCAAATGGGTTATCTATTAAAAGCGGTTATTCTTTTACTTTTATGTTTACCAGCTGTTCTTTATCCATTTTCGATGAATGCTAAAGATGAAGGTCTTCTTCCTTATGGTTATCAAGAAAAACATGAAACAACACAAAATCAAGCAACATCTTCATTCCATTTTATGTCAATTTCTTTTATCGCCTTCTTTATCTTTGGTATGTTAATTAGCTGTATTACCAGTGTAACACAACATTTACCAGGTTATGGTGAATCATTAGGTTTTCCTTTAACTTCATGTGCGATTTTATTATCGGCAGGAATGATGGGAAATATTGTTTCTAAATTAATTATTGGAAGTTTAAGTGATCATTTTGGCGAAATGAAAGCAACCTTAATGATGATTAGTGTAAATATTCTAGGAATTGACTTATTAATAATTGGACGTTCCATGACACTTCTTATCGTTGGTGCTTTCTTATTTGGTTCATGTTATTCATTAGGAGCTGTTGCTGTTCCTTTACTTACAAAATATTTCTTTAAAACAGAAAACTATGCAAAAGCATTTCCAACAATTTCTTTTGCCTCTAATGTTGGTGCAGCTATTTCTTTATCGATGGTAGGTTATATTTATGATTTCTTCGGTTCTTATATCTATGCTTTTATCATCGCTCTTGCTATGATTTTTGTAAGTATCCTCTTATTAATGATTACAACAAAAACCAAGGAAAATTAATTCCTTGGTTTTTTAAATACAACTGTTTGTGTTTTAGTATCCTTATTAACTTCCAAACAATCATCAACATAAGTAACAGAAGATGATTGTTGAATAAATTCTTCATTGGTTGATAATACATCATAACCAAATTCATGACTGTGATAATGCATTGGTATAACAATACGTGGTTGAATACGTTCAATATATTTTAAAGCTTCTTTGGTATCAATTGTATAATAGCCACCGATCGGAATCATCAAAACATCACAGTTTTTTAGTTTTGAAACATCATCCATCATACAACCTATATCTCCCATATGAACAACTTTCAGATTTTCAAAATCAACGATATGAATCGTATTTTTACCTCGATGACTTCCTTGATGATGGTCATGATAGGTTTCAATACATGTCACTTTAAAATCTTTTGGTGCTACTTCTACACAATTTCTTGCATTATGATCATCATGTTCATGAGAACACAACACAAGATTTGCCTTCAATTTTAAAGAATTTAATCCTGGAACTGAATTTGCTTGATAAGGATCAAAAACAATTGTTCCATCTTTTCCTGTTATTTCAAAACATGAATGTCCATGCCAAATAATATTCATTTTCTTACTCCTTTGCACTTAAAATCATTGCTCCTAATAATATATATTCTAAGATATTTTCTACTTTAATAATTTGTGGATACACTTTTAAAGGATATTGACTTAATGCTTTTTTGATTTCATCACTAACATCTTGACTATCTAAAATCAAATCACTATAAACAACAATCGCTTCAGGTGCCACAATCGCAATAATACTCATGATATTTTTAGTCACCAACTCCAAAGTACCTTCTGGAGTATTAGCTAGCGTTAAATAAGCATCCGAAAGATTTAAAGGTAATAATGCTACTTCACCTGCTAAATGATCCATTCCTCTTACCAGTTGTCCATTTACAACAATCCCACTTCCAGCCATACGTCCAATTGGTTGAAATAAAAAAGCAAGTGATTTATATTCATTTTGTGAAGCATAATAACCAACAACCGCGGCATTAACATCATTAATTAAATAAATTTCTTTTTCATATCTTTTTTCTAAGCGTTCTTTTAATTGATGATTACCACCTTCTATAATCCCTGAATAAACATTTCCTTCAACCATAACACCCGGTAAAGCAATAGAAATCACATCAATCATTTCATTTTGTAAAACAACTGTATCCAAAGCATCCAATACATCTTGAAGTTTAATATTACTTTTAATAATATTACTGTCTAAGACAATATCTTGATGTGAATTATATAAACGATAAGAAATATGACTATTTTCACCATTAGCGTTAATAGATACCGCTAAAACATTTTTATTTGTCTTTATTTCCATCATTGAAGCTAATGGTTCAACATAACCATTATATTTATTTTCTTTATGTTTTAAAGACTCTTCTATAAAAGTAATCAATGCACCCACATTATAAGAAGCAAAAATTTGTGTTGGTATCTTTAAAACAAGTTTGTTTTTAAAGACTTTTTCAACTTGTAATTTAACATAAGATACCTGTGGTGCAAGTAAAATCACATCATAATTTTGAGCAACATTATATATTTTTTGATAAGAAGTAGCGGCTACTTCCATATTTAAATTTAATACTTTAATACCATTTTTTATTTTATCTGCAAAAAAGGCTGTTGTCATTCCACCACTACAACATAGTAAAAGTCGACAGATCGGTTGATCTATCATTTTTTTAATACATTGATCCATTTCTTCAAACAAAGAAATGGCATGTTTAAGCGTTTTGAATTGAAAATGGAGATAAAAAGCCATTTCATCTGTTCTTTTATTCATTACACATAATTCAATAATACATTGTGGATTAAAGGTTACATAGCTATAACAATATTCATTTTCTATAATAATTGCATCTGGATCTGTTTCACTTTGATGAAGATGATAATAATCTCTTTTTTGATTATTGATCCATTCTCTAAATAGAGAGGTTTGTATTTCTCTTAAAAAATCATCCATTTCAATCCCACCTTTATTGCTATTTTAACACACTATTGCACATCATTGAAAGCTCTTACAAAATTAGAAAAAATAATTCTATATAAAAAACAGGAAAAGCTCCTGTTTTATAAATGCATTTGTGTTGTAACTTTAACGATTTCTTTATAATAATCATCTTGTGATTTTGTATGACGATCAATCGATAAGTCTAAATGTCCATCTTTCATGTAATAAACTTTCTTTGAATAAGAAGCCACAAAGCTATCATGCGTCACCATAATAATCGTTGTATGTTTTTCTTCATTGATTTTACCAAGATATTCCATCAGTTCTCTGGCATTTAAACTATCTAGATTCCCTGTTGGTTCATCAGCGAAGATAATCTTTGGATCATTGATCAACGCTCTAGCAATCGCTGCTCTTTGTTGTTGTCCACCTGAACATTGGGATGGATATTTATCAATGATTTCTTCAATATTTAACATTTTTGTAAGTTCATTTAATTTTTCTAATTGTATTTTTTGATCTACTTTATTTAGTCTTAATGAAAATAAAATATTATTTTTGACTGTTAATGATTCAATAAGATTATAATTTTGAAAAATAAATCCAATTTCTTCTTCCCTTAAATTTGCTTTTTCTTTTTCTGATAAAAGAAGTAAATCTTTTTGATTAAGAAAAATTTGTCCATGAGTTGCTTCATCAATCGTTGACAAGATATTAACAAGTGTTGTTTTTCCTGAACCAGAGGCTCCCATAATACAAATAAAATCTCCTTTTTCTACTTCAAAATCCAATCCATTTAAAGCCACCTTAGGATGAATGCCATAAGGATTATAAACTTTCTTTAAATTTCTAATTTCCATGTAACTCATAATTTTGACCTCTTTTCTTTAAATAAACAATCAATTCAGCCATTCCATAAGGAACAACAAACTCAAGTAAAACAATACCAACAAGTCCTAAATCAATCGATGTACGAATTAAAAACGTACACGCAATACTTAAAATATAAATACCTGCAAAAATCCATAATACAACATAAAATCCATTTCCTTCTTTATAAGATATTTTCTTGACATCTTGATTTGTAAGTCCCATCTTACATAAGTTTTTAAAATGTTCTTTCTTTTCTAAAGCATCGATATCAAAACGACTGACAACACTTAAACATAAAACAAAATTAATTAAGATAGCGCCAATGTGTAAAGCAATATGCAACATCTTCATATGAAGTGACGAGAAAATAAATGTTGGTATTAAAATGACAGCTAACATAATAAAAACAATGAGTAATTTACTTTGTTGCATAAATAAGGCTAAATCACCTAAAACAATCGTATCTTCTCCTTTTAGATTCAACGAATCAACCATTTCATTTAAAGTATGAGGAATGAAATAATAAAACAAACCATAAGCACTGATAGCCCCAATACAAGAAGCAATCGCAAATCCTGCATCTAATTCTTCTCCTACATACATCGCATAAAGTCCTAAGAAATAACCTAAAATATAGATATAATCAGGTATGATAAATACACGATGATCTTCTTTTTGTGTTGTAATATATTTATCTTTAATGAGCGATGATAAAGAATTATTGTTGATATAGTTCACTTGCATTCCAATTAAAACAATTAAAATACAAACAACTAAAATTCCTATCATTGAAAATAATCTTGTATTAAAATAGAAAATACTTTGATGAATATGACAATAACGATAAACAACTGTTAAAAAGATTGGTGTTGTCACTAGTGATAAACAACAAGTGATTATTACTGAAACAATCATGAGCATAATCATTTGAATCAATTGATAAAGCACTACTTTACCCTGATTAAATCCTGCCATTTTAAGCATTCCTATTTCTCTAGCATGAAGTTTCATATAATAGTTACATGAATAACAAATCAATGAAACACAAACCATTAAAATAAACAATCCCATCAACATAATGCAATAAGGTTCACTAAAATCAAGAATATCATCATATGTCACCTTTTTAGCGAGATATGGATTAATAATAAAATGTAAAAACAATAAACAAATACTAAGTGTTGTGACAATAGAAACAATCAAGCCATATGCTTTTTTTCTTTCTGTCCACAACATTTCTAATGCAAACTTCAACATAACTTTCACCTACTATTCTAATGCTTTTTTTATATCACTTGCTTTGTAATAAACATGATCAATCTTTTTGTTTTCTACATGAATAAGCATTGGTACTTGTTTTATTGTAATATCTTTATAATCTGTCACATTTTTATAATCAAAATCTTTTCCTGTTTTTAATGTAGTATCTTCAACATTGAAAAAATAAAGATTTGAATGCCCACTTAAAGTTTTTTTGACATCATCATTTACTTCTTCACATTGGTTATTTCCTGTTTCATAGAAATATACAAAATACGTATCATTTTCAGAATTATTTAATAGATTCTTTTCTTCTATATGTTGATACCTAAATCCAACACCTTTTGGATTTTTAAATGGATCTTCTGGTTTCTTCAACATATTTACTGCTACCACAATTACAAGTCCAATAATACAAATTCCAATCATTTTTAATGTCTTTTTACTCTTTTCCATAAGTCATTTCCTCCTTTGACACCTTCAACATAGACTATAGAGTCACTTTATACTCAAGTACTTTTTGAAATATTTTTTATATTTCCTCTCTACACTTATTATTTTCTTTTAAATCAGTATCTTTTTGGCATGGAAGTCAGTTTTATGGCACGAAAATAAAAAAGTAGGTAATTTAAACCTACTTCATTGATTGAATGCTTTTAAAAATACATAACCCATTATCTTGTGTCACTTTATATCGAACATCTAAATGCTGTGCTAATTGCCTAATAAAATTAACAAATATTAATCTTATTTTTTAAAATTAAAACCTCAATAATATTTATAACCAAATCAAATAAAATCATAATATCAAATACTCCCTATATTGAAACATGAATTCATCTACATATTTTTCCCCAAGTGTAATGCATGTTTCCACATGCATTGAAATCCTGCATCGCATTAACATTCGCGCACGTGGTGATGTAATCATATTTTTTTACACCCTTTAACGCAAATGCAAAAAAGTTGCACCATTCCGTCGGACAAATTCTATTTTGCTATCACTTTCTTTATACTTACCGATTTCTTTTTAAGCTCATCCGCAGTCCTGGTGTTCTGTTTATGAATCTCTTTGTGCGTATCATTATTTACATTAATGCCTTTATTTTCATCGAGAACATCGACTGGTTCCGTAAAAAGCTCTTTCTCATTCGAATGATGAAATGCAACATTTTTACCTAATGGCTCACCGGTTATCTCATCGTTCTTAATACCTCTCTGTTTTTTTAGTTTAGGAAGTTCTTTACTTGTATGTGTATCAAGTTTTCTTCTAACAACCTCAGCCTGATCCCAATCGCCGATTCTAATAAGACTATCTCTTGTATACCTATCCAAATCGGCATCTTCAGCATCTCTTGTTTCATGATTTCAAAAAGATATTGTACGATATATCCTATTTCTTGAGCACAGTATTTATCATTTGATTGAATCCTAATCCTCTGTTTTTATTGATATCAGCTATTGAATCACTTATTTTTTGCCACAGTTTTTTTCTTGCATTGATGATCCTTATTTTATAGACAAATGTATATTTTCCTGCATCTGCTTCCAGTTTTGTTCCATCTATGTACTGAATTTCTTTATTTATTTTCATTAAAGCACCTATACTATTTGAAAGTTCAAAAAATATCTCATCAATATTCTTAACGAGATAATCTTTTAAAAGTCTTTCAAAAGCCATGAAGCTGGGTCTTTCTTCACCCATTATGTACATGAAACGAATATCATATCTGCATAATGATTCCATGGATCTCAAATCATTATCGCATAACATATAGGCAAAAAGTGCAACCTTCAAAAGCTTACATCTGTCATATTCCTTTCTTCCTCGACACTTACCTTTTTTGAAATATTTAGACAAATTCACTCCTTCTAGTGCCTTTAGGAAAGAAATAACCATATCATCTTCATCAATTTTAATACCTAAATCTATTGGCAAAGACAGTTGTAATGCGTTATAATCATTTGTTTTAGAATTTTGTTTTCCATATATAAATTATACAACAAAAAAGAACAATGTTTCAGTTTTTGCTGTTTCATTGTTCTTTTCTATTTTTGGCGGTTTATTTTATTTTGTTACAGCCTCTTCATTTTTTTATTAAAACCAACTCATTTTTTCACAGATATTATAAATACCATCATCAACATTTTTATCTGTGATGTAAGTTGCTTTTTCTTTTAAAGCATCACAGGCATTTCCCATAGCGACACCTGTCCATAAATCTTTATCAAACATATCAAGATCATTATAATCATCACCAAAGACAACTACATCTTGAATAGGTGCTTGGAGTATTTCCATCATTTTGAAAATACCGCCTTTTTTATTATCTGGTTGAAACATTAAGTATTCTTTTTCAAAACGTAATGAACCTAATTGATCTTTGTTTTGAAAAGAAGCTTCTTCTTTTTCATCTAAAGCAAGATAGATTTTATAAAAGTTTTCTACTTGTGTATAATCAAAATCTTGATCTAAGATATAAGTTGTTGGTTCTTTACGATAGCCTACTTGTTGAATAAATAAATCATTTTCACCATAGACTTCTTGACTATCATTGATTGCTACTAAATAACCAATCCCTTTTTCTTTAGCTTCTTGAATGATTTTTAAAGCTCCTTGTTTGTCTAAGGGGATATTTTCTTTTAAAATACCATCTAATACAATTCCATTGCCCCCATTACAGACCATATTTTCAAAATTAAATTCTTTTCTTGTTTTTTCCGCTTTATAATGGGCTCTTCCTGTATTCAAACAAACAAAATGACCTGCTTGTTTAAGCTTTTCTAAAGCAATTTTCGCACTTGGGACAATTTGATGTGTTTTTAAATCAGTTAGTGTTCCATCAATATCAAAGAAAAAATATTTTTTCATACTATTTTAAATCCTTTACTCCTGTTTCTAACATTTCCATTTGTAGAATTGTTTGCCATGGTTGGATGACTTGTTCCTTACCATTTACAATACTATCATAGATACCATCATACACACGTGCATAGTCGCCGTCAACTGTTGGAACTTTTTCTTCATGATAAATACCATCTTCATCATAATAAGTAAGGGTTCCATAATGTTCTGGTAAATCTTTTCCAAAATCACTATTAGTAGGCATATGGAAAAGTTTTAAATGTTCTTCTTGTCGATCTTTACTATATTTTTCAAACATTCCCTTTTTACCATAAACGATAAAAGAAGGTCTTGATTTTACCCTAAAGTAACTTGATTTAACGGATACTTTTAATGTTCCATAATAAAGATCAAGATCAAAATAATCATTCATACGACCTGTTCCTAAAAGTTGTCTTACATCATAATGAATATCATCAGGTTTTCCAAAGTAAGAAATGACTTGATCTAAAGTATGACAACCATGTCCATATAAATAAGACATTGCTGGATCAAAATGATCAACACTTTCAGGTATTTCAGGACGATAGTAATCAAAATGCATTTCTAATTCTAATAAATCTCCTAATTTCCCTGATTCAATCACTTTTTGTACTGTTAAAAAGTCACTGTCATATCTTCTATTTTGATAAGCTGAACAATAAAGTCCTTTTGATTTTGCAAGTGCAAAGATTTCTTTAGCTTGTTCACTATTTTCCATAAAAGGCTTTTCACATAAACAATGTTTATTATGTTCAAGTGCTTTTTTAGTATATTCATAATGATAATGATGTCCTGTACATACAACCACCATATCAATTTCATCATCTAAGAAAATATCATCTTGATTTTCAGTATAGTTGACTCCTTCAATTTTATCCCATATATCATGATGAATACGTGGATTATAAATTGTTTTAACAATAAACTTATCTGGTCTTTGCATCACAAATGGTAAGTGATAACGATTGGTACTTTTTCCATTTCCAATATATCCTAAAACAATTTTATTATTTATCATTATCAAACACGATCCCTTCTTGCATTCTTCCTTCTTCCATTAATTTAGAAATCAATAATGAAAGTTCTAACATTGCTTTTTGTTTTTTAACATCATTTTCTTCCATCATTCTCATAAATTCTTTAAATTCATAAATTAAACGATGTTTCTTTTCAAAAGATTTTATTTCACTTGTCCCATCGTTATAACAGATTTCATATTCTGTCATTTGACTTAACGGACATTTAACAACGATTGCTCCTAAGTTTCCTTGAATCGTATTCATTAAAGGCGCTTTACAATCTTTAGCCCCAATACATAAAGCTTTAAAATGTTCAAAATCAAAAATCATCATCCCACTTGTATCAATATTTCTTTCAATATTTGCCATATATTTATGATAAACAGGTTTCCCAAACAAATCGATTAAAGCATGAATGTTATAAACATTTAAATCCATTAAAGCTCCACCAGCTTTATGAAAGTCAAAAGCTGGTAAAATTGTTCCTTCTTTAAAAGCATTATATCTTGATGAATATTGCGAATAGTTAAATGAAACAATTTTAATATCTCCTAATTTCTTTAAATCTTCTTTTAATGAAAGAAAAGCAGGTGTGTAATGTAAATTCATAGCTTCAAAAATCATTAAATTCTTTTTATTGGCGGTTTCAATTAAATCTTCTAATTCTTTACTATTCGCTGTAATTGGTTTTTCAATAATGACATTTTTACCATTTTCTAAAGCTTTTTTTGAAAATTCATAATGTAGATGATTAGGTAAAGCACAATAAATTGTATCAACATCACTTTGAAGTAATTCATCATAATCTGTGTAAACTTTATCTAAATGATATTTTTCAATTAGTTCTAATGCTTGTGATTTTGATTTTTTTGTTGAAAAAAGATAAGTCTTTTCAACGCCAAGTTCATGATACATGGTAAGAACATCTTTAACGATCATTCCTGTTCCTAAAATTCCTAGTTTCATTATTTTGCTTCCTCTCTAATTTTTTCAATTGTTTCTTGTAATTTTTTTGAATCTTGTAATGTATGTGTTGATTGATTATGATTAATTAAAGCTTGTATTTCTAAAGTCATGTCATCTCCTTCAATTGGATATGTTTTTTGAATGACTTCATTTTCTAAATGAATTGTGTATTCAACTACACGGTTAAACATTGGGACATAGATTTCTCCCTTTTCTCCTTTAATTAAAGCATAACGTTCTTTATTATAATTAATTGAACCTTCTACTTTTCCTTGAATTTCATTTTTAAAATTTAAAGTTGCTTTAAAATTCATTTCAATCTCATTTTCTTTTTCAATATGAGATTCAACACTTTCAACTGGTGCATCCACTAAACCAAGGACAAAACCAACGACATAACTTCCTACATCATTTAAAGCCCCACCTTGTTTTGGATCAAACAAGTAAGAATCTTTTTTATCTGTCCCATCAAAACAAAAGTTTGCTTCAATTGATTTTAATTTTCCAATCAACTTTAAATCTTCTTTTAAATGATCAAAACCTACATTAAATTTTGTTTTAAAAGCTTCTAAACAATAGCCTTGATATTCTTTAACATATTGATTAATTTCATCAATATCTTCACTTTTTAAGACAAGTGGTTTTTCACATAAAACCGCTTTATGATGTTTAATGGCTTCTATAATCCATTTTTTATGTTCATAGTGAGGAACTGCAATATAAACGGCCTCAATATCTTCATCTTTTAAAAGTTCCTCATAATCACGATAAAGTTTAACTAAAGGATGACTTTGTAAGTAACTGTCGTTTTCATCTAAAGAATGTGAGGCAATGGCATGCACTTTTCCCCCACTAGTATAAGTAATACTTTTAACAAACTTACGCGCTATGTTTCCATAACCTATAATTCCAAAATTCATTTTTCTACCTCCAATAACGCTATTGCTTCAGCAATATCATTAACACAATAATGTACTTGTTTTTGTATTTCTTGAGGGGATGTTTTAAAAGTAAAGGCTGTATCTACGACTTTTAACATCGGTAAGTCATTATAGGAATCCCCTATTCCTGCTACCTTTTCTAAGTGATAATAATCTTTAATGATTTTGATCCCTGTTCCTTTTGAACAGCCTTTTCTTACAATATCAATTGAATTTCTATTTTGAAAACCTTCAACTTCTTGATATTTTTGATTAATTTCAAGACAAGCTTTCTTGGTTATTTTGTCATCTTTAAAAACAAGAGATATGCCATAAATTATTTCATGCTCTACTTCTTTAAAAGAAGAAATGATTTTTAATTTAGGATTATAATCTTCTTTAAGGGTTGCATAAAAGACATCTGCATTTCCTGTTTGTAAAATGATGTGTGCTTTCTTTTTATATTCATTAAAGATTTGTTGAACGATTTCTTTTTTCATTGAAAAATCTTGAATGATATTTAAACCTTTATCTAAGATCATTGCTCCTGAAGAAAGAATATAGAAATCTAATTTTAGCTTTTCTAAATCAAACAGGGCACATCGAGGCCTTCCACTACATACTCCAAAAAGATGTTCTTTTTGATACTTTTCAATAGCCTCTTTATCTTGTTTTTTTATTTGTTGATTAAAAACAAGTGTGCCATCTATATCACTTGCAAGTGCCTTCATCTTTTAGTTTCCTTAAACAATCAACGATGACTTGATGATCTTCATCATGGACGAGCCCTGAAACAAGAATACTTCCTCTTAATTCATCATGAATAATTAAAGGAAAACCTCCTCCACAAATAACAAGACTTTCATCTTTTTCATCTTCTTGATATGTTTTATTTTCTTCATTTTCTAAATAGATGTAATAACTACTATGTCCATATTTTTCAACTGTTTTTTGTTTACGATCAAGCCAAATGACTCCTTTTTTACCATCCATTAAATATTGAAAAACAATATCTTTATCTAAAACAATACGGATTCTAACATTTTTTAAATGATTCTTTTCAATATGATCTACAATGATTTGTCCTAATTGATAGGCATCATGATTATTGAATTCTTGAAAAGAAAGTTCTTTTTCTAATTGTAAGACTTCTTCTTTTGTCATCTCTTTCACCTCAATTTTGTTATAGCATATCTTCTTTCTCTTTTTAAGAGATGCATCTCATTATGGAAATAAGGTTCAAGGTAAATGAAAAAAAGCTCAGTTAAACTGAACTTTTGGTTCACTTATTTTTAAGATGATAAATAAGGGCATGTAAATTATTTAAGATGTACATAAAAGCAAGTTGAGAATAAAAGGTTGCAATCTTGTTTTGTTTTTCATAGTCAGGAATCATAATCTGATATTGACTATAAACAACAAGTGGACTTTGAAGATTAGCAGTAACCAAAGCTGTTTGAATTCCTTTTTGATTTAAGATTTTCATACATTCTAAAAGGGATGTATTTTCTCCACTATAAGAGATAAACAAAGCAAAATCTCCTGGCTGTAATTGTTTGGAAATATAGATTTCTTCCCCGTATTGAGTTGCTAAGACAGGAAATAAGTTAAGCTTTGCAAGTTTATTAATAAAGTTTGCTGCTGTTATTTGGCTATCGCCATAACCATAAATAAAAACTCTTTTCTTTTGTACCATCAATGTTGCTATTTTATTTAAGGTCTCAATAGATAAATGATGATAGACTTGTTGAATACTTTCTTGATAAAGAGAAAACATGTTTTGAATGATTTGTTCACTTGTTTCATTGACTTGAAATGGGATTGTATAGTCTACTTGACTTACCATATATTTATTAGCTTCAAGTTCCTGTAATAAAGCCAATTTAAATTGTCGATACCCTTGATAGCCTACTTTATGACATAAACGAATAATCGTGGCATTTGAAGTATAGCTCTTTTTTGCCAGATCATTGATTGAAAGTAAAGTTAAATCTTCTAAATGATCTAATAAATAATCAATGACTTGTTGTTCTGATTCGGTATAATGATTTTCTTTAAGTTGTTGTAATATTTTCATTATTCTTTCATTAAAATATCAAGCGCTTCTTCCACACTATCAACTACATCATCAACAATCGATGTTAAACTTTCTGGTGATGTTGGAAAAGTAAAAGAATGATCCACTGTTTCTAACATAGGAATGTCATTATACGAATCCCCAATTCCGGCAACTTCCTCTAAATGCATTAATTCTTTTAATTTTAAAATTCCTAAACCTTTAGAACATCCTTTTTCAGTAATATCAATATATTCTTTATTTTGATGTGCAGTTAATTCAGGAAAATGTTCTTCAATATCAAGACACACTTTTTTAGCGTTTTCATCTGTTTTTGCATTCATGGATAAACCATAAATATCTCCTTCTACTTCATCTAAAGAAGTAATAACTTGTCTAACCATTGGACCTAAGTCTTCTTTTAAAAATGTATAGATTTGCATATTAGCTTGAATAAAAATATCATAATCTTTTTGATAACGATCATAAAATTCATGCAATAAATGTTTAGAAATCGTACTTTTATAAATAACTTCTCTTTCTTTATTAAGTACAAGTGCTCCTGTACATAGAATATAGAAATCAAAATCAATATAAGGCTTACAAAATTCATAGATGCCTTTAAAAGGTCTTCCACTACATAAACCAAATAAATTACCCGCTTTTTGAAACTCTTTGATTTTCTTTAAATCCCCTTCTTTAAATTTTTCATTAAATAATAATGTTCCATCATAATCACTTGCTAGTACTTTCATAATAATCCTCCAATGCCTTTATTGTAGTTGATTTTGTAAAAAAAGAAAATCATTTTCATCGATTTTCTTTTTTTAATATTTCTTTTATTTCCTCTAAATTTTCCACAAAATAAATACCTTCTTGTTTTTCTTTAGAGGATAAATCAAAAGTAATCATCTTATCTAAAAGTTTCTTTAAATCATCATAATATCCATTTAAATTATAAAGCATACAAGGTGTCTTTAAATGTTTTAATGAAACTTTAGACATGACTTCTGTAATTTCTTCTAAAGTTCCTGTTCCTCCTGGAAAAGCAATAAAAGCATCCCCTAATTCAATCATTTTTGTTTTTCTTTCACTCATATCTTGTGTCACAATTAATTGTGTTATTTTAGGATAATCAAAACCGGCATCAATGAAAAATTGTGGTTCCACACCTATGACTTTTCCTTTTGCCTTTAATACACTTTCCGCCAATTCTCCCATTAAACCACATTTAGAGCCTCCATAAACAAGTGTATGTCCATTTTCGCCAATCCACTTTCCAAGTTTTCTTGCTGCTAAAATAAGATTTTGATCATTTCCATTACTTGCCCCTAAATAAACTGTTATATTCATGTATACCTCCAAAATTTATAAATCTTTTTTATCCTTTTGATTATTATATCATTTTCTGTATAAAAAATGCGTTTTTGTTTCATAATAAAGCAGGTGATTTTATGAATGAATCTTATTGGCAAAAGACAAGTCAACATCCTTGTTTTAAACAATTAAATAAAGATATAAAAACCGATATTCTTATTATTGGCGGTGGTCTATCCGGCATTTCATGCGCTTATCAATTAAAAGAAACAGGTAAACAAATAACTATTGTTGAAAAGAATCTTTTAGGTAGTCATACCAGTGGACATACAACGGCTAAAATTACTCTTTTACAAGGTCTTATTTATCAAAAACTTGTAAAACATTATAATATTGAAACAGCTTATCTCTACTATCAAAGTCAAAAAGAAGCAATGAAAGGTATTAAAGATTTAATTGAAAAAGAAAAAATCGATTGTTGTTTAAAAGAATGTACGATGTCTTTATATACCGATGATTTAAAAAATGTTGGAATGCTTGAAAAAGAACAACATTATTTACACCTCTTTGGTGAAACTGTTTTTGACAATCAAAAACATTTAAAAACAATCAGTTTGCATCATCAATATATCTTTCATCCTTTAAAATATCTCTATCATCTTGTGGAATGTTGTCAAAAGAAAAATGTTCAATTTTATGAACATAGTCGTGTTGATAAAATCATAAAAAGAAAAAACGATTTTCTTGTCTATGTACAAGGACATCGTATTATCTGCCAAGATCTCATTCATGCCTCGCGTTATCCTTTTATAAAAAAAGGTTTCTACTTTTTAAAAATGTTTCAATCTTTAGAAAATATTGATTTAAAACAAAGAACAGGAAATCAATGTACCCTCTCTATTGATCTTACAGAAAGTTATCGTCCTTTAAAAAATCATGCTTTAGTTATTAATTCTAAGAGTAAAGACTGGTTTGCACAAGATACGATTCCTTTAAGAGGTATTCCTTATATGGGGCGTTATAAAGAACATGAATATTTTATTTATGGTTTTCAAAAATGGGGTATGACAAATTCTTTTTTAGCGTCTAAAATCATTAAAGATCTTTATTTAAATAACGATAATGCCTATCTTTCCTTATTTTCTTGTCATTATTATTCTTTAAGCTATTCTAAAATATATTTGAAACAAATGCTTCATCACCTTTATCTTGGTTATGTCAAATTTCATTTTCATACCAAGAAAAATTTACAAAGAGGTCAAGGAGGATTAATGAAAATCAATCATAAACTCTATGCTGTTTATTTAGATAAGCAAGGCATTTATCATTATTTTTCTCCCTACTGTCCTCATTTAAAAGGTCTACTTTCTTTTGATGAAAAAAATCAAATATGGCATTGTCCCTGTCATCAATCTGTTTTTGATTGTTATGGAAAACTTATTGAAGGGCCTTGTTTAAAAGATATGAATAAACAAAAATGATACCTATTTCATCCCTTCTATTATATAATAATATATGGGAGGAAGTTTATGAAAACATATTTAACATTAGATGTTGGAGGCAGTGCCATCAAATATGCGCTATTGCAAGAAGATTTAACTATTTTAGAAAAATCAAGTGTACCAACTCCTATGGACACCCTTGAAAACTTTATTGAAACAATTGGAAAAATCTATGATCAATTTCAAGATCAGATCGATGGTATGGCTCTTTCTATGCCTGGTATCATTGATCCTGAAAGAGGCTATCAATATACAGGTGGTGCTTTACGTTATATTGATAAATTAGAAACTGTAGAAGTTTTAAAGAAGCGTTGTCCAACAAACATTACAATTGGTAATGACGCTAAATGTGCCGCCAATGCGGAAATTGGTTTTGGAAATCTCCAAGATATTCAAGATGGCGCTGTGGTTATTTTAGGAACAGGAATTGGTGGATGTTTGATTAAAGATCATAAAGTTCATACAGGAAAACATTTTTCAGCGGGTGAATTTTCTTTTATTAAAACAAACAACTTAGATCCTTTTACTTGGAATCATGCTTGGTGTACGAGAAATGGTATTTCTGGGTTATTACAACGTGTTCAAGAGGCACTTGAAACAGACAAAGAATATACTGGAATTGAAATCTTTGAAATGGCTAATAAGGGTAATGAAAAAGTCATTGCAGGAATCGATGCTTTTGCCAAGGAAGTCGCAACTCAAATCTTTAATGTACACATTATTTTTGATTGTGAAAAAGTGGCTATTGGTGGTGGTATATCTGCCCAACCATTACTTATTGAACTCATTAATAAAAATATGAATGAAATTTTTGATAATTTACACTTTGATGTTTATCATCCTGAAATTGTTCCTTGTAAATTTAGAAATGACGCTAATTTAATTGGTGCTCTTTACCAACACATTCAAACTTTTAAATAATTTTCTCTTTGAGAAATATCTTTTTTAAAAACTAAAATCAGTGTACAATAACATTGAGGGGTGACAATTATGCAAGTAGTATTTGTTGTTTTACATAAAACAGAACTTTTACAAAATTTATTAACAAGTTTAAAAAAAGCAGGAGTAAGTGGTGGAACGATTCTTGATTCTCAGGGAATGATTTCTTATATTCAAGAAAGTGATGAAAGTTATATCTTAGGTTCTTTAAGACTTTTCCTTGAACAAGCACGTCCTGATAGTAAAACAATGTTTTTCATTATTAACGATGAACAAACAGATCTTGTTTTTGATACAATTGATAAAGCTTTGGGTGGTTTAAAAAAACATAATACAGGGATTGCCTTTGCAATGCCTATTACAAAAGTTGCAGGAGTTGTAAAAGATGATTCATTATTTTAGTCAAACAGGAAACACCAAACTCCTTGGAGATTTTTTAAAAGACAATATCAATGATTCAAAAACAATCTATGTTGGTTTTTGGACAGATAAAGGAAACGCCAATCAAGAAACTTTAGATTATTTAAAAACATTGCATCATCAAAAAATCTTTCTCTTTGGAACTGCTGGTTTTGGAAAAAGCGAAGAATATTTTAAACGTATTATAAACAAAGTGAAAGAAAGCATTGATTCAACCAATGAAGTTGTTGGAAGTTTTATGTGTCAAGGAAAGATGCCTGACTCTGTTCTTCAACGTTATCTTTCTTTAAAAGAAAGTGACAAGGCACCAAAAAATATTGATTTACTTATTGAAAACTACTATGAAGCACTAAATCATCCAAATGAAGAAGATTTAGAAAATTTGAAAAAGGCTATCATTTAATGGTAACCTTTTTCTATTTTTTTATTTAATTTTTTATAAACATTTTCGACCAACCATGGTTCTGTAGAAGCTTTTAGAGCTTCTTCAAAGTCAAACCATTGTAATCCTTTATTTTCATCTTCTTTAATAATTAATCTTTCTTGATCATCAGCTTCCATTAAATAGGTAATATTGTAATGGAGATGACTGGATACATAAACTCCATTTTTAATATGTCCATTAACAGTTAAAACTTCAATTGAAAAAGGGTCATCCTTTAAAAACTGAACATGTTTTAAACCACTTTCTTCTTGAAATTCTTTTAATGCCACTTTTTTAAAATCTTTTTGCCCATCAACATGTCCTCCAAGCCAACACCAAGAATTATAAATTTTATGATAACACATTAAAACCTTATCATGACTTTGATTTAAAACCCAACAAGAAACAGTGAAGTGTCCTATTGTATTTTTACGTGTGAGAACATCTTTTTGTTCAATCACTTTAAGTAAAAGTTCTTTATCTTTTTCTTCTTGTTCATTAAAAGGTTGATAATTGAGTAGTTTTTGTTTCATTGCTTCTCCTTAAAAAAACAGGTTATCCCTGTTTTTCAATATATTTTTGATAATACATCACACGAATTAAATCAAAGATCGTCATAATTTGATAGTTAAAGTTAATACCATCAAATCTTCCTGGTACTTGAATCGTATCTGTAGTTAATTTTCTTCTTGCATAGGTTGGATTTTGGGTAATAAGCAAAGATGTCGTATTTTGTAATGAAAGATTTGTTCTTGTATACATAAAGCCTTCTAAAGACCTTCCTGAAGAAGAAGTAAAAATAACATAATCATTTTCATTAAAAATCATATCTTTATCATACGTATGATATTGTAAAACTGTTTTCCCAAAAGAAATTAAATCTGTTTGAAATTCTACCGCAATAGACATAGGATAAAGAGCCCCTACAAGAATTACTCGTTTTGATTCATGGATTTTTGTACAGACTTCTTCTATTTTCTTTAAAAATTCTTTATTATCATTAGAAACTTTAATGCGTTCAACATACGTACAAATATTGAGATTTTCCATACGTTCTTCAATCTGTTCAAGACGTATTCGTTTATGTTTATAATAAGTTTCTACAAATGTTTGATAATCATAGAAACCTAAATATTTTAAAAAGTTTAAAATACTTTCTGGTGTTGTCTTTAATTCATTTGCAACTTCTTCTAACGAATAATCTCCAAAGTTTTGATAATGAAGGATAAAGAATACACAAAAACGATACGCATCATCAAGAAACAATGTACCATTTAAATATTTTAAAATTCTTGAAAGTAGTATATTCATAACATCCTCCCCTTTAAATAAAATGATATTTTTTATAATACGTTACTCGCATAATATCAAAGATTGTCATCAAACGATAGTTAAAATCAATACTATCATGTCTTGAACTTGCAACATAGATCACACGTTCATCCCCAATTTGACTCTTATATTTTTTATTTTGTGTAATGAGTAAGAATTGAGATCTATTGATATCAAAATCTTGATGATCATTCATGAAAGCATCATAAGCTCTTCCTGTTGCCGAAACAAATATAACATAATCATCTTTATTGAGATCCAATTGTGTATCAAAAGAATGATATTGGAAAACAGGCTTTCCAAAAGTAATCAAATCTGTTTGAAATTCAACGGCAATAGAAATTGGATAAAGTGCTCCAATAATAACCACTCTTTTAGACGTTGAAATATCATGACAAATATGATCGAGATCTTCAATAAATTTTTCTTTATCATCACATAAATGCACTTGTTTAAAAAGATCATCCATTTTTAAACCAAGCATTCTTGAACGAATTTGATCTTGTCTTAAAATAACATCGGCATAAAGTTTATCTTGGAAAGACGTATAATCATCAAATCCCAAATGACTTAAAAAATTTAAAATTGCTTCTTTAGAAATCTTTGATTTTTCAACCACCTCTTCTAATGTCATTTTATAAAAATCTATATAATTTTCAATAAAGAATACACAAAAACGATAATTATCATCTAAAAAAAGAGTTCCATTAAAGTATTCAAGTATTCTTGCAAGTAGTACATTTCCCATACGTACCTTTCCTTTCTATATTAAGCCTAGTTTTTCTAAGCTTAAGGCAATTCCATCTTGATCAGGATCTTTGAAAGTATCATAAGCAATATCTAATAACTTTTCCTTTGCTCCTTCAAAAACAATTCCTTGATTTGCTTTTTCAAGCATTTGATAATCATTCATACTATCTCCAAAAGCAATTGTATCTTCCATACTGGCATGATAGTAATCCATCACTCTTTCAATGGCATCTGCCTTCGTACAGTTCTTTGAAATAATTTCCCCATTAATAAAATCATCTTCTGGTTTAGAAAAAACAACGACATTAAAATCTTTACTTAAATGAGGCACTGTATCAAGCAATGCATATTTATCATATGCAATAAAAACAATTTTAGTCACTTTATCTTTACCAGGATCATATTCAGTAATTGGTTTGAAGGCTTGATTACGTTTTTCAAAGAAACGAGCTAATTCTGGATTGGCTTGTGTATCTTTGATTTGTCTTCTTTCCATGTACTCTCTAGCATAACCTGATTGAAAAAGTTCATCTTTCGTTTCAAGAGTAAAGCCAACTTGTGCATTAGAAAATAAAACAATAGCTTGTTGTAAAAGCTTACTATCTAAAAAGTTTTCATAGATATACTCACCATCAATTTGAATAAAGCTTCCCGCTGCTGAAATAACACCATCAAAACCTACATCTAAAATATCTTGTGTAATCGAAACAGGTGCTCTTCCTGTACATAAGAAAGCCTTATGTCCATTTTCTCTTAACTTACAAATAGCTTCTTTATTTCTTTTTGTAATTTCTCTACTTTTCCCACGAATTGTTCCATCAATATCAAAAAATACATACTTCATTTTTCTTACCTCTTACTTCATGATTTCTTCAACCAAAATAGGTTTTTCAACAAATTCATCCACAATTGTATAACTTTGATAAATTTCTTCTATGATTTCTTGACTCACTTTGTTTCTTGCATAAACAGTCAATAACGTTTCACCGATTTCTACATGATCCCCTATTTTTTTATTTAAAACAAGTCCTACAGCATGATCAACATCTTCATCTTTAGTCATGCGACCACCACCTAATTTCATTGAAACAATTCCTAAATTCTTTGCTTCTAATGCTTTGACATAACCTGTTTCCTTTGAAGTTACTTCCATTATAACACTTGGTTTTTCAAATAGTTCAGGATTTTCTATATATGAAACATTTCCACCCTGTCTTTGAACCATTTCTTTGAGTTTTTCTAAAGCCTTTCCATTAGAAATTACCTCTTGTAATGCTTTATACGCCTCTTTTTCATCTTGATAAAGTTTTGCTTGAACAAGCATTGTACTTCCTGCTTTTAAACAAAGTTCCTCTAAATCTTGAGGTCCATTTCCTTTAAGCGTTTCAATTGCTTCAATGACTTCTAAACTATTACCAATTGCCTTTCCTAAAGGTTGTGACATACTTGAAATAGTTGCACGTGTATCTTTATGACAATGTTTTCCAATGTCAATCATTGTTTGAGCGAGTTTCTTGGCATCTTCTAATGTTTGCATAAAAGCACCATTTCCATATTTGACATCTAATAAAATCGTATCTGCCCCGCTGGCAAGTTTTTTAGACATAATGGATGAAGCAATTAAAGGAATACATGAAACCGTTCCAGTAACATCACGTAAAGCATAAATTTTTTTATCAGCGGGTACAAGTGTGGCACTTTGTCCAATAATGGCTAAACCAATATCATTGACTTGTTTGATAAAATCTTCTTCTGATACATAAATATTAAAACCTGGTATCGATTCTAATTTATCCAATGTTCCACCGGTATGTCCTAAACCTCTTCCTGACATTTTAGCTACTTTACCACCGCAAGCCGCAACAATTGGTCCTAATACAAGAGATGTTTTATCACCAACACCCCCAGTTGAATGCTTATCCACTTTAATTCCTTCAATTTTCGATAAATCGATAATATCTCCACTATATTCCATAGCTTGTGTAAGCATTGCCGTTTCTTTTGTAGTAAGTCCTTGAAAACAAATTGCCATTAATAATGCTGACATTTGATAATCAGGAATACTTCCATCAACATAACCATCTATAATAAATTGAATTTGTTGCTGATTGAATTCTCCATTATTCTTTTTATATTCTATTAAATCAACCATTCTCATTGCCATTTCCCCTTTATTTCAATCTAATCTTATTTTACTATAATTTATTTTATTTTGAAAACACTTTCATAACTTCGAGAGAATCTTTTCAATCATAGAAAGAAATTCTTCCATTTTTTGAGAAGAATTTCTCTTACAGACAATCCCATAAGGTAAAAAATAATCTTCTTTTAAAGAAGGATGGACATTCATCTAACATTCAAGCGATAATAAAAAATCTTGACATAGTACCAACCAAAAGAAAGTTAGGTATTGAAGCTATTCAAGAAGCTTATCAATTTGATTGTACTTTTTTTGATACGGTGGAAGCTTATGGACATCGTGGTATTGAAGAAAGTAAAAACAAGTCTTTTAGTGCCAATTGGCGAAAAAAATAATTTTTGATAAAATGTACTTGGAGGTGAATTTATGAAAATCTTAGTATGTGCCCCATTACAAGAGGCCGAAAGTAAAAAAATCCAAGAATATTTTATAAATGATACTGTTCTTATTAAAAGAAGACCAACTCAAGAAGATATTGATCAAGTTGATGTCATTGTGGGAAATCCACATCTTGATTTAAATTTAAATCAAGAACATTTACAAGCTCTCTTACTTAATAGTGCAGGAAGCGATCAATATATTAAAGAAGGTATTTTAAATAAAACCACTAAACTTACTAATGCCAGTGGAAGTTATGGGATTGCCATTAGTGAACATGTTATTGGTATGATGATTACTTTCTGTAAAAGCTTAAAAACGTATGCTTTACAAATGAAAGAAGGAAATTGGCTTCCTTCAAAGCAAGGAAAAGAAATTTATCATAGTCGTGTTTGTATTGTTGGCTATGGTGATATTGGCTATGAAATTGCGAAAAGACTAAAAGCCTTTGATTGTCATATTACCGCTATTAAAAGAAGAGTCCAAAAGGAGCTTCCTTATGTTGATGAAGTCGCAACAATCAATGATTTAGATACAATTTTACCACAAAGCGATTTTGTGATTTTATCACTTCCACAAAGCAAAGAAACAATTCATATTTTTAACAGAGATAAATTATTAAAAATGAAAAAAGATGCTGTCTTAATCAATGTTGGTCGTGGAAGTGCCATCAGTAATAAAGATTTAATAGAAGTATTAAATCAAGGGCATCTTTATGGTGTTGGTTTAGATGTTGTGGAAGAAGAACCTTTACCTGCAACTTCACCTTTATGGAGCTATGATCGTGTTTTAATTACTCCTCATAGTTCAGGTGGTTTTGCTTGGCAAAGTGTTCGTAATTATTATACAGAGCTTGTTATTAGAAATATTGAACATTTAAAAAATCATGAAACTTTAGAAAATGAAGTTGATTTTCAAACAGGTTATCGAAAAGTTGTCACATATAAAAAATAGCGCCTCAGCGCTATTCAAACTTTTGATCAACTTCAAAAATATTATGCCCGTTAAGATAATCTTTTACCAGCATACGTTTCTTACCTTCTAATTGGAATTCAGTAATAATATAAACCCCATCTTGTACCTTTACACCAATAGCATCTTTAAAAATCTTCACGATTGTTCCAGGTTCTTGGTGTGCGTGATGTGTCATAGCATTTGGACAATTATGTACAAGCCCTTGATAGATTTTTACTGTTTTTCCTTGATACGTTGTATAAGCTCCAGGCCAAGGATTTAATCCTCTTACATGGTTATAAACTTCTACTGCTGGCTTATTGAAATCAATTTTTTCTTGTTCTCTAGAAATAACCGGAGAATATGTTACTTTTGATTCATCTTGAGGAATGGATTCATTTGTCCCCTCAATAATAGCAGGCATTGCTTCAATAATCGCTTCAGCTCCTAAAATAGATAAACGATCATAAAGTTCTCCTACTGTTTCATCATTAGAAATAGGCGTTTCTTTTTGATAAATGATATTTCCTGCATCCATCTTTTTTACCATATACATAATTGTTACTCCTGTTTTTTCATCTCCATTTAAAATGGCATAATGAACAGGTGCTCCTCCACGATATTTTGGAAGTAATGACGCATGAACGTTAATACATCCAAGACGTGGGCAATCTAAAACTTCTTGTGGAATCATTTGTCCATAAGCAGCTGTAATAATTAAATCAGGTTGCATATCTATAATGGCTTGATAATCATCTTTGATACGTTGTGGTTGAAATACGGGTATATCATGTTCTAAGGCCACAACTTTAACTTCAGGCATTTTAAGTTCTTTTTTTCTTCCAACACGACGGTCTGGTTGTGAAACAACTTGGACGATGTTGTAATCATGTTGAATTAAGTTTTTTAAAACAGCTTCAGAGAAAGTTGCTGTTCCCATAAATACGATTTTTAATTGATTCATTCTTTTCACTTCCTTCTATAAGATATTACTAATAAATTGAGAGATAAGCAAGACAATTGTTTGAATTATTTGGATACAAATTTGACTTATCTTTTTAACAATTAAAGAAAGTGTATTATCTTTTTGATTATCATAGAGACCTTCATCTGAATTAACTTCTTTTTGTTTTTGTACATTTTGTTCAAAAGCAACAATATTTTTAGAAACCATTTCATTTTGAATATAATGATTATTCAACAAACCATTCATACAAAATAATAATAAACCGACCATTGTAAAATCAATTAAAAGTTCTTTCATTGTAAATACTCCTTAATTACTTGAGACATCACTTCGATTGTATTTTGGACTTCTTCTTTCGTATTATTTTGTCCTCCAAATTCAATTAAAATCGTATGATCACAAATCCCTTGATTGTAATGATTTTTCTTTACCATAATTCCTTTAGATAATCCTGGCACTTTCTCATTTGCCCTGTTAGAAAGTTCTGTAGATAATTGATTGACCATATCAAATTTTCCACTACTTTTTCCTACGACAAACAAAATCTTAGCATAACTTTTTTGATTATAAACCAGTGTAGAATATTTTTTATCAAGGCTATCTCGATGAAAATCAATGACTAAATCATATTGCCCATTTTCTCTTAAAGAATTTTCTAAATACATCTTTGAAACAATATAAGATTGATTATATGCAATTCGATGTATATTTTTATAGTTTTCAAAATCATTTTGTTCAACATCACAAAAATAACCTTCTTTTGTTAAACAATCCTTTAAATAACTTGCTCCCTCTTTTACATTATATCCAACATATTCTTCTCCTTGATGTGTATTATATAGATGAATTTTCTTACTTGAGGTAACTGGTACGCTTGTCTGCAAGGCTTCCGTTGTTGAAATTGCTTTAAAAACTTTAACATTTTGATGACTATAAGAAGGTAAATAGATAATCATTAAAACAATGATCATTATTTTGAAAATAATTTGAATAGATACTTTTATTTTCATAGGCGCTCTCCTTGTATGTATTCAAATATATGAAATAAATCAAGAATTATACCTTAAGTCATTTAAAGCCTTTGAAAGAATGGCACTTACCTTTTCTACCGTTTCGTCAATTTGTTTATCAGACATCACAAAATTACGATCAACTGGTGTCAGTATTTCATAAAGCAACGATTCTAATTCTTCTTGTTCAAGACTTCCTACATGCCCTAATAAATACTGTTGTTGACTTACAGAAAGCTCTCCTTCATATTTCTTTCTTTTACCAATCTTTAATTTATTTTTTATATCCAAAGCATCCCCAAAATAGTCTTTCATTAATTGAAAAACATCTCTTACAATGGAACTGGCATAAATCACTGTAGGAACACCAATTGCGATGACAGGACATCCTAAAGTTTCTTCTTGAATGGCCTGACGATGATTACCAATACCACTCCCTGGATGAATCCCAACATTGTTAATTTGAATCACATGTCCTAATTTTTGATAATCTCTTGCACATAAAGCATCAATAGCGATCACTAAATCAATCTGAAACTGATTAACCATTGCTTGAATCACTTCAACTGTCTCAACTCCTGTTTGATACATCACACCTGGTGTCAATGATAAAATATCATAATAATGGTTTTCTAACTTAAGACCATCATCTAAATAATGAGTCACACGAATGTCTCTTAAGGTACGTGGTCCAATGGCATCACTGGTTAAATAAGGATTTCCTAGTCCAATAATTAAAATACGGGGATAATCATTTTGATCTATCATCTCTTTTAAAAGTCGAGTCACATGTTGACTAATTGACATAAAAGATTCTTTAAAAAAAATTTCGATATACTTTCCCTTTTTCAAATAATCCGTATCTTCTAAAAATTCATAGGTTTCTATTGAAAAATTATCCATTTTTTCAATAAAGCGCTTATAATGTTTTCCTTCCTTTAATAATTCTAAAGATTCTTTCGCCAAATCACTATGTGTATTGTACTTATTCATATTCTCACCTTAAAAATTATTACCTTATTTCCAACAAATTACACAAAATTGTTGCAATTACTTGACTTTTTATATATAATGAAATGGCAAATTGCAAAGCGAGGTGAAAGATCATGGCAAATATGAAACAACAAATTAAACGTTATAAAAACGATAACAAAAAAAGAGCTAAAAACGCTTCTTATAAATCAGCTTTAAAAACTGCAATCAAAAACGTAAGAGCTGAAGTTGAAGCTGGAAATAAAGAAGCTGCTGAAAAAGCATTAGTAATCGCTTCTAGCAAATTAGATTCTTATGTAAACAAAGGAATCCATCATAAAAACTACGCTATTAGACAAAAATCTAAATTAGCTAAATTAGTTAACTCAATCTAATCATTGAAACCAGACAAATGTCTGGTTTTTTTGTTTATTCTTTCTTTTCTTGATTATAATGTTAATAGACTTTGAAATAAAATAAGAGTAAAATATTTTTACATTACAAGGAGATGTATTTATGGAAAGAAAAGATATAGAAGAAAAATATACTTGGGATCTCTCTAAAATTTATCAAGATCCTCAAGAGTTTTATCATGATATAGAAGTCAGTCAACAATTACTTGATGAATTGACTTCATTTCAAGGAAAGCTTACAGAAAGCATTGAAACGCTTCTACGTTTTTTATCAAAGCGTGACGAAATGTCCATGCTTGTAAGTAAAGCCTATTGCTTTGCGCATTTAAACTGCGATGTAGAACCTAAAAATCAAGAATATCAAAAGATGTTGGCAACAGTGATGTCACTCATTCAACAATCAAGTGTTAAACTTGTTTTTGTTGATAATGAAATCGTTGAAAATGATGAAACAGTAAGAGAATATTTAAAAGATAAACGTTTAAAATCTTATCGGTATTCTTTAGAAAATGCTTTAGCATTTAAACCTCATTTATTAGATAAAGAACAAGAAGAATTGGTTGCAAAAGTAGACAATATATCTGAATTAGCAGAACAAGTTTTTGATTCTTTACGCCTAGAATTTGAAGATGTTGAAGTCAATGGTCAAAAGAAAACATTAAATCAAGCAACACTTAATGAATTTTTAAAGAACAAAAATAGAGACGTTAGAAAACAAGCCTACCATCATTTCTTTAAAGAATATCAGCGTTTTGAAAATACTTTTGCTTCTACGCTTTCAGGGGTTATGAAAAAAGATGCTTTTTATAGTGATATCCGTCATTTTGATTCACCACTTGCAGCAAGTGTTTTTAATGATGATGTCCCTACTGATTTATTCTTTAAAATTTTAGATAAAGCAAATAATGAATATCGCTATTTATTCCATCGCTATAATCATTTAAAAAAAGAAATTCTTGGGCTAGATGAACTTTATAATTATGATTTATCAGTTCCGCTTGTAAAAAGTGTTTCTAAGAAATTTACAATTGAAGAATGTTTTGACATCATTAATCAATCTTTAGCACCTTTTGGTAAAGATTATTTAGCTATTATTAATCGTGCTAAAGAGGAAAGATGGATCGATTACTATCCTACTGTTGGTAAACGTGGTGGCGCTTATAGTAGCGGAAGTTACCTAACACAACCTTATATTTTAATGAATTTCATTGGCGATTATAATTCTTTATCAACTATGATCCATGAATTAGGTCATAGTGTGCATACGTATTTATCAAGCCATAATCAAGATTATATTAATAGTAATTATCGTATCTTTGTCGCTGAAGTCGCTTCAACCGTTAATGAAACTTTACTTATCAACTATATGATGGATCATGCTTCATCTAAAGAAGAAAAAGCTTATTATATTTATGAACAATTAGAAAATTGTGTTGGTCTTATTTTTAGACAACCAATGTTTGCGGACTTTGAACACCGTCTTCATGAAATGGCTAAAAACAATGAACCCATGTCTTCTAAAATCATGACTGATCTTTATGCAAAATTGAATCAAGAATACTTTGGTGAAGATGTAAAAATGGATGAACTTGTAGGTTGGTCTTGTTATTATGTTCCTCATTTCTATTATGATTATTATGTTTATAAATATACTTTAGGAATGACTGTTGCTTTAGCTATCGTGAAACGTATATTAAATGGTGACACGCAACAAGTTGAACGTTATTTAAACTTCTTAAAATCAGGTGGAAAAGAATCTCCTGTTGACTTATTAAGTCATGCGGGTGTTGATCCTTTAGATGACGCTCTTTATGATGATGCTTTCCATTATTTTGAAGATTTGTTAAATGAATTTGAAAAGCTGGTAAAATAATTTATAATAGTATTAGGTGATAGAAATGAAAAGAGAACAAACAAGAGCGTTTCAAGTAGGAAATTTAACATTAGGTGGTAATAATCATGTCATTATTCAATCCATGACAAATACCAAAACTAAAAATGTAGAAGCAACCGTTAAACAAATTCAAGAATTGGAAGATGCCGGTTGTGAAATGGTTAGAATGGCTGTTTTTGACAAAGAAGATGCATATGCGATAGCAGATATTAAAAAACAAGTGCACATTCCTTTAGTTGCCGATATTCATTTTGACTATCGTTTAGCTTTGATTGCGATTGAATCAGGAATTGATAAAATCCGTATCAATCCTGGAAATATTGGAAGTATTGAAAAGGTAAAAGCCGTTGTTGAATCTTGTAAAGAACATCATATTCCTATTCGTATTGGTGTCAATAGTGGTTCTTTAGAAAAAGATATCTTAGAAAAATATGGTCGTCCTACTGCTAAAGGAATGATTGAAAGTGCAAAGAAACATATTGATATTTTGGAAAGTCTAGATTTCCATGATTATTGTATTTCTTTAAAATCTTCCGATACAATGCTTACAATTGAGGCCTATACACTTGCTAGTGAAACCTTTGATTGTCCCCTTCATTTAGGGGTTACAGAAGCAGGAACAAAACTTGGAGGAACAATTAAATCTTCTTTAGGTATTGGTACTTTATTATATCAAGGAATTGGAAATACGATTCGTGTTTCTTTAAGTGATCATCCTGTAGAAGAAATTAAAGTAGCAAAAACATTGCTTAAAGAATTGGGGTTAATTAAAAATGTTCCTACCCTTGTATCTTGTCCAACTTGTGGAAGAATTCAATATGATTTGATTCCAGTCGCTAAAGAAATTGAAGATTTCTTAAATAATATCCATCAAGATATTACCGTAGCCATTATGGGTTGTGCAGTTAACGGTCCAGGTGAAGCCAAAAATGCCGATATTGGTATTGCCGGTGGTGTTAAAGAAGGATTATTGATTAAAAAAGGAAAAATTATTAAAAAAGTTAAACAAGAAGATATGGTACAAACGCTCAAAGATGAAATTTTAAAGATGGTTAATTCATAATAACCATCTTTTTTTCATATATATAACTATGGAGGCGTAAAACTATGGAAAATTTATTCATTGAACATTTTTTATCGTATGAAGATTTTAGAAGCAATAAGGAAATACAAGCATTAGAGCTAAATGAAGAAGATTTGAAGGCAATCTATCAAGTGATAGATCAAAACCGTTTTTTACTCTGTAGTGAACATTATTTACCTATTCTATTTCAATCAATTATGAAAAAAACTAGTGTTGCCACTAGTTTAAAATTGAAATCTTTGTTTCAAAATCATCATTCAATATTTCTAAATTCTTGATTTTTCAACATATCTATTTCTTCTTTATAAGGAGCTTTACCATCAATATAAGGTGTTTCTAAAATCTTAGGAACATCTTTTATTCTTTCATTATGAGCAATCTCATTTAAAATATCAAAACCAATCTCACCTAAGCCAAGATTTGCATGACGATCTTTATGAGCCCCTTTAACATTTTTAGAATCATTTAAATGAACAACAAGTAAACGATCTAAACCAATCACTTGATCAAATTCATCTAAGATTGCATCAAAATTTGATAAATCATAACCTGCATCGTGAATATGACACGTATCTAAACAAACACCTAATTTTTCAGGATAATCACAATGAGAAATCAAATAATTGATTTCTTCAAATGTCTTTCCTAACTCACTGCCTTTTCCTGCCATTGTTTCTAAGGCAATCTTTCCTTGATAAGGTGTATCTTTTAATACTTCATTTAAACCTTTAATGATTTGTTGAAGACCTACTTCTTCTCCAGCTTTTACATGACTTCCAGGATGTAAAACAAGAATCGATGTCCCAATATCTTGACATCTTTGGAGTTCTTGTTTTAAGAAGTTAACAGCTAATTCAAAAGTTTCTTCTTTAACCGTGTTAGCAAGATTAATGATATAAGGTGCATGAACAACAACATTTTTTAAATCGATGTTATTTTCCTTCATTAAAGCTTTTGCCTCTTCCACCTTTAATTCACTAATAGCTTTTCTTCTCGTATTTTGTGGTGCACCTGTATAAAACATAAACGTATTAGCGCCATAAGATAAAGCTTCTTTTACTGAACTTAAAAGCATGTCTTTTCCAGACATTGAGACATGACTACCAATTATCATTGCCTTCCTCCATACGTTTAGCGATTTGTGCTTGACGGGCACGTTCTTTCTTTTGACGACGGATATCATCACGAATCATCGCACGTTTTTGTTTACGTACAACTTGTTCAACTTGATATTTACGTTTCTTTTTATATCCTGGTTTCACTTTTTTAGGTTTACGGATAATCATTTGAACTTGTTTTTCAAGTTCAGTTTGTTGACGAATACGTTTTTTACGTTTTTCTCTTTGTCCTAAATCCACAAATTGTCCGTTTTTAAGTTGCATATTCTTAAATTCAATCCCTTTTCTTTCAAGAATTGCAATATTTTTTTCATCCGTTGTATCATACATACTATAACAAATACCTGTATAGTTTCCACGCCCTGAACGTCCACTTCGATGAATATAAAAATCAGGTTCTGTTGGAAATTGCATATTAATGACATGAGAAACACCATCAATATCAATTCCACGTGCAGCAATATCTGTAGCAACAATGTATTGATATTCATTGTTATTGATTTGTCGCATCATTTTCTTTCTTTCACGAGGTTCTAAATCTCCGTGAATTTCTCCAACTTTATAACCATCTTCTCTTAATTGTCGCGTAATCTTTGATACTTCTGTTCTTTTATTCGCGAAAATAATACAAATATAAGGATCAATTGTTGCCATGATCTTCTTTAAAACATCATAACGATCTTGATGCTTTGTTGCGAGTAAAATATGTTCAACATTGGCTGTTGTAGCAAGTTTACTATCGATTTCAATAGTAATTGGACTTTGCATATATTTCTTTAAAAATGGTCTTAGATTTTGTGGAATCGTTGCTGAGAAAACCATCATTTGTAGATCATCAGCCATTTTTCCTGCCACAGCATCAATATCTTCTAAATAACCAAATTCTAATGTCATATCTGCTTCATCGACTACAAAAGTTTTTGCTGTTGTAATTTGTAAAGCTTGCGCATCTAAAGATAAATCTTTGATACGTCCTGGTGTTCCAATAACCACGTGTGGTTGTGTTGAAAGTTTATTAACAGCTCTTTGACGGTCACTTCCTCCAACAATCAATGAAACACGTAATTCTGGTAAATATTTTGTAAATGTTTTAGCGTTATTAAATAATTGAGAAGCAAGTTCTCTTGTTGGTGCTGTAATAACAGCTTGCACACAATCTTTATTGACATCAATACGAGACATGATTGGTAATAAAAATGCATGTGATTTACCTGTCCCTGTTTGTGAAATCCCGATAATATCTCTATTTTTTAATACAAGGGGAATGACTTTTTCTTGTATTGGGGTTGGCTTTTTAAAACCTAACTCTTTAATTACTTGATTACAATATTCTTGTAATTTAAAATCTTGAAAAGTTGCCATAAAATCCTCCTTTTTTCTTTTTTTAGTCACGTTATTATACCATATTTTTGATACATTTCAACAAATATTATGGATGGATTTTTATAATTATTCTATAATATTCTTGTTGGAGGTGATTAGATGATCTTAAATACTGGTAATCGTACAGATATTCCTGCCTTTTTTAGTGACTGGTTTTTTAATCGTATTCAAGAAGGTTTTGTCTGTGTTCGTAATCCCTATTTCCCTCATCAAGTCACAAAATATATTTTAGATCCTCAAGTCATTGATATTATTTGTTTTTGTACTAAAAATCCTAAACCAATGCTTTCACGTCTAGATTTAATTAAAGACTATAAACAATTCTGGTTTGTAACAATCACCCCTTACAATCAAACGATTGAACCCTATGTTCCCAATAAAAATGAAATTATTCGTAGCTTCATTGAATTATCTAAAAAAATAGGAAGTCATTGTATTGGTTGGCGTTATGACCCTATCTTTTTAAATGATTATTATACCATTGAATATCATCTTCGAATCTTTGAAAAAATGTGTCAAAAACTAACTGGATATACTCATCAATGTGTCATTAGTTTTATCGATTTATATCAAAAAACAAAAAAGAATTTTAAAGAAGTTCAAGAAGTAAATCAAAAAGATCAAATCTATCTTTGTCAAAAATTTGTAGAAATTGGAAAAAAATATAACTTTGAAATCTATACATGTCACGAAAATGAATCTTTAAAAACAACAGGTGTTTATACAAGTGGATGTATGAATCAACAAATTATTGAAAGAGCTCTAGGCCATTCATTAAAACTACCTAAAATAAATGAAGCTAGACAAGGATGCCGTTGTTTATTAAATAATGATATTGGCGTTTATAATACGTGTTTACATAGTTGCCTTTATTGTTATGCCAATTACGATCGTGTAACTGTTTTAAAAAATATTAAAAAGCATAATAAAAAGTCCCCTTTTTTAATTGGAGACTTTCAAAAAGACGATATTATTAAAGAAGCAAAACAGGTTTCTTATATTGATCGACAACTTTCCCTATTTTAAAGGATGTGCGTGGCGATAAGCAACACCTCTAGTAATACGTAATAAATTATCTTCTCCAGGAAATTTTACAGGTACGACTGGATTTTCTTGATACATTTTCATTACATCTTCAATATCGACAATGATTTCATCAAATTTCATGAGTCCATACATTTTAGGTGGAAGTAAATAAAGTGGTTTATCAATTGTTTGATTTTTTAAAGCTCTATCTAATTCTACCTTCAAATGTGGACATAAAATAACAACATCAAAACGGTCTAATTCTTTTAATCCTAAACCAAATGGTAAAAATTCAATACTGTATTTATCTTCTAAATTTTTTTCTTTAATTTCTTTTTTCATCCTTGTTGCAATAGCACTTGAAGAAAAGCCCCCACCACAACATAATAATATTCTAATCATTTAAACACCTCACTATTTGTGAGTATAACATACCCTCTATTTCAATGTAAGGGTTTTTATTTTTCTTTGTAATTTTTATCTTATCTTTTTAAGTTTCACTTTTTTATCTTTTTATCATATTTTATAGTAGGTGATTTTATGTATCCTTATCAAAACCCCAATTATTATTACTATCAACCTCAGATGTATCCTTATTTTCAAAGAATGCCTAAAAAATTTAATTTACAACATACTCTTCATACAACGATACGAGGTATTCAAATCGCAAATCAAGTTATTCCTATTATCTATCAAGTAAAACCATTAATTGATAATACCAAACAAGGTTTGACTTTATTAAAAGCAATGAATCATTTAAATGACATAGATTTTGATGAAATAGAAAAGGAATTAAAACCAATTTCTAAAGAAAACAATGAAATATTTGAAAATATGTTATAATCATCTTTGAGGTGATAAAAGATGTTAGTAAAAGGTATTGTTCCTAGAGGTTATTGTAAAGGCGTTGTTCGTGCAATTGAAATAGCTAAAAAACAAGCACACCAAACAACACCTGTTTATATTCTAGGAATGATTGTACATAATCAATATATTGTAAATGCCTTAGAAGATTTAGGAATTCAAACAATTGATATCAAAGGAAAAACACGATTAGAACTATTAGATGAAATCAATGAAGGAAAAGTCATTATTACTGCTCATGGAGCAAGTCAAAAAGTATTTGATAAAGCGAAAGAAAAAGGTTTAGAAGTAATTGATGCCTCTTGTTTAGATGTAATTAAAACTCATGATCTTATTCAAGATAAATTAAATGAAGGTTATGAAATTTTGTATATTGGTAAAAAGGGACATCCTGAAGCAGAAGGCGCAATTTCAATTGATGAAAAAAGAATTCATTTAATAACAAATAGAGATGATTTAAAAACATTAGATCCTACTAAAAAATATGTTATGACTAATCAAACAACAATGTCTCTTTATGATGTTTATGATTTATGCGAAAAAGCAAAAGAAATTTTACCTTTTGTAGAAATTGAAAAAGAAACATGCACAGCTACTAAAATACGTCAAGAAGCTATTAAAAACATTGAAGATGATGTTGATATTATCTTTATTGTGGGTGATCCTCATTCAAACAACACAAGAAAACTTGCTAGTATTGCTCATGATTATCATACATGTGATGTTTATATGATTGAAAGTATTGAAGATTTAGAAATTGAATGGTTAAAAAATAAAAGATACGCTGCTGTAAGCTCAGGAGCTTCTACACCAACATATCTTACAAATCAAGTAATTGATTATTTAAAACAATTTGATATCAATGATTCTAAAACATATCAAAAACCTATCATTGATAAAAATAAAATATTAAACCAAAAAGATGCCTAGGCATCTTTTTCTTGTGGTAACCATTGTACTTTGAAAAAATAAATAATAAAAATCAAACTACATACGACCCATGTTGTAGGCCATCCTAAAAAGACATAAACAATATCACTTGTTACTTTTGTAATTAAGAAAAGATAAATTTGTCTTAAGAAAACAAAAGAGAATATCATCACATACATTGGAACAGCTGAACGTCCAGCTCCACGTAAAACTCCATTGATAACTTGATTGATTGGTAAAACAATATAGAATGGTAAGAATGTTAACTGCATCAATCTTCCAGCATCAATCACATCTTTTTCTTGATTAAATAAAGCAATAAAATCACGACCAAAGAAATACATAATTACTACAAAACAAGCAATGGTAAGTGTTGCTAATGCTGTTGTAATATAAGCTCCTTTTTTTACACGGTCATACTGTTTAGCTCCTATATTTTGACCAACAAAAGTTGTAATAGCCATATTAAAAGCTTGTAAAGGTAAGTTAACAAAACCATCTATTTTAATCGTTACAGAATAACCTGCTATAACAGAGGCTCCATAAACATTAATATAAGATTGAACAATGACATTTGATAAAGAAACAATACTTTGTTGAAAACCTGTAGGTAAACCAATTTTTATAATTTTTAATAAAATTTCTTTGTCAAAACCAATTTCCTTTAAAATAACTTTATAATCATCCTCTGTTTTCATTAAAACATACATGACCATAATTGCTGAAATAGCTTGAGCAATTAAAGTCGCATATCCTGCACCAGCTACACCAAAATGAAAATATTTAACAAATAAAAAGTCTAGGATAATATTAACAACACTTGAAAAAATCAAAAAATAAAGCGGTCTTTTAGAATCTCCCACCGAACGTAAGATACCTGATCCCATATTATAGACCATTACAAAAATAAGACTCCAAAAATAAATAGATAAATACGTTGAAGCTTCAGAAAACACTTCACTAGGAACACCAATTGCTTTTAAAATTGGATCATTAAATAATAAACCAACAATCGTTAAAACAACTCCCATAACAAGAGTTAAAGCGATACTATTATGAATTGCTCTTTTCATTTTACAAGTATTACCAGCTCCAAAGAATTGAGCAATGACAACTCCTGCCCCTGTTGAAATGCCCATAAAAAAACCAATCAACATATTAATAATTGGTGTACTTGCACCAACTGCCGCTAAAGCAACTTTTCCAACATAATTTCCTACAACATAAGAATCGACTGCATTATAAAGTTGTTGAAATAAGTTACCTATTAATAAAGGAATTGAAAACAAAATAATTGCTTTGACAATACTTCCTTTTGTTAAATCCTGTGTATTTCCTTTCATACATTCACCTTCCATTTATAATTTTACTCTTATTTTATTGAAAACAAAAATATTTGCACGAAATGAAAAAAAATAATTTCAATACATTCTTTTCGCTATAATAAAATTAAGTTGGAGGTTAGTTATGAATAAAAAAATTATCTTTTTTGATGTTGATGGTACTCTCGTTGATGTTAGACCTGCAAGAGAATATGTACCAGAATCAACAATCAAAGCAGTAAGAGAAACAAGAAAAAAAGGAAATTTATGTTTTTTATGTACAGGAAGATCACTTGCTGAAATCTACCCACATATTTTAGATGTCGGTTTTGATGGCATCATTGGTGCTGGTGGTGGCTTTGTAACCATTGGTGATGAAATGCTTTATCATAAAAAAGTATCTAACAAAGATGTACATCGTGTCGTTGATTTCTTTGAAGAAAATGATTATGACTACTATCTTGAAAGTAATGGTGGATTATTTGCTAGTGAAAATTTAGTATCTCGCTTAGAAATGATTACTTATGGCGATTTAGAAAATGACGAAAAGGCTAGAAAGAAAAAAGCTGAACAACCAAGTCACTTTATTACATCTTTAATAGAGGGAGAAAGTATGTATCGTAGTGATGTCAATAAAATTTGTTTTTTAGAAAATAAAGATATTCCTTTTCAAACAATTATAGATAACTTTTCTGATGCATTCAATGTTATTCATTGTACCGTTCCTTCTTTTGGAGATGACTCAGGAGAATTATCCGTTGTTGGTGTTAACAAGGCAAGCGCCATTGAAGCACTTATCAATCATTTAAATATTCCTCAAGAAAATACTTTTGCCTTTGGCGATGGCATGAATGACGCTGATATGTTAGAGTATTGCCATATCGGTATCGCTGTTGGTAACGCTAAAGAAGGTTTAAAAGCAATTGCTGATGAAGTATGTGATGATATTGCTAAAGATGGTATTTATAAAACCATGAAAAAATATCAACTTATATAAAAAAACATTGGCTTTTTTTCCAATGTTTTTTTTTAGAGTAAATGTGACATTAAAATGGTTGCAAGTCCTAAAAATGCAAAGAAGCCAAACATATCTGTACATGTTGTTACAAAAACCCCACTGGCAAGGGCTGGATCAACATGAAATCTATCTAAAATAACCGGTACAAAATAACCTGCAAGTGTGGCAACGATCATGTTACAAATCATGGCGAGTCCAGCTACAACACCAAACCATGGATTACCAGCAAAGAACCAAGCCCCTGCTGAAACTAATGCCCCAATGATAACACCATTTAAAATACCAAGTCCAATTTCTTTTAATAAAACTTTGCGAGCATTTTCTTTATCTAATTCTCCTAGTGATAAACCACGAACAACAATAGTTAAAGTTTGTGTTCCGGCATTACCACCCATTCCTGTAATAATCGGACTAATCGTTGCAAGAGCAACAACTTTCGCAATTGTTCCTTCAAAAACACTAACAACACTTGAAGCCATAATTGCTGTAAAAAGATTGACAATCAACCAAGGAATACGGTTTTTAAAAGATTCTACAAGTGTTGAATCTAAACGTTCTTCAGAACCAACACCTCCTAATAAGTTCATGTCTTCTGTTGTTTCTTCTTCGATGACATCCATAACATCATCGATATCAATAACACCTAATAAATGATGTTGTTCATCTATAACAGGCATCAAAATATATCCATATTTACTAAAAGTCTTCGCAACTTCTTCTTGGTCTTCATAATAATAAACAGCTTTAACATTTTGATTTGTAATCTCAAGCATTGGTGTATCAAAGGTACTTGTAACGATATCACCTAAAGAAACAACCCCCTTTAATACATTATCTTTATCTACAACATAAAGATAATGTCTAGGTTCCTCTTCCGTTGTTTGCAAAAATAACAATGTTTCTTTGACTGTATTATTTGCATGAATATCTAAATATTCAGTTGTCATGATTCCCCCAGCAGTTTCTGGGTTATATTGTAATAACTGTTTGACGTCTTCTTTATCGTCATCTTCCAATAACTCTAAAAAAGCATTTTTTTCATCTTCATCTTCGATTGATCCGATAACATCCGTAATAACGTCATGACTTACTTCATCTAAGATTTGTTTTTGTTTGTATTTTGAAAATAAATTCAACCATTCTAAGATAAGTTCTTCATCATCTTCTTCATCTAAAATATCACCAATAACTTCATTTGGTAAATGTTCTAAAATTTCTTTTGATGAATCTTCATCTTCATGTAAAATATCAAGGATATCTGCCGGGTGAATATTTTCTAAAACTTCTTTAATTATTTCTTTATTCCCATGAAGAATTAAATTTTTTAATTCTTCAGAAGTCATTTGTTTTATCATTTATTTTCCCCCTCTTATTTAAAGAGGAACTTTACCGACGGTGGTAAATGATCCTCACTATTACCATTGTGTCCACCGGATAACGGGTCTACTATCATTATTACCACCTCCACCTTGTTCATTTTATCATAATGTTCAAACTTTTAAAGAAAAAAATCATTTTTTACATAATAAAAAGATTGATTTTATAAAAAAAGAAGATAACATTTGGTATCTTCTTATTTAGAACACATATTTCTTTGATTTTCTTGATCATAATCAAACAAACCATCATTCTTTTCTTCAAGTGCTTTAATCATATGATAAGTATATTCATTATAAGGTGTAGGAATATGAAGCTCCTTCCCCATTTTAATCAACGCTCCAGAAAACATATCAATTTCACTATGACGTTTAGCATCTAAATCTTGCAATGTTGAATAACGAGCACTTGCTGGCACAGCACTTCCTCGCGACGAAGAAGAATCAGCTTTACTTAAATCAATTCCTTTAGCATGTGCAATAGTTTCAAGTTCATGACGTAAACCATCTTGAATAAATTTCATATGTTCACTATCTCGATAACATCCTACTCCTGCACCTAAAATAGCTTGAGGTAAATTATTACAAATATTTAAACGAAATTTACTCCAAATTTCTTCTTGAATATATTCACTTGCACGAAAGTGGATTCCTGTATTTTCAAATAATGATACTATTGCTTGTACACGTTTGCTTTGACAATGTGCTTGTAATTCTCCAAAAATAATTCCAATAGTTGTTTCAGGATCAAAACGATAACCATTTTCTTTACGTGAAGCAATCTTAATTAAAGATGGCATAAGATGTTCTTTTCCAATGGCTTCTCCAATGATTTCTTCACTATCTACGCCATTCATTAAAGACATGACAATTGTATGATCATCAACAATCGTTTGAATAGATTTTAAGGCATCTTTTAAAGCACAATATTTTAAAGAAACAATCAGTAAATCCACTCCATGTGCTTCTGTCGGTGACCATACTTCAGGATAATACATTTGATTATTGATCAAACATCCCTTTTGTAGACGTTTAGCACGTTCCCCTTCGCCAATAACACCTAATTTTACTTTTTTATCTAGTCCCCAAATAATATATGAACCTACTGCTCCAGCACCTAAAACAGCAACTGTTTTTATTTCCATTTTTCATCCCCCATTTATTTTTCTATATTGTAGCACAAAATTTATAAGTTAAAAATGTGTACTGCAATATTGAAATAAACAAGAATAGAACATGTATCTACAATTGTTGTAATAAGTGGTGAAGCCATAATTGCTGGGTCTAAACCAATTTGATTGGCAACTAAAGGAAGAATACAACCAATTAATTTAGATAAAATAACTGTTACAATTAAAGATAAAGCAATCACAAAAGCAATATTAAGGTCTTGATACATCACATAAATTCTAAGTCCATTCGCAATTGCTAAAATCACCCCTACTACTAATGCAATTCTAAATTCTTTAAACATCACTTTAAAAATTTTTTTAAAACGAATTTCATTTAAAGCAATCCCTCTAATAATTAAAGTAGAACTTTGAGAGCCACAATTTCCTCCCGTATCCATTAACATAGGAATAAATGAGACTAATAAAGGAACTGCTTGAAAAGCATTTTCATATCTTGTAATAATACTTCCTGTAAGCGTTGCAGAAAACATCAATACAAGTAACCAAATAATACGATGTTTAGCATGTTCAAAAACAGATGTTTCAAAATAACTTTTATCATGTGGTTCTACAGCAGCCATTTTAGAAATATCTTCACTTGTTTCATCGACCATAACATCCATGACATCATCAACTGTTACAATTCCTACAAGCATTTTTTCATCATCTAAAACAGGTAAAACAACTAAATCATATTTTCTAAAAATATTAACAACTTCTTCTTGATCTGTATGAGTATAAACATATTGAAAATCTTCTTTCATAATTTCCTCAATACTTTTATTTTCATCATTTAATAAAATATCTTTCGTCGAAACAATTCCTATTAATTTTTTATCTTGACAAACATAACTTGTATAAATGCTTTTACAATGATTTCCATTTTGTTTAATATAATTTAAAGCATCTTCAAGTTGAGTTTCTTTCTTTAAAGAAAGAAATTCAGTAGTCATAATTGTTCCAGCACTATCTTTAGGATAACTCAAAAGTTGATTGATGACTTGTCTTTGATTTTCATCAACATGTTTTAAAAGTCTTGTTACTAAATTTGCAGGTAATTCTTCGATTAAATCTACAAGATCATCCATATATTGATTTTCAATCAATGATTCTAACTCTTTTTCACTAAACAATTCTACAAGTTGACTTTGCGTTTTAATATCCATATTTGAAAATACTTGTGCTGCTTTCTTTTTAGAAAGTAAACGAAAAGCAATAGCACAATCATCAATTTCTATTTGTTGTAAAAGATAAGCTATATCGACAGTATTGTTTTCCATTAATAAAGTATGTAATTGTTTGTATTGTTTTGTATTTAATAATTCTAGCATTAATTCTTTTTTCATTTTTATATTTCCTCCTTCTTTGAATTTGCCTTTGACAACCCTCGTCCATATAACTCACCTCCTCACAAAAAAACATCGCTGCTTGAGCGATGTTCTATTCTTCATTTCATCCGTTCAAGCTTTAGTATCACAGGGCATATCAATTACATTAAACAAAGCCTTTGCGACTTTATCTGCTAACCAGCGCATTGTGTCTCCACAATTTTGCGGCAGTAATCTTAGGATATCCAAATCCCTGCGGTAACCTCACCTACCGTTGTTTATTCAATTCATGTTCATTATATTTATTAAAATACACTTGTCAATAAAAATTTATCTTTCTCTTTTGATTTTAATACTTGCAGCAACAATAAGTCCTATTCCCGTCATTAGTCCTAATGCTAGATCAATAAAATCCATTTGCCTTTGTAAACCTATCCATTTACCTAGCTATATTGTTACTAATAAAAAACCTAATATTAGTACCAAATACCAACCCTTTTTATTCATAAGTATCTCCTTAAATTAGAATAATGATCTAATAATTATTGATTATTTAATTCTTCTAAGCATAAATTTTGATTATGCATCTTTTGCGCATTTTCTTTGCCAACATATCTAAAAATATTACAACTTTCTTTTTGTGTAATTGTTACTTTATCACTTGGATACCTTAAAACATATCCATATTCATAACTATGTTCTAAAAGCCATTGATAAACATCTGTTGAAACAAATTCAACATCTTTTATCCCATTTATTTTTAAAGAAACAGATGTTCCTAATTGAAATTCACTATATCCAGCTTGTGACGTATTTTCTTCTAAATTTAAAACATCATAGCTTTTATAAGCACTTGTCACTAAAAATCTTTTTTTAGTATTTTTATATAAATCATCATACATTTGTTTTAAAGCATTATAAGCTTCTTCATTTAAATACATGGAATAAGATAATCTTGAAATATTTTCAATCATTGTCATATGTTTAGATTCATAACCACCAATAAAAGTTGTATCATCAATTACTTGAGACATTGTATCTATTTTATATAGTCGAGAAGCATTCGCTTTTAATTCTGTATTCATCAAAATATAAAGACCTTGTGCATCATACGTACTTACCATTTCTTTAAAGAGCTTATATGTATCATCTTTTTCATTTTCCAAAGTATTTACATAATTATTTGTAAGTATAATATAACTATAATCATCATCACTATAAAGTGTCCTTAACAATTGATAATAACGTACATTATCAAAATCAAAATACGTACTTTTTTGATAAGCATAAAATAAATCATTTTTAATTAGTGTTTTAAAATATGTATCTGTTTGCGTTCCAAATTCTACTGTAAGACGATCAACAACACTATTGACATCATTAATTAAATTTTCTAATGAATCATATTTTTTAGCTTCTTTTAACTCATTATAATATTGATAATATTGTAAATGAAATTGATCATATATAATATAATCAATAAACTCATCTACTGATATTCCATGATCAATTAAATAATCCTGTTCTTCTTTATCTAAATACTTTTCTATTAAAGATCGATTATCATTATCTATACCATTTACTCGATAAAAACGATCATATTTCATATTTAATGATGTAAAAGCAAATAGAAAACATAAGGTTGCTAGAACATAAAGATGCCAGCTTTTTAATTTCATCTTCATCACCATCCCTATTATATAGAATTATAGAAAAAAAATAAAGGAATTAGCTAAAGCTGTAATTCCTTTAACCTAATCAATTCAAATACTGCTTGTATACGCGATTTTACACCTAATTTTTGAATTACATTTGATATATGATTTCTCACTGTTTTTTCACTAATATTTAACTTTCTAGCAATATCTTTTGTAGAATAGTTCTTGACTAATAAATGAAATATTTCTTTTTCTCTTGGGGTTAATATAATATTCATAGTCCACTTCCTTAATAGTAGTATATGAAAATTATATTATTTGGTGTTTTGTAAAACAGTAAATAAATTTTTTGCCACTTCTTTAGGTAAGACTTCTTCTAATTGTTCAAGCGTCGCTTCTTTTAATTTTTTAACAGAACCAAAATGTTTTAATAATTCTTTTTTACGTTTTGGTCCAATACCTTCAACATCATCTAAAATAGACTGAAATAAAGATTTAGAACGAACATTTTTATGAAATGAAATCGCATAGCGATGGACTTCATCTTGCATACGTGTTAGTAAAAAGAAGAGTTCACTTTTTTTATCAATACTAATTTCATTAAAGTCACTATCAATTAAAACAGCAGTTGAATGATGATCATCTTTGGCTAGCCCACATACTTTAATACCAATATTTAAGCTATCAATGACTTCTTTTGCAACTTTAATCTGTCCTTTACCACCATCAACAATAATCAAGTCTGGTTTTTTTAATCCTTCTACAAGTACTCGATAATATCGACGATAAATAACTTCTTTCATACTACCGTAATCATCTGGTCCTTCAACTGTTTTGATTTTAAATTTACGATAATCTTTTTTAGAAGGTACCCCATCAACAAAGCAAACCATTCCTGCAACTGCATAAGCTCCTTGGATATTAGAGTTATCAAACAATTCAATTCTTCTAGGAGTAATCATATTTAATTTTTCTCCCAATTGTTTAATAGCACCTACCGTTGCCTTTTGATTCTTTTCAATCAATAAAAATTTCTTTTCTAAAGCTTCTTTTGCATTATTTGTTGCCATTTCTACAAGTTTTGCTTTTTGACCTTTTTGAGGTTTAATGATCTTGCATTCAACTATTTCTTCTAACAAAGTTGTATCAATATCCTCTGGTAATAGAATCTCTTTAGGATATGTATTTTCTTGATAAAAACCAACAATAAATTGTGTAATTTGTTCATGGACATCTTGTAAAGGTACTAGATTTAAATCTCTTGCAAGTAATTTTCCATTTCTCATAAAGAAAAGTTGTAAAGAAAGATACCCTTTATCTTGATAATAGCCAAAAATATCTCGATCAATTTGATCTGCAAATTGAACATGTTGTTTACTTGTAACATGATTGATATGCTGAATCAAATCACGGTATTCTTTCGCAAGTTCAAAATTTAAACTTTCTGAAGCTTGCATCATTTTATTTTGTAAATCATCGATGATTTCTTTGGTATCTCCTTGAATAAACTGTGTAATTTGTTTGGTTATTTTTTTATATTCTTCTTCATCTACTTCATTGACACATGGCCCTAAACATTGATTCAATTGATAGTAAAGGCATGTTTTTTTGGGAATGTGATTACATTTTCTTAGAGGATACAGACGATTTAATAATTTAAATGTTTCTCTAGCTGCTGTACCATCTGGAAAAGGGCCAAAGTGTTTATGTTTTTTATCCTTAGCGTTTCGAACGATTTTCAATCGTGGGTGTCTTTCTTTTGTTAATTGGATATATGGATAATATTTATTATCCATAAAACTAATATTGTATTTAGGTGCATAATCTTTAATTAGATTGATTTCTAATAAAAGGGCTTCCTTTTCACTATCTGTCACAATATATTCAAAATCAACAATTTCTTGAACAAGCTTTGTTGTTTTATAATTATGACTTCCTGCAAAATAAGAAGAAACCCTATTTTTTAATTTTTTTGCTTTTCCAACATAAATCACCGTACCATCTTTATCTTTCATTAAATAACAGCCTGGTTGCATTGGTAAAAGTGATAACTTATCTTTAATATATTGAAGATCCATTATTCAAAATATACCACTGTTGCACCTAATCCACCTTCATTTGGTCCACCATCTTGATAAGATTTTACATATTTATTTTTATCCAATAACTTTCGAACACCTTTTCTTAAAACACCTGTTCCCATTCCATGGATAATTCGTACTGTTGAATAATTTGATACGAGTGCTCCATCAATAAATTTATCTACTGCATTCATTGCTTCTTCATAACGCATACCAATAATATTAAGTTCATAACTTTGTTTATTAGCTCTTCGTAATGAACGGATATTAGATGTTTCTTTCTTTTCTGGAACTTTTTCATGCATAAATTGAACTTCTGTTTTTTTAGCATTCAATTTTAAACCACCCATTGAGATCGTCAACATTCCTTTTTTATTGATGTCAACAACTTCTCCTTGTCGATTAACAGATAATACTTTAACAATATCACCTATTTTATAATCATGATCTTCATGATTTTCAACTTGTTTCTTTTGATGTTTTAAATCACCTAATTGTTTTTTAGCTTGAATAACTTGATGCGGCTTAATTTGTCCTTGTAATTCTTTTAAAATTTCATCTGCTTTATTTTGTGCTTCTTCAAGAATCTTATTCGCATCACTTTGAGCCTCTTCAATCATTTTTTCTTTTTTAGATTGATAATTATCAATCAATTGTTGATAATGCTTTTCTTTATCTGCTGTTTCTTTTTGTAATTTTTCAAGAGCTTCTTTTTCTTGTAAAACAGCTGATAATTCTGATTGTAATTTTTCTAATAACTTTTGTGATGTTGTCATACTTTCATCTTTGATGATGAAAGCATGTTGAATAATGTCTTGATTTAAACCTAAATGTTTTGAAATTTCAATAGCATAAGAATTTCCTACGCTACCATCCAATAAACGATAAGTAGGTTGCATTTTTTCTTGATCAAATTCAACCGAAGCAATCTTAATATAATCTGATTCTTTCGCAAATTCTTTTAATGCACTATAGTGAGTAGAAGCTAAAATATAAGCACCTTTTTTATGTAAATAAGTTAAAATAGCTTCTGCTAAACTTTCACCTTCTTTAGGATCAGTTCCTGAACAAATTTCATCAATTATAACTAAACTGTTTTTTGTCGCATGTTGCGTAATAAAAACCAATCTTTTCATATGCGATGAAAAAGTAGAAAGCGATTGTTCAATAGATTGTTCATCTCCTACATCTACAAAAACATCATCAAATAATGGAAGTTTCGCTTGAGTGACAGGAATTGGAAGTCCACAAATAGCCATTAAAGAAAGTAAACCCGCTGTTTTTAAAGCAACTGTTTTACCTCCTGTGTTACTTCCACTAATGAGTAAAATATCTTGTGGTTTCTTTAAAACAATATCATTAGCAACAACTTCTTTTTGATCAATCAAAGGATGTCTCGCTTTAAGTAACTCAATTTCCTGACAATTTTCATCAACAACTGGCATCACCATATCTAACTTTTTGCCATATTCACTAATAGCAAAAACAGCATCCATTTCTATCATGATTTCTAAATCTTCATTTAAAACACGATCATAACTTCTTACCTTTTTTGTTAGTTCTAATAAAATACGATGGATTTCTAGTTGTTCATCTTGTTTAATTTGTGAAAGTTGATTGTTGTAAGAAACAATTTCTTCTGGTTCTACATATGTTGTTCTTCCTGAAGAAGAATGTCCATGATGAATTCCCTTGATTTGAGTTTTATAAGAAACATTGACGGGTAAAACAAAATGATCATTTCTTGTTGAAATAACATCATGAGATAAATAATCTTTATTTTGTGCTCTTAATGCTTCAATTTTCTTTCTCATATTGGCTTCAATCGCTGAAATTTGTCTTCTTAAACGATAAAGCTCATGACTTGCATGATCATAAATATTTCCACTTGGATCGACGCATTTTAAAATTTCATTATATAAATCTTTAGGTAAATAAAGTAATGAAAATATTTCAAGTAAATGACTTTGTTCAATTTCTTGATCCAAATAAGCTTGTACCTCTTGTACATTTTTTAATATTTGTACGATTTTTAATAAATCTTGAGGATAACAAACACCACCTTTTTGTGCTTTTTGAAGTATTTCTTTAATATCTTCATAAGGGGCTAAAGGAATACGTCCATAAGCATAGATGATTTTCATAGCACTTGAAATATCATCTTGATAGAGTTTTAAATCATCTATATCTTGAAAAGGCTGTATTTGATCAATTCGCTTTTTAGCCATTTCACTAAAACAATAGTTTTTAATATAATCTTGAATAAATGAAAACTCCAATGTTCGATAACTCTTTTTCATTTCTAATGTCCTTTCGTTAAAAGATTGATATCAATATCATAATTTTGACATAAAGAAGATATTCTTTGATAATCTTCTTGATCTACTGTTTGTAAATCTATTTCACTATAATAGTTATAAATAAAATCTTTTATTGTTTCATCATCTAACCATTTATTTTGACTTGCTTCTTCTATAAAATTTGTCACCATAGATACTTGTTTTTCATCAGATAAAGAAACATCTAGATGTGTTAATTGATTTAAATCTTTAAAATCAGCAATAGATGAAAAATAATGAGGCATGGTATCAATTATAAAAGAGCCTATATACGTTTGTTCAATTGTTTCTTTTCCTTGATTGATAAAAGGAATAAAAATCATTGAAAGAACAAAATATACAATAATGATTCCTTCAATAATTGATAAAATCAAACCTAATAAATGATCTAATAATTTTGTCATTTTTAATAAAGAAACAATTTTCTTTAAAAACGGTTTTAATAAAACACCAATTCCCTTTAAAATGAAATAACCAACAATAAATAAAATAACAGCAACTAACAATTGATTGACCTTTATACCAATTGGTTCTAATAAACCTTCTAATTGATAAAGTGTAATCAATTTAGATAAAGGAAAAGAAAAATTAATTGTTAGAAAATAAGCTATAAAAAGACTAAAAAAGTCATAAAGTCGAATAATGAATCCTTTTAGATAACCAATAAATGTATATATAATAAGGAATAGACCTATAATTATATCGATTATGTAGGGATTATTTAATAAAGCCATAAATACCTCCTTGCAATTATTGTATCAAAACAAAAATATAGTGTCAAAATTTGAAAAATATGCTATAATTAGTATATATGGTAGGAGGAAAGAAATGACATGAATGTAGCAAATAATAACAAACCAATGAATATTATGGATATGCATGTTGAAAACTATGCCCCTTTAAGTAATGGTGGTCCATCAAACCAAGAAAAACAATATTATCCTTATTCTCACATTGGCTGTGATGAAACAGGATCAGGTGATTTTTTTGGACCATTATGTGTTGTTGCATGCTATATCGATGAACGTGATTATGATTGGTTAGCGAGCTTAAATGTTCGTGATCCTAAACTCATGACACCTCAAGAAGTTATTGAAATTGCTAGAGAGATCAAAGATCGACTTGTTTATAGTTTGTTGATTCTTGACAATTCTCACTACAATCAAATGGCAGCTGCTGGTAATAATCTAGCAAACATTAAAGCAAAACTTTATAATCAAGCCGTTACAAATGTAATGCAAAAAGTTGCAATGAAAGTTGATAAAAAAGTCGTAAATCAATTTGTTTCACCTAAAACGTATTATAATTATTTAAAGAGTGAAGTAATCGTTGTTAAGGATTTATCTTTTGAACAAAAAGGAGAAGAACAATACTTTGCAATTATGTGTTCGTCTATTCTTTCAAAATATGCCTTTTACCAATATTTTAATAACATGTCTAGAAGCTTGAAAGTGAAATTGCCTCGTGGTAATACAAGCTCAGTTGTCGATCATGTTGCTGTAAGTATTGCTAAAAAGTATGGTAAAAAAATGTTACTTAAAGTAACAAAAACTAATATGACTAATTATAAGCGTATTAAAGATGTAATTTAAGGTCTTCCAAAGAAGACCTTTTTATTTTATAAACTATTTAATTCAAATGCTGGAATTTTTGTGTATTTGACACCCGCGGCATCTAACATACGTTTTGCAGCACGATCACTGTCTGTTCCATTATATTTATCATCTTCATAAATAATTTCTTTAATACCACTTTGAATAATGGCTTTCACACATTCATGACATGGGAATAAAGAAACATAGATCGTACATCCTTGTAAATGAGAAATACTATTTAAGATGGCATTCAATTCTGCATGAACAACGTAAGGATATTTTGTATCATACAAATCTCCTTCTCTTGCTGCCCATGGAAACTGATCATCTTCGCATCCCCATGGAAGTCCATTATATCCTACTCCTACGATCTTATTTTCTGGAGAAACAATACACGCTCCTACTTGTGTATTAGGATCTTTTGAACGATAAGCTGAAAGCTTAGCAACTCCCATAAAATATTGTTGCCAACTAATAATCTTTTTAGACATTTTATTCTCCTTTCAATTCATCAAGTTTTGCTTGAAAATAATCAGGTAAAGGACATTCAAACTCTAAATATTCACCTGTAGTAGGATGAATAAATCCTAATTTTTTAGCATGTAAGAATTGTCCATGACTTTGATCATCTTTTTTCTTTCCATACTTAGGATCTCCATAAACTGGATAACCAATATAAGACATATGCACCCTAATTTGATGCGTTCTTCCTGTTTCAAGTCGACATTCAATTAAAGACATATCATCATATCTTTCTAATACTGTAAAATTAGTAATTGCTTCTTTACTGTTATTTTTTGTGACAGCCATTTTTTGACGATCATTGACATCTCTACCAATTGGTGCATTGACTTTACCATGAACATGTGGAATAACACCATGAACTAAAGCCACATAACGACGTGTAACACTATGTTCTTTTAACTGTTCACTCAATGATTTATGAGCTTTATCATTTTTTGCTACCATTAATAAACCACTTGTTTCTTTATCTATACGATGAACAATACCAGGACGATTCACACCATTGATTCCTGATAAATCTTTACAATGATAAAGTAAAGCATTTACTAAAGTACCACTATAAATTCCCACACTTGGATGAACGATCATCCCTGAAGGTTTATTGACAACGATAACATCTTGATCTTCATAAACGATATCTAAAGGAATATCTTCTGGTAAAACATCCATCTCCTTATTATCAGGAATCGTGATTTCAATAGCATCATTCATTTTAATTTTATAACTTGCTTTTTCAATTTTTCCATTTACAAGAACATGCCCTTCTTTAATATATTCTTGAATAAGTGTTCTTGATAAATCAGAAATTGAATTCATAATAAACTTATCTAAACGTACATTTTCTTCATTAATCTCTAATTTTCTTTTTTCCATTAATATAATCCTCAAATATAATCTCTAAAATAATCAATCCTACTCCTATTACTACTGCCATATCAGCAATATTAAAAATAGGAAAATCATAACCAAAAATAATAAAATCAATAAAATCTCTAACATATCCAAAATAAAGACGATCTGTTAGATTTCCAACAAGACCTGCAAAAGTTAAAACAATTCCATAACGTGTTAATCTTTGAGCTTTGGTTGTCTTACTAAAGTAATAAAACATAAAAATTGCTGCAGCAAGCGAAACAACTACAAACAAACTAATATGTCCTGATAACATTCCCCAAGCTGCTCCTTGATTATGCGAATATGTATAATAAAAGAAATTATCAATAATCGCTTGCGATTGCCCTAGCATCATCGAAGAAGACACTAATATTTTTGTAAGTTGATCTCCAATAACAACCACCAAAAAAGTAACAATATATAAAACCCAATTTTTCTTACTTATATTTTTCATCTAATCACCAAGGACATTATACAATAAAGCTTTTTAAAATCCTAGTATGACTTTTTTAAATATGTAGTATTTAAAACCATTTCAAATAGTTTATATTGCAAAAAAATATGATAATCTATAAAATAAATATGAGGTGAAATTATGAATAAAGAAACACTAGAAACTCTTGTTGAAAAAGAAAGTCAAAAAAGTTCTATTACATCTAAAGATATTCCTGATTTAGATCTCTATATGGATCAAATTATGACTCTTTTTGAAACCCATCTAGCAAATCATAAAAAAAATGAAGATGATAAATTACTTACTAAAACCATGATCAATAATTATTCCAAAGCAAAAGTCATTACGCCTGTAAAAGGAAAAAAATACACTAAGGAACAAATCATTCAAATGTTGATCATCTATCAATTAAAAAATAATCTTTCCATTCAGGAAATTAAAGATCTATTGACACCTATTTATGAAAATAACGATGATTTATCAAATCTTTATGATCATTTTATAGATATTAAACACTCTTTAAATTTCCAACTTCAAAAAATGATTCAAAAAATAATGGATGATTATCAATTAAAAATTGAAAACTATCAAGATTTATTTTTATTGGTGGCTATTTTATCTTCATTAAGTCATTCGCTAACAAATATTGCGGAAATGCTTATTGAAACGAAAGAAATATAGTTTAAAACAATAGCCAACTTTTATTTTTTCTTCGTTTACTATCTATTTATTTTTCTATATAATGTATAAAAAAAGCGAGGTACTATATGAAAATTAATGAATTATTAAAGAAAAGACCAACATTGTCTTTTGAAATATTCCCACCAAAAAATAATGAAAATGATATCACATCTATTTATGCAACCATTGATGAACTAGCAAAAATGAATCCTGATTTCATTTCTGTCACTTATGGAGCTAATGGTTCTACATCTAAAAATACATGTAAGATTGCCTCAACCATTAAAAATAAATATGGTATTGAATCTGTAGCTCATTTAACATGTATGAATAATACAAAGGATGAAATCAAAGAAATTCTAGAAGAACTTAAAGAAAATGGTATTGAAAATGTCCTTTCTTTACGTGGCGACTATCCTAAAGATGGTGATGGTATTAATCATGGTGATTTTAAATATGCCAGTGAATTAAATGAATTCATTGAAGAAAACTTTCCTAATGATTTTTGTTTATCTGGTGGATGTTATCCAGAAACACATTATGAAGCTAAAAACTTTGAAGAAGATCTTTTAAACCTAAAGAAAAAAGTCGATGCTGGAGCTAAATATCTTGTTACTCAAATTTTTTATGACAATCAATATTATTATCGTCTAGTCAGAGAAGCAAGAAAAATTGGAATTCATGTCCCTATTCTTGCAGGAATTATGCCTGCTCATAATCCAAAACAGTTAAAAAATATCGCAAAAATGTCAAATTGTTCTGTTCCGTTTGATTTAGCAGCTATGATCGATCGTTTTGCTGGAAATCCTAAAGCGGGAAGGGAAGTTGGTTTACACTATGCAACTTATCAAATCATCGATTTAATGACTCATGGTGTAGATGGAATACATATTTATACAATGAATAAACCAGAGATTGCAAAAGAAATTTTAAAAAGAACAGAATATATTCGTGATGAATTTTTCAAAGATTAAAGAAAATGCTTTAAAGTATTTAGGATATCATCATCAAATACTTGATGAAAAAATGAATGTTTTGATTGATGAATGCATAGAGGAAATTGAAAAAATGAGTTCTTTTAGAGCAACTTATCGTAAATTTCCTCTTTCTTTTCATCCTTTAAGAATTGATGAAATTTCTTTAAATCTCGATTATCCAGACTTGAATAATTTATTTCAAAATTGTCATGATGTTGTTATTATTGGCTGTACTTTAGGCCTGCAAGTTGAAAAAAGATCTCATTATTACAGTCATATCGATATGACCAAAGCAACTATTTTTGATGCCGTTGCAAGTAGTTTTTTAGAAGTGCAATGTAATGAATATGAAAATGAACAACTGATTGGTAAAAGAACGTTTCGTTTTTGTCCAGGTTATGGTTGTGTCCCTATTGAACTCAATAAAGAGCTTGCATTCATTATCGAAAGTTCTAAAAAAATTGGTTTGACGGTTCAAGAAAGTAATATTTTATTACCTCAAAAATCAATGATTGGTTTGATTGGTTTAGGTGATAATAGAAAAGAAAAAACATGTCAGAATTGTTTACATATAAAAGATTGTAATTTTAGAAAGAGAGGTCAAACATGTTACGCGAAAGATTAAATAAAGATCTTCTTATTTTTGATGGTGGTTTTGGTTCACAACTTCAAGAACTAGGAATGAAGGCTGGAGAAATTCCAGAATATTATAATATTGAACATCCTGAAATGATTATTGATATCCATCATCGTTATTTAAAAGCAGGAGCTGATTTTATTACAACCAATACATTTGGCGCAAATCCCCTTAAATTAGAACAACATAAATATAGTTATCAAGAAGTGATTTTAGCGGCTATTCAAAATGCAAAAGAAGCTAAAAAAGTCAAACCTGATGCTTATATTGCTTTAGATATTGGACCTATTGGTAAACTTATGGAACCGATGGGAACTTTAACTTTTGATGAAGTTTATCAAAGCGTTAAGCAAATGGTAGAACTTGTAAAAGAGGATATTGATGTTGTTTTATTTGAAACAATGACAGATATTTATGAATTAAAAGCAAGTATTTTAGCCGTTAAAGAATGTAGTGATCTTCCTATTTTTGCGACGATGACCTTTGAAACAAATGGTCGTAGTTTATCAGGATGTGATCCTCTTACAATGGTCAATGTCTTAGAAGGATTAAAAGTGGACGCTTTAGGGATCAACTGTTCTTTAGGACCAAATGAAATGGCTCCAATTATTGAAAGCATTTTAGAAAGTACCTCTTTTCCTGTTATGATTCAACCAAATGCAGGTCTCCCTCTTTTAGAAGACGGACAAACCGTTTATCCAATGAAAGCAGATGAATTTATTGAGGCAATCGTTCCCCTTGTTAAAAAAGGAATCGCTATCGTTGGTGGATGTTGTGGAACAACCCCTGAATTTATTCAAAAATTAAAAGAAAACTGCCCAACAACAGTGACTCCAAGAGAAGTTTCTTTGTTGACACGTGTCTCTTCAGGAACAACAACTGTTGAATTTGGAAAACATGTTGTTGTTTGTGGAGAAAGATTAAATCCAACAGGAAAGAAAAAATTAAAAGCTGCTTTAAAAGAAGAACGTTATGATGAACTTGTTGTAGAAGCCATCAAACAAGAACAAGCAGGAGCTCATGTTTTAGATGTCAATGTCGGTTTACCTGGTATTGATGAACCAAAAGTGATGAAGCATGTTATTAAATTATTACAAGAAGTTATTCAACTCCCTTTACAAATTGATAGTTCTAATTTCCAAGCAATTGAAGAAGCTTGTCGTTATTATAATGGAAAACCACTTATTAACTCTGTCAACGGGAAAGATGAAACCATGGAAGCCGTCTTCCCTGTTGTAAAAAAATATGGTGGTGTTGTCATTGGTTTAGCCTTAGATGAAAATGGCATTCCTCCAAAAGCTGAGCAAAGATTTGAAATCGCTAAAAAAATTATTAATAAAGCAAAAGAATATGGCATTGATAAAAAAGACATTATTATCGACTGTCTTGTTTTAACCGCTTCTGCCCAACAAAAAGAAGTTATGGAAACAGTCAAAGCTGTTTCTATGGTTAAAACATTGGGTGTCCATACTGTTTTAGGAGTAAGTAACGTTTCTTTTGGTTTACCAAATCGTCCTTTACTTAATAAAACATTCTTAGCAATGGCCATGTCGGCAGGACTTGATTTACCAATTATCAATCCATTAGATCAAGAATTAATGAATACAATCGACGCCTTCAATGTACTTTATAATTATGACCAAGATGCTACAAATTACATTCAAAAACAAGCACAAAACCAAGTCGTTTTACCAAAACAAACAACATCCTTTTCTTTAAACGATGTTGTCTTACACGGTTTAAAAGATGAAGTGAAAAAAGCAACAGAAACAGCCTTAGAAAGTCAAGATGGACTAACAATCGTCAATGACATTTTAATTCCTGCTCTTGACCAAATTGGAAAAGACTATGAAACAGGTAAAATCTTTTTACCTCAATTGATCCAATCAGCAGAAGCAAGCAAAATTGCATTTGATGTGATCAAACAAACATTTAAAACAACGAAATCTTCTAAAGGTCCTGTTTTAATTGCGACTGTCCATGGTGATATCCATGATATTGGGAAAAATATTGTAAAAGTTGTTTTAGAAAGTTACGGTTATCAAGTCATTGATTTAGGAAAAGATGTGCCTGCAGAGGTCGTTTTAGAAGCCTATCATAAGCATCATCCTAAAGCTATTGGTCTTTCAGCTTTAATGACAACAACGGTTGTTTCAATGGAAGAAACGATTACTTTATTAAAGCAAGAAGAAAACATGTGTCCAATCTTTGTTGGTGGTGCCGTATTAACAGAAGATATCGCACAAGATATTCATGCGGATCACTATACAAAAGATGCCATGGCTGCCGTCAATTTACTTAATGAAATTGTACATTAAAAGGAAGTTTATTGAAAACTTCCTTTTACTATATGATTTAAAATTTGTCCACAAACATAAGCATCATCATAAGCACGATGCGCATTTTCATTTTTTATATGTAAATAACGAGCAATCGTTCCTTGTTTATAATTATAAGGTCCATGAATATATTTTCTTGATAATTGTAAGGTATCTACATAACAGATCTTTCCTGTTAATTGAAGCCGATCAAATGTTTTCTTTAAAAACGACATATCAAATTGAGCATTATGCGCACAAACAAGAACTTCTCCTTGAAGCGCTTCTTTCATAAACTCTTGAAACATTTTATACGCTTTTTCTTCTCTTGGTTGGTTTTCTAACATTTCATTAGTAATATGTGTTAAATTAGAAATAAACTCAGAAACTTCTACTTCTGCATTAACAAGTGTATTAAATTTTTGAACAGCTTGTCCATTTTCAAAAAGAACAGCTCCTAATTCAATAATTCTTTCCTCTTTTGGATTCAAACCTGTTGTTTCTACGTCAAAAGCAATAAATCTTTTTTCTAATTGTTTTTTGATATCTTGATCATATTTTACTTTAATAAGTTCTAACATCTTATAATCTCTCTAAAAAATGAATTAATCTTTGATAACATTTATAAAATGAATTCATATTTAATCTTTCATCAGGAGTATGAATATCAAACATATCTGGACCTAAAGTAATAATATCTAAATCTTGAAGTGCCCCTTTGAAAATACCTGTTTCAAGACCACTATGTGTTCCTTCTTCTTTTAAAGTGATTCCTTCTGTTTCTTTAACAAAATCAACATATTGTTTTCTAAGTTTTGAACCTTCATCGTAATTCCATCCTGGATAGTTATTATCTAAAACATATTTTGCCTTAAACATTGAAGCAATTAAACTCAATTTGTTTGATAATTCATCTTTAGCTGATTCCATTGGTGAACGAATTGAAAAATAAATATTGAATTTTTCATTCATTTCCACTACACCCATATTTAAAGAAATATTGGTAAGATCCATTTTTAAAGATTTATGCATAAAACCATTAGGCATTAAATACATCATTGAAATAATATCTTGGCTTTCTTTAACTGAAATCACTTCATTTAAAGAATCTACTTTTTCTAAACGAACAAATATATGTTTATCACTTTCTTTTAATTCTTCTTTTAAATCATTTTCTACTTTTAAAACAACTTCTTTGATTTTTTTAAAATCATCATTTGAAGCAAAGACACTGACACATTCTCTAGGAATCGCATTATCTTTTAAACCACCTTTAAAACTTCCTAATAAAAATTCAATATTATTTAAAGAAAGATGATAATAGACACGTGTCATAATCACATTAGCGTTTCCTCTTTCTAAATGAATAACGCCTCCTGAATGTCCACCTTGTAAGCCACCCACATAAAGTTGATAACAAGGTGATTCGTTTTTTAGATAAGAAAGTCCTTTTTCAACAACAGCTCTTCTTCCTCCAGAACAGCTTACAGTAATAATTTTTTCTTTCCCTCTATCAAGTCCAATCATCTTTTTCGCTTTTAAAATACTTTTATCAAGACCCATTGCTCCATTAAGTCCTACTTCTTCTTGAACGGTAAAAACACATTCTAAAGCTGGATGTTTTAAGCTTTCATCATCTAGTAAAGCAAGCATATAACCAACACCAACACCATCATCCGCTCCTAATGTTGTTTTATTGGCATGTAAAAAACCATCTTCTTCAATAAGTTCAATAGAATCTTTTGAAAAATCATGATCACTATCATTATTTTTTTCACAGACCATATCCATATGTCCTTCTAACATGACTGTTTCATGATCTTCATAGCCTTTTGTTGCTTCTTTAAAAAGCACGATATTATGCATTTTGTCCCTTACATATTTTATATTTCTTTCTTTTGCAAAGTTTTCCACATAATCACAAATTGCTTTTTCATTGTAAGATCCTCTTGGAATCTTTGAAATTTCTCTAAAATAATATTCTACTTTTTCCATATATATTCCCCTATACTAATGTTCTATTCATCCATTTATTGGATCTATATCTAATCATAAAACAAATTGACCTAAAAATCCAGTCAACAATCATAGCCCACCAAACACCAATGACACCCATGTGTAAATACAAAGCAAAAACATAGCTTAAAGCAAAACGGAAAGTCCACATTGAAAATGTAGAAACGATCATTGTAAAAGTTGCATCATTGGCTGCACGTAAGGCATTTGGGAAAGAAAATGCCATTGGCCAAACAAAGAAATCAAAAATGCAGTGAAGAGAGACCATGGAAACCGCTAAATTAGCAGTATCTTGTGGTAAAGCATAAAATCTTAAAATATATCTAACCCCAACAAGTAAAATACCAGCCGATATAATCGTAGAAATATAAGCAATAATCATCAGTTTTTTCGTATAATATTTAGCTTGCTGATAATCATTAGCCCCAATACATTGGCCTACAACTGTTAAAATAGCAAGTCCTAAAGCCATTCCTGGAACAACGGCAATAGACGTTAAACTAAAGGCAACAGCATGTGCTGCAATGGCAGCTGTTCCAAAAGTTGAAACAAGTCGTTGAACAAGGATTTTCCCCATTTGAAACATTCCATTTTCTAAACCATTTGGAATACCAATTTTTAAGATTCTTTTGACAGTTGAAAAATCAAACTTATATTTTAAATACGTATCAATATGTACAATATGTTCTTTATTTAATAACATATATAAAATAATAAATGAACAGAACATTCTTGAAAGTAAAGTAGCAATTGCTGCTCCTTTGACTGACATATTTAAAATAAAAATAAAGAAGTAGTTTAAAACGATATTTCCAATATTCATATAAAATGAATTTGTCATAGCCACTTTACTATTTCCCATTGATCTAAATAAAGCAGCCCCACCGTTAAATAAACCAATAAAAGGATAAGATAAGGCTGAAAAGAAAAAATAAGTTCTTGCATAAGCCATCACATCACTTTCAATATGTCCAAAAATCAAATTCAATAAATTCCCATTGAAAATCATACATAAAACCATAATAACAAGCGATAAACTTAAAATGGTAAATAAGAGCTGTTTGGCACTATGGCAAGCCATCTTTTCATCTTTTTTACCAATATATTGCGAACAAACAACAGCTCCTCCTGTAGCTAGTGCCGAAAAGATATTGATAATCAACACATTTAACCCATCGACAATACTCACTCCTGAAACTGCACTTTGCCCGCATTGGGAAACCATCATCGTATCAAAAATCCCAATTGTCAATGCTAATACCTGTTCAATAATTAAAGGTATTATCAATTTTTTTAAATCTCTATTACTAAATAACAAAATAATCACTTCCTCGCATTTATTATATACCTCTTATTTATTCTCGTTTTATGCTTTCAAAAAATGAAAAAAATCTAATGCATGTTGCGATCTCGCCAACAATCATTAGATCTAGAACTTCCATCATTATAAATAATATAAGGAACTGCCCTTCTTCTTTCATAGCCTTCTTCATTTTTTAATAAATCTTGAATAATTGAAAGACGTTTGTTCCCGTCTTTACAATAATATTGACCATCAATAATATTAACTTTAATAGGAAAAGATAAACCTATTCTCTTTATGGAATCATACATTGACTGAGGATAAGGACAATACTCAAAACTTATTTCTTGAAAATTTATTTTTCTAATTCTCATTTAATATTACATTCCTTTTCAAAGAAATCTGCAATACCATCTTCAGCCACTGTTAAAGTCACTGTAGAAGCATGTTTTTTAACTTCATCATCCGCATTACCCATCACAACAGAAGTTCCTACAAGATGAAACATTTCAATATCATTTTCACCATCACCAAAAGCATAAGTATTTTCTCTTGGAATATTTAATTTTTGATATAAATACTCACACGCTGTTCCTTTTGTGTAACCTTGAGGATGTACATCCATACGAATATGTCCTGTATCATAAGCATTGATGGACCATTCTTTTGGTAACATATCTAAGGCTTCATGTAAGTCTTTTGCATTATAGAAAAGCGCTGTTACTGTATTGGCTTTAATATCTTGAAAACGCCAATCATCATTATACTCTTCAGGTAATTTATCTGTCCCATTATAAAGCCTTAAATGTTTTTTGATGAGTTCTCCATCTACATCACTGAAATAACTTGTCGCTCTTTCACTGATAATATATTGACCATTGGTTGCTTCATAAACACTATTTTGTAAGTTTAAATCTTTCACACTAAAAACGTTATTTAATAAAACTTCTTGATGAAATTCAATATAGCCTCCATCACAACCAATAAAGCCATCAAAAGGAATTTCGTCTAAACATTCTGGTTTAACCCCTCTTGCACTCGCTACAACAATATAGTTTCCTTGTTTTTGAAATTCTTTTAAAGCATGAATTGTTTTATCTGTTGGTTTTAATAATTGATGAGGAACATTGATCATCGTTCCATCCACATCAAAAAATGCAATTTTAGTCATGTATATGCTCCCTTATATATTTTTCTACTTCTTCTTGATCAGAAAAATGAATCTTTTCTGTTCCAATAATTTGATAATCTTCATGACCTTTTCCTAAAATCATTAAGATATCGTTTTCTTTTAATAAACTCATTCCTTTAGCAATCGCTAGATGACGGTCATTGATGACTTCATAATCACCACTAACACCTACTAAAATATCATTAATGATTTTTTGAGAGTCTTCTGTTCGTGGATTATCATCTGTAATAATGACATGATCACTATGTTTACAGGCAATTTCCCCCATGATTGGTCGTTTTGTCGTATCACGATCTCCCCCACAACCAATAATCGTAATAATTCTTCCTTTTTTAAATTCTTGAGCACTTTCTAAAACATTTAAAGTGGCATCAGGGGTATGGGCATAATCTACAAAGATACCATTTGTACCATAAACGATTAACTCCATTCTTCCTTTAGGTGCTTTGAGTTTTGTATTTAAGGCTAAAATAGCATCAATTTCATATCCTAATTCATGAATTAAAAGCATCGCTGTAAGATAGTTATAAACATTGTATCTTCCTACCATTTGAATATGTGTTTGATACTCTTTTTCTTGATATTTAAAAGTAAAAGTTGTCCCTAAATGAGAAAATTCAATATTTTGAATTAACACATCCCCTTTTGTATCTGAAATAAGAAGGTTATGATTTCCTTCCAGTTCAAAGTGAGAAGCATGTGGATCATCTCCATTTATGACTGCAATTTTATTTCCTCTTGTCTTTTTAAATAAGAGTTGTTTAGCATTCGCATAGTTTTCTAATGTTTTATGAAAATCTAAATGGTCTTGTGTTAAGTTTGTAAAAGCCACTTCATCAAACTCTAAGCCATGAATTCGATCTTTCGCAAGCGCATGAGAAGAAACTTCCATCACTAATACTTTACACCCCGCATCTTTTGCTTTAATAAAATAATCATAAAGTACATCTACATCAGGTGTGGTATTAACCATTTTAATAAAGTTCCCACAATAATAAAAACCAATTGTTCCCATATAAGCACAAGGAATATCAAGCATCGTCATCATTTGATACATCATATAACCAATCGTTGTTTTACCATTTGTACCTGTAACCCCTATTAATTTCATATCTTTGAAATAAGGATAATAATGTTTGTACAAATAATCTTTTAAATATGCTCTTGTATCTTCAACAACAACAGTTTCAACATCATAGTTTCCTTCTTCTACAATGACTTTCGTTGCTCCATTTTTAATAGCTTGAGGAATGTAATCATGACCATCACGATTAACATTTCTAATCGCAATAAAAGTATCTCCTGGTTTTACTTTACGTGAATCTGTTTTTAAATCTATTTCCATAGTAATCTCCTTAATAAACTAATTGAATTTTTTTATGTAAACATTTTAAGTGATATGTTCCTGGTTCATATTTTTCACCATCAATATTAACATATTGATTGGTTTTGACCCAAACATCATCTTCTTTAAAATGTTGAAATTTTTTTGTTTTATGTAATGTATTGGTGATCAGTCCTTTTAAATAATATGGTAATTCTTTTTTAGATATTTCTGGTACCACCGATATATCAATCATACCATCTTCTAAAGATGAATAATAACCAGCTTGATAGCCACCCCCAAAATAATGACCATTACAAAAGGTACAAATCAAAACATTACCTTGATAAATATCTTTATTATATGTATAAATATCGGTTGGATAAAATTTTAAATGAAAAATCTTATTTAAAATCGTTAAACTATATTGCATAATTCTTGGAAATAAGGTTGTCTTACGATTTGTATTCACTAGATTTCCAACATCAGCATCTAAACCACAACAAAAGACATTGATACAATATAAATCTTCTTTGCATTGAATCACATCAATTGCTTTGGCTTGCTTATTTAATGACTCTTTAAAAATCTTTATCGCATCTAAATTTTTGTAGATGCTTCTAGCAAAATCATTACCTGTTCCTTGCGGAATGACAACGAGTTCATGAAAAGATCCTACCATGCCATTGACCACCTTATGAACAAAACCATCGCCACCTATCGCATATAAACGACAAACTTCCTTTTCATCTTGATAAGATAAGGCTATCTTTCTTGCATCATCTAAATCTTTGGTATAGCGTAATTCATAACGTTTTCCTTGCATCATTGTTACTATACAATTAATCAAACTTTTAGAAGTATCTGGTTTTAATATAAAGATATGTTTCATGTTTATCACCTTATCCATTATAACATAAAAGAGAGTGCAATTAACACTCTCCATCTTATCTTCTTTTCTTATTCTTTCTATAAAGACAACAAATAATAAAAGCAATAATTAAAATAGCTACAACAATAGCTTTATTAAAAACTTCAATCGGTTCAAAAAAAACACCGATACTTCCTGATAAAAAAATCATCCCTAATAAACACATTATAAATACAATAATAAGAGCCTTTTTCATAATAACCTCCATATAAAAACGATAGATCTATGATTAATGTATCATAAATCAACCGTTCTTTCATTATCTATAACTTAAATGACATCTTTCAAACATAAGTGACATTCTATCTATTAATTGATGAAGCAATTTTATGATAAGTATGTCTTTTACCACGAATCGCAATTGATAATGCCATAATATTTTCAGGTAAGGCAATACCACAGAATCCTGCATCTCCAATATGTTGAATATCAATTCCACATCTTTTATTTAATAAAGCAATTTCACGAATTGTTCCTTCATCTGCACCTTCTTGGCTTGTACCAATCGCACTTAATGATAAAGCCCCATGAGCTTTAATATAACGACAAGCTTTTGTCACTTCTTGTTCAGATAAACCTGGAACTGTATTAACTGCTGGCATTAAAATAACATCTGCCCCTGCTTCAATGAACTCTTTAATACTTTCCATATCAACGATTGGTTCATCAATTCCTGCAGCATGCATTTTCCCTGCAATAATTAATCCTTTAAAATATTTTTTAGCTTCTTTGATTGCTTCGCAAATTGAATGATTTGAAACTCCAACTCCTGGATTTCCTGTTAAACAAATAAAGTTAAAACCTAATTCTTGAGCTTTAATATAAGTTTCTTTTCTTGCTTGTCTACCTGTAGAAATCACACGTCTTTCTTCCATTAATTCAGCTTCTAAATCAACTGGTTCTAGATTACATCCAATTGGACGACCAACGATTTCTTTTAATTTTTCTACAGGATTATCACATTCTGGTAACCCTTTGATTTCTGGGTTATTACAATCAAAACAATTTAATAAAACCATGTCACTTCCAAATGAAACAGCAAGTTCAGCATTTGTAAGATCTCCTAATAAAGGTTCAATCGCAACAACTGTTTCTGTCATCACAGTTCTTCCTTCACTAGCAAGAATAGCTTGTTTTAATTCTTGTCCATCCATTTTCAACATTTCACTACTTGTACAACTTAATAATCTTTTCATTTCTTAAAACCTTCCTTTTCATGTCTCTATTATCCTATATGTATATACAAGAGTCAATTATTGATTATCTATTTGTTCTTGTAATTCTAATAAATAAAGATATCTTTCATTTTTCTCATCAATTTGTTTTTGCAAGTCATCTCTTTGTTTTGAAAGTTCATCAATTTCTTTAAAATTAGTAACACCATTCATCTTTTCTTCAATTTGACTTAAATTTGTTTCTAAATCCATAATGACATCTTCAATTTCTTCAAATTCTTTCTTTTCCATATAAGTCATTTTGATTTTCTTTTGTTTACTTTGTTTATAAGCTAAAGCCCCTTGACTCTTTTCTTTTTCTTCTTTAGTTGTAGTATCAAGATTTTGACTATAACCCCCATTAACATATCTTAAATGTTGATTTTGTAAGATAAATAAACCATCACAAATACGATCCAAGAAATATCGATCATGACTAACAGTCATAATAATACCTTCAAAATCATCTAAATAATCTTCTAAAATATTAAGAGTATCAATATCTAAATCATTTGTCGGTTCATCTAAGACAAGAACATTAGGCATCATCATTAATACACGCAACAAATAAAGTCTTCTTCTTTCACCACCAGAAAGTCGAGAAATTGGTGTATGTTGTAACCTAGCATCAAATAAAAATCTTTCTAACATATCTTTAGCAGATAATCCTTGACCATCTACTTTAAAGTCATTGGAGATTTCTTGAATATAATCAATGACCTTCTTATTCATTGGAAGATCATCATATCCTTGTTTAAAATAACCAAAACGAACAGTCTCGCCAATTTCTACATAACCCGTATCACTCTTTAAATTTCCTGTAATAATATTTAATAAAGTTGATTTCCCTGTTCCATTATCTCCTAATATCCCAATACGATCATGTTGTTTAAACATATATGAAAATTCATCAAAGAGTTTCTTTTGTTCAAAACTTTTAGAAATTTCATGAAGTTCGATTGTCTTTTTACCAAGACGAGAGAACGTATGAATCATTTCTACTTTTCCATTGACTTCTACATCTTTAACTTTTGATAATTCTTCAAATCTTTGAAGACGATCTTTACTTTTAGTTGTACGTGCTTGTACACCAGCACGTACCCATTCTAATTCTTTTTTTAAAAAAAGTTTTCTTTTTCTTTGACTAGAAAGTTGTGTTTCTAAACGAACTTGTTTAAGCTCAAGATATTTTGAATAATTCGCTTCATATTTATAAATTTGACCATGATCTATTTCAATAATACGATTAACAACTCTTTCTAAAAAATAACGATCATGTGTCACCATTAATAAGCCTTTAGACCATTTAATTAAGAATTTTTCTAAATATTCAATCATCCCATTATCTAAATGGTTTGTTGGTTCATCTAAAATAAGTAAATCACAAGGTTTAATTAAAGCAATTGCTAAAGCAACTCTCTTAAGTTGACCTCCTGAAAGTTCTTTAATCTTTTGTGTTTCATCTATAATACCAAACTTACCTAACTGTGCTTTAATTTCATAATCATGAATTTCTTTAGAATCTAATTGTTTATAAACAGTTTCCATAATGCTATCATTTTCATTATAAAGTGGCGTTTGTGGTAAATAATTAATACGGATATCTTTTTGATAACTTATTTTACCTTGATATTCTTCTATTCCCGCAATTATTTTTAATAATGTGGATTTCCCTGTCCCATTAACTCCTAAGATTCCTACTTTATCTTTATCTTCTATATGTAATTCTATATGATCTAAAATACACTTTTCTCCATTATATTTTGTTAAATCTGTCATTGACACTAACATTTTCATCACCCACGCTATCATACCACAAACAAAAACAAAACGCGACTACTCGCGTCTTGTCTTGTAATGTTTTATTAATAAAAGAAGAAGTGTTGAAATTGATAATCCCAATAATGCATACCAAAATTCTTGTTTTGTATCATCTCCCGTAGCAACAGGACTTGTCGTTACAGGTGTTGACTTTTTAACTTCCGTTTTAATTGTTTCACTTGGCTTTTCAGGTTCATTAACATTAGTTTCTATTACTTTGTATGAAACTGTTGGGAACAAAAATTCTTCAGGTTCTAATTCTTTAGAAAAACTATCAATAGGATGTAAAATAGCTTGCGTATTTGTTTTTAATCCTTCTTTAAAAAGATGACCATCTTCATCGTATTCCCCATATTCTCCTGCTTTTTTTTGAGGATTTATAAGTTGTAAAGTATAAACAAGTTGAACATGTTCGAATTGACTCACAGATACATTCATTTTCCAAATAAAATGTTCCTTTTCTTCAGGATAATAGAATAATTCATAAGCATAACCATTTTCTTGATGATTAAAACCATAATGATTTTCTTCGATGAATTCTGGAACATATTTGTGATTTCCAACCATCATATAAAATTGTTTTACATCTGTTATAAAGTCAAAATCATAATCATTTCCATAATTGTCTTTTCCTTTACCCATAAAGTCTTCTACATAAGTTCCTTGATCCAATAAATAATAAATATCATTTTGAATATCTTTAAAAGAAATTTCTTGTCCTTTAGATAAATAATTCATAAAAGATGTTGCCCATGGATAATTACTATATCCATTAGCAAGCATTGAATAACAATGATATCCTTCATCTTTCATTGCTTGGTAAGTAGAAACAGTATAATAAAGAGCTTTATCAACAGAATTTAACCCTTCTTTAGATTCTTCTAGAGGCATTATATTTGTTGGAGCCTCACCATAAAGATAATCATACTGATCTCCTTGAATGGCTAATTTTTCTTTTACATCTGTTAAATAATTATCCCAATCAGGAAGATCTTCTTGACCATATTTTAAATTCCAATTATCAGGTCCTGGCCAACTTGCAACAATGCCATCATTTTCAAACGACCAAGCTGTAACCGTTGCTTTTTGATTATACATATAAGTAATACCATCACTAACAAAGACCATATACTTACGTTTAGCTGCTACCTCTTGATCTTGATCCAATAGTTCTTTTCCTGCTAATAATCCTGCATGACAATTCGTTCCAGATGTTATTTCTTTAAAAATCGCCTTTTTGATATCATCCAAATCATTTTCTAGATCAAACCATCCAAAAACATTTGCCTCTTTATTAAAAATAACAATCCCGACTTTTACTTTAGCATTTGTTTGTGAAATTTGTGTTTGTAAATTTTCCAACATATCTAAAGTTTGATTTTCAATTTGTGTACTTGTTGATTTATCTAAAACAAAAACAACATCTGAAACAAGTTTTTCACTTTTAGCAGGAAGCGAAAGTGTCACCTGGCTTCGATAATTTTCATCAAGTTGTGTGGCTGTTTTTGATTTAGAAATATCCCAATTGATGTCACTTGCTTTAACAGGAACTTGCATAAAAAATAAACTTACAAAAACTGTTAAAAGACATATTAATTTTTTCATTTTTTTCTCCTTTCCATCTCTACAATAAAAAGAAAAAAATACAAATCATGTCGATTGATTGCCTTTTTAAATAATTATTAAAAATATTTTTACAAGCTATGCCCTATCTTGTAAGAAGATGTCAAAGACTTTCAATTTATCGTATTTTTTAGAGTTCATGTTCAATACATAATTCAAGCATATAATCACCTCATCAATGTAAGGAGAGATGTTTATGAAAGAAAAATTAATTCAATTCATGCAAGGAAGATATGGAATAGATACTTTAAATAATCATGCATTATTTTTTGTCATCGCTTTATTTATCCTTAATATATTCTTTAATAATAGAATCATTATGTCACTTGGATATCTTATTTGGCTTTTAGTTATCTATCGTATGTTTTCTAGACAAACATATAAACGTTATCAAGAAAATGAAAAATACTTAAAAGCAATTAAACCTGTTCAACAATTTTTTAATCTTCAAAAGAAAAGATTTTCTGATCGTAGTCATAAATACTACCGTTGTCCCTCTTGTAAACAAATGGTAAGACTTCCTAAAGGAAAAGGAAAAATTATTGTGACTTGTCCAAGTTGTCATCAAAAATTTGAAAAGAGAACTTAATTATGTTTGGCTATGTCGTTATTAATAAACCAGAATTAAAAATTAAAGATTATGATAAATATCAAGAATATTATTGTGGTTTATGTCAATCTTTAAAACAAAATCATGGTCGCCGTGGTCAATTGACTTTAAATTATGATTTAAACTTTGTAGGAATTTTGCTTTCTAGTCTGTATGAACCGACAGATAAACAATATTTAATTCGTTGCCCATTACATCCTTTTCATAAAAAGAGTGTACGTACTAATCAATATATGGATTATGTCAGTGATATGAATATTGTTTTAACGTACTATAAATTAGAAGACGATGTTTTAGATGAAAATTCTTTAAAAAGTAAAACTTTTAAACAACTTTTAAAAAAAGAATTTAATAGAATTAAAAAGAAATATCCTGATAAAGTAGAAAAAATTAAAGAACATTTAGACCAAATTCATTATCTAGAAAAATCACATTGTTTAGATTTAGATGAAGTTGCTGGTCATTTTGGTCATATCATGGCAAGTATTTGTGTTTATCAAGAAGATGTTTTTAAAGATGATCTTTATCAAATGGGATTTTATTTAGGAAAATTTATTTATTTGATTGATGCTTTTGAAGATGTAGAAGAAGATATCAAAAAACAAACTTATAATCCTTTTAAAAATAAATTTAAAGAAGAACACTTTCAAGAATATTGTTTTAATATTTTAGAAATGATGATTTCTAGAAGCAGTTTTTATTTTGAAAAGCTTCCTTTGATTGAAAATGTTGAACTTTTACGAAATATTATCTATAGTGGTATTTGGACAAAATTTGAACTGATTAAAAAGAAAAGAATGGAGGAAAAATCATGAATCCTTATCAAATACTAGGAATTTCCCCTAGTGCCAGTGATGATGAAATCAAAAAAGCTTATCGTACACTTTCTAAAAAATATCATCCTGACGCTAATATTGGAAACCCTCATCAAGCAGAATACACTGAAAAATTTAAAGAAGTCCAAAATGCATATAAAACCATTATGGATGAAAGAAAAAAAGGTTTTAAACAACAAAGTTATGGTAGTCAAACAACCGGCGGCTATCAGTATCATGGAAATGACCAAGAAGCTTATCAAGAAGCTAGTGGTTTTATTCAAGGTGGACGTTATCAAGAAGCTTTAAATGTTTTAAATCAAATTCAAAATAAAACAGGTATGTGGTTTTATTTAGCTGCTTTAGCTGAAAATAGTTTAGGAAATAATATTCGTGCACAGGAATATGCTCAAACAGCTGTTCAAATGGAACCCATGAATATGCAATATATTTTATTATTAAATCAATTACAAGGAAATACAAGACAATATCGTCAAACCAGTCAACAATACGGTAATCCAGCAAGTATGATGAATTGTTGTTATTCGATTATGCTTTTAAATTGTATGATGTCATGTTGTTGTGGTGGCGGATATCATTACCCTATTTTATGTTGTTAGAAGGAGAAAATTATGGCAAAGGTTATTGGAATTGACTTAGGAACAACAAATAGTTGTATGGCTTTTTATGAAAATGGAAAAGCTAAAATTATTGAAAATAAAGAAAACCAAAAGACAACACCAAGTATTGTTGCTTTTGATAAAGATGGAAAGAAACTTGTTGGAGAACTGGCTAAACGTCAACAATCAATGAATCCAAAACGTACGATTTCATCTATTAAAAGAGAAATGGGACAAAATTATCATGTAGAAATTGATGGAAAACAACTTTCTCCACAGCTTATTTCTTCAATGATCTTACAAAAATTAAAAAATGATGCCGAAGCTTACTTACAAGAAGAAGTCAACCAAGCGGTTATTACTGTTCCAGCATATTTTAATGATGCCCAAAGGCAAGCAACAAAAGATGCTGGAAAAATTGCGGGATTAGAAGTTTTAAGAATCATTAATGAACCAACCGCTGCAGCACTGGCTTATGGGCTTGAAAATGCTTATGGGCAAAAAGTGATGGTTTTTGATTTAGGTGGTGGAACTTTTGATGTTTCGATTATTGAAATTGGTAGTGGTGTAATCGAAGTTTTATCAACAGCTGGTGATAATCATTTAGGTGGGGATGATTTTAATAAAGCTATCTGTGATTTTATTTTAGAAAGCTTTTTAAAACAAGAAGGTATTGATTTAAGAAAAGATACCGTCGCTTATAGTCGCGTTTTAGAAGCCAGTGAACAAGCTAAAATCGAACTTTCAAGTCAATCAAGTACCCTCATTAATTTGCCTTTTATTTATCAAGATACAAACGGACCTAAAAACTTAGAAATCACACTTACAAGACAAAAATTCAATGAACTTACAAAAGGACTTATTGACCGTCTTGTTTTACCAATGCAAACAGCTTTAAATGATGCCAGACTTACACCACAGGATCTCAATAAAATTATCTTAGTTGGTGGATCCTCTCGTATTTTAGCGGTTCAAGAAAAAGTAAAAGAAATTACGAACATGGAACCAAGTAAATCATTAAATCCAGATGAATGTGTGGCTTTGGGTGCTGCGATTCAAGCTGGAAAATTAAGTGGTGAAATGGTTTTATATGGTGAAGAGAATGATGTTCTTTTATTAGATGTCACTCCTTTAACACTTTCTATTGAAACAGTTGGTGGTGTCGCTACACCTTTAATTCCAAGAAATACAACGGTTCCAACCAGTCATAGTCAAGTCTTTACGACATCAGCCAACTTTCAAACACAAGTAGAAATCAATGTTTTACAAGGTGAAAGACCACTCGCAAAAGATAATCAATCTTTAGGAAAATTTAAACTAAAAAAAATCAAACGTGCGATGCGCGGTGTTCCACAAATCGAAGTTACTTTTGATATTGATAGTAACGGAATCGTTCATGTTTCTGCCAAAGACCTTGCCTCTGGAAACAGTCAAAGTATGACGATTGAAGGCTCTTCTAAAATGTCTGATAGTGATATTGAAGAAGCAATTAGACAAGCTAAGATGTATGAAAGCCAAGACCAAGTGACAAAAGATAATATGCTTTTAAAAAATGAAGTAGAAACTCTCATTATCAATGTTCAAAATGGTCTTGCCTCACATAAAAAAGAAATGGATAAAGCATTAAGAAAACAAATTAAAGCAGAACTTTCTTCTTTAATGAAAATGACAAGAAAATTCAATTATGAAACAGCTTCATCCAAAGAAATACAAAAAATAAAAGATTCTAAAAATCATTTAGAATCTCTAGCTCAAAATATCATCGGGAGATAAATGATCTCTCGATATTTTTTTGACAATTTCATCATGTCTTACAAATCCATATGTTGCGACAATCAAAGAGCCGCCTAAATCAAGCATTAAATCTTTCATCGTATCTTTTAATGCTTCATGCCCTTTTAAAGGAATATCATTTTTAGAAACAAGTGTTCCCTTTGTTGAAGCCATATATTGTTGGGAATTTGTATGAAAAATCCCATCACAACTATATTCTAAAATTTCCCAAAACGCTCCAATTCCTAAAGAGAAAACCACTAAAAATAAGCATGTAAAATATTTATTCATATAAATAAATTTGCTTTTTTCTGCCATCATAATATGTATAAACCATAAAGCTACAAAAGATAGAATAATTCCCGAATGGAAATGTAAAAAAGAATCCCACCATGGATATTTTCCATAAAAATCAAGTCCATCTCCTAAAACTAAAGCATTAAACGCAAAAAGTGCAATCACAATATAAAGTGCTAAAGGAACATTGATCTTAAACCATTTCTTTAAAAATTTAGGTGCTGCTAAAACAAGCAACATTGCACTAAACTGTAGAATACGAAAAATCATAGTTGTCACATATTTTATGTAAACATCACCAATATGATGGCGATAAGCTAAAATAAAGATTGTCCATCCCACATGATAAATCAGTAATAAAATTGTTAAAACAAATAATATTTTTTTAATAAATAATAGCCTTTTCTCTGTTAATTTTCTATTTTTCATAAAGAATATAATCCCACCCTTTCATCATCCTTTGTTCACTTTGAAAAAAATGATTGCCTACATTCTTTTCAAAGAAACATTGATTCTCTTTTTGATAAATCTCATATGTCTCTAAAGTATTTTTTAACACATTTTTCATTAAAACATTTCTCGTTTTATGTTCTTTACTTCCTAAACTCAAATATATTTTCTTATGATAAATGGGATGTTCTTTTAAATAATCCAACCATCCTTCTTTCCATAAAGAACCCGATACACTAATTGCTCCATCTAAATCTAATTCATGCATCGCATAAAGACTAAAAAGCCCTGCAAGTGAATAACCACTAATATAACATTTTAAAGAAAGATTCTTTTGTTTAATTGTGTCAATTGTATAGAATAATGCTTTTCCTGTTTTTGATTCAAAAGAAAGTTCATCTTGCCAATCATTAATTTCAATAACCTCTAAAAAATACGAACTCTTTTGAAAGTAAGTTTTTGCCTTTTCTACAAATTCATCTTGTCCTTTCATGACAAGATAAATGATGATTCCTTTTTTATTCATCATCAACCTCTACAAAGATAGGTTCATGATGAAGAGCCGGTATAATTTTTTCAAATACATCTTTCATTTTTATTTTTAAACTCCTTGTATTAATACAAGGATGACATCCTAAGTAATCATCTTCTAATAAATCTTTATCCATCAATAATTGAACATGATGTTCATGATCATTCATTAAACCTAAAACACTCACTGAACCAGGTGTAATATCTAAATATTCCAACATTTTTTCATCACTTCCAAAGGATAGACGTGAACTGTTGATTTGTTTTGAAATCACTTTTGTTTTGAATTTTTTATGTCCTTTCAACATTAGTAAATAATATTGACTTTTATTTGAATTAACTAAAAATAAATTCTTACAAATTGTTGATTTTAAATTTTTTTCTATTTCTAAACACACTTCCATGGTATTTGCTTCTTGATGATCAAGGCGTTGATAGTCAATGTTTAATTGATCGAGTAAATCATAAACTCTTTCTTCTTTATCTATTCTTTTATCTTGTGGTCTCCCTGTTACTAATTCCATTTAATCTACCTCATTTAAATTCACTTGATCTTTGATTTCATTAAATTGAATCATTGGTAATTGATTTTCATGATGTTCCCCTATAAACTTTTCCATCCATACCATATTATACCAACGTTTAAATTTATACCCACATTGATGAAATTCTCCTACCATTTGATATCCTAAATGATGATGATAATCAATACTATTGGTATCTAAATATTCATCATTTTGAATTGGTGAAGAAATACATGCATTTAAATTCGTAATATTTTGTGCTTTTAAAGCTTTTTCCAAAGCTTGATAAAGTCTTTTCCCTACCCCACATTTTCTTAAAGTATGATCTACATAAATCGATGTTTCTACACACCAATCATAAGCCGCTCTAACATTAAAAGTACCAGCATAAGCATAGCCGACAATTTGATCATCCACCTTAGCTACTAAATATGGATATTTTTCCATGACATGTACCATTCTTTGTTGAAATTCTTCGACAGCTGGTACTTCATATTCAAAAGTAATCGCTGTCTTTTCAACATAATAACAATAGATTTCTACTAGTCTTGCAGCATCTTCTAATTTTGCATACCTGATCTCTATTTTCATAACTCATTCCCCCGTTTGTCTTATTATCTACCAAATTAAAAAAGATGTCCATAAAAATGAACACCTAAGATAAAACTTCTCGCATTTCTTTAGAATATGTAAAACCATTTCCACTAACTTCTTCTACATGAGAAACAATAATAAATGCTTTTTCATCAATTTCTTTAATTTTATCTTTTAAATCAGGAAGTTTACGATAAGGTAAAATCGTTAAAACAACTTCTGTTTCATTTCCATAAAAACCACTTTTACCATCTAATAAAGTCACACCTGCGTCCATATCATTTAAAATCATTGTTTTCATACGTTCAATTTCTTTAGACATTACAAGAACTTGGACACATCCTTTACCTGATGATAATAAATAATTCATCATATAGGCTGTAATTAAAATTGTCATGATTCCATAAATGATTTCAGGAGCACTATGGAATGAAATTTGTAGAACAAGAATTGCTGCATCAATCCCATTAACAAGCAAAGTCACAGGTATTTTAAAATATTTTTCAACAATAAGTGCTAAAATATCAAATCCTCCTGTAGATCCTCCCGCTTTTAATACAAGACCAATTCCTAGTCCTAATAAAAATCCTCCTAAAATACAAATTAATAATTGATCATTTAATAAACCATGTAAATAAGGTTGTTGATTAAAGAATTCTAATAAAATAGGAAATAAGAATGTTGAAACCAATGTTTTCATCGCAAATGCTTTTCCTAAAAAACAAAATCCAATGATAAATAAAGCAATATTAATAATTCCTACACAAAGGGAAACAGAAATTCCTGTATAAAAATGAAAAACTGTACTAATACCAGAAACCCCTCCTACCACAATGGAATTATCTAAAATCAAAGTACTAATAGCAAAAGCCATTAAAACATTACCAATAATAATTTGAATAATTTTTTTCATATCTCTCACCTCGGGATATATCCTAACAATTTTTCTTTTTTAAGAATGTAACATATGTTACAATTTAAACAAGTAGGTGAAAAAAATGAAAATTAATGACGAACTCTTTGATTATTTTAAACAAGCTGGTACCATTAAACACTATCAAAAAAATGATATTATTTATATGCAAGATGACCATGCTGATGAATTATGTCTGGTTTTAAAAGGTCGCGTACGGGTTTACCATATTACTAAAAATGGTGATGAAATTAATTACGATGTTTTAGATAAAGGACGTATTTTTGGTGAATCTTCACTTTATGAAAATGCTTATCGACCAACAACCGTTTCGGCTATTAATGATGTTGAAATTATTACTTGTCATCTTGAAGATCTTTATCCTTATTTATCATCTTCACTTGATCTGACGATTACTCTACTTAAGATTTTTAATGATAACTGCAATCATTTAACTCAGCTTTTAAAATGGGCACAAACTTATGACCGATTTGAAAAAGTAGCTGCTTTTTTATATGAATTAAGTGCTACAAACAATATTGAAAAAAATTTACTTTTTGGAGATATTCCCTATACTCATCAAGAAATTGCGGATTCACTTGCCATTTCAAGAGTAACTGTTACAAAGGTTTTAAATCAATTTAAAGATGAGGGTTTGATTTCAATTGAATATGGTCATATCAAAGTTTTAAAACGAGATAAACTCTACGAGCAATATTTATCAACACTAGTTTAAACAAAAATAAGTTATGTTATAATAAGATATAAAGAGGAGGAATTTATAATGGAAAGTCATGTAGGATGTTATGAAACAGGTTCACTTGATTTCTTTGGACCATTATGTGTCGTTGCCTGTTATGTTGATCAAAAAGATGAAAAAGAACTGAATGAACTTGGACTAGATAAAGAAATGTCATCGAGCGATATTGAAAAAATTGGTAAGATATTAAAAGATAAACTCACCTATAGTTTACTTTTGCTTGATAATAGTCATTACAATCAATATGTAAAAGAAGGTCAAAAACTTTCATGTATTAAAGCAAAACTTTATAATCAAGCGATGATCAATGTTATTCAACGTATTGAACACCCTATTTCTAAAGTAACGATTGATGCTTTTTTAGCACCTAAAAAATATTATCGTTATTTAAAAAGCAAAATCGTTGTTGTTCGTCATATTGAATTTAAAAAAGAAGAAATGTCTTTAGCGATGAAATGTGCGCATATTCTTTCTCAGTATGCTTATCTTCAATATTATCAAAACATGTGTCAATCATTAAATACAACACTTCCTCGTGGTTTTAACATTCTCGCAAATGATGTTGGAACTTCTTTAGTACAAGAACATGGAAAAGACATTTTATGGAAAGTTTCTAAAACAAATTTTCCAAACTACAAACAGATCTTAGAGAGAGTTGAATAAACTCTTTTTTCTTATTAAGTAAAAAAATAAAATGATGCTTTATTTTTTATATAATAAGATTATCGGAGGAAAGAGAAATGATTAAAATGATTGTCAGTGATGTTGATGGAACTTTATTATCTCATGGTTACATCAATCCTAAATGTATTGAAAGTATAAAAAAAGCACAAGCGAAAGGCATTGAATTTGTTGTGGCTTCAGGGAGAGATTATTATGGCGTGACAAGTGTTTTAGACCCTTTAGGTATAAAATGTTCGGCCATTTTAGGAAATGGTGCTCAATATTGTAATAAAGAAGGAAAAGCCATCATGGATTGTTATTTAGATAAAGAAATGCTTAAAGAAATTCTTCCTGTCTTTATTGAAAATAATACACCGTATATGATTTTTACCACAAATGGTTTTTATAGTACTTTAAAACCTGATTACGTAAGAGATCGTTTTGCTTATCGCGGTAGTGTCCGTTTTGGAAATAAAATGGAAGATTTTTTACCAGGAGGTCCAATGAGTGATTCTCCTGCCTGTCAAATTCAACAATTTGATTCGATTGATGAATTCATAAAAAAAGATTTAGACATCATCAAAGTAGAAGCTTTTTCACATGATGAATCTGAAATACAAAAGGTCCTTCCTTATTTTAAAGATATGAAAAAGATTGCGTATTTATCTTCATATCCTGATAATGTTGAAATCACAAATGAAAATGCGCAAAAAGGACTTATTTTAGAAAAAGTAATTGACCTATTAAACATCAAAAAAGAAGAAGTTATTGTTTTAGGAGATGGTATGAATGATATTACTCTCTTTGAACGTTTCCCTTATTCTTTTGCGCCAAACAACGCTGAAAAAGTTATTCAAGAAAAAGCTTATAAAGTTGTTTCAAGTTGTAAAGATGGAGCTGTTAGTGAAGCTATTGAATATGCTTTAGAAAACTTATAAAAGATTCATTTATTTTGAATCTTTTTTATTTGTTTGGAAATTTCTAAAATACTACGATAACTTTTAACATTATCACCATTATAATTTATTCCATAAAAAGTTAAATTAAAATGTTTTGCTAGTAAATAATCAACTTGACTATCCCCTATATAGATAGAGTTATTCATATCAATTAAAAAATCTTTTTTAGCTTGTTCTATCATCCCAGGTTTTGGCTTTTTACAGTGACAATGATCTTTTTCATTATGCGGACAAAAGTAGATTTTTAGAATATCTATATTTTCTTCTTTTAATTTTTTTAGAAATTTTCCTGTAAACTGTTGATAATCATTCAATGAAATAATTCCATCATTAATAAGATATTGATTTGTTATAATGATAAAACCATATCCCATCTCTTTTAATCTCTTAAGTCCTTCTATTGAACCTTCTAAAAATTCAGGTTCTTTAATTTCTCTCCATTTTTCATCTGGATAATCTTTAATAAGAGTCCCATCTCTATCCAAAAAAGCAATTTTTAAATAGGATGGCTTCATTTTAACCTTTTGATTCATACTTTACCTCCAAAGCTTCTATTTCTAAAATTTTATCATTTATTTTTACTAAAAAGAAGAAAACTTCTCAAAAAAAGACAATATATATAGGGAGGAATCTATATGAACAAAAATAGAGAAAATTTTATAAAATATTCAAATGATTTATATTTTCATCATTTGCTTGTAGAAAATGAAAGAATTAGAACCCTTATTTGTCAAGAACTCGTTTCAGACAGGAAAATTATTTCTATTAAATTAAAGAAAGCAATTGAAGAATATATTAAATATTACCAAATGTTGCCGTAAAGCTCTCGGCTTTAGCTGTGGAGATATAAGGCAACTTTTTTAAGATTTTATTAATAAATCATATCGTCAGATAACTTTTGATAGTATAATATTCCCATGAAATACAAATCGAATAATAATGTGATCTATTCCTGTAAATATCATGTTGTATTCTGTCCAAAATATCGACGTCCCGTTCTTGTAGACGGTGTGGATGATCGCTTAAAGGAGTTGATTAAAGAAACCTGTGATCAATTGAATGTCGAAATCATTGAAATGGAAATCATGCCCAATCATGTACATTTGCTTATGGAAGTAGATCCACAATATGGTATTCACAAAGCAGTTAAAAAAATCAAGGGTTACTCTTCCAGAGTGTTGAGGCAGGAATTTCCTTGGTTGAAATCAAGAATCCCAACACTATGGACCAATAGTTATTTTGTATCTACAGTAGGTGGTGCACCCCTTTCTGTAATCAAGCAGTATATTGAAGATCAAAAAAACGTTTAGGTGATATCTATGCAATTAACAGAAACAGTCAAGCTTTATCCAAATAAATATCAGACAGAATTAATCAAGGCAACGATGTCAGAATATATTTCTACAGTCAACAAGCTTGTTTTTGATGCAATCAATGGAAGAGCTATTACAAAAATAACAACAGCAGATGTAAATGCTATTCTTCCAAGTGCCTTATGCAATCAATGTATTCGAGATGCCAAGTCCATCATAAGAAAATATAATAAGGCTTTAAGAAATTCAAATACTAAAGTAAGACTTCCTGTTTTGAAAAAAATGTGTTGTTATATCAACAATCAAAATTTTAGAATCAGTGATGACTGTATACGCTTTCCAGTAATCATCAATGGAAAGTCAAAACGTATATCAGTCAAAAAAAAATGTCAGAAAGACAGAAATCAATTTTTTCATCCAGTAAATTAGGAACGATGCGCATTGTTGTAAAAGGACATGATCTAGTAGCACAGATCGTCTATGATGCCAAAGAAGATGCTGCTTCTTCAAATAATAATGTCATGGGTGTTGATCTTGGAATCAAATGTCCTGCTGTAAGCTATTGTCCAGATGGAAGTGTCAAGTTTTATGGAAATGGTAGAAAAAACAAATATATAAGAAGACACTACAATAATCTTAGAAAAAGATTTCAAAAAGCTAAGAAGCCAAAGGCGGTTGTCAAAATCAACAACAAAGAACAACGTATCATGAAAGATATAGATCATAAGCTAAGTCGTGAAATCGTAAATACAGCAAAAACTCATGACGTATCCGTAATCAAATTAGAACGACTTCAAAACATACGTTCTACGACAAGAACAAGTCGAAAAAACAATCATAGTCTGCATACATGGTCATTCTATAGACTTGCACAGTTTATAGAATACAAAGCAAAACTTGCAGGCATAAAAGTTGAGTATGTAGATCCAGCATATACAAGTCAGATCTGTCCGATATGTGGAAGTGTTCATCATGCAAATGACAGAAATTATACGTGCAGATGTGGATTTCATACACATAGGGATTTATTGGGAGCAATAAATATATGCAACTCAACTGAGTATATTGGTAACAGATATACTGCCTAGAGAACTATAGGTTCTGCCCTAGGAAGGGCAATGGCATACCTCTAACTTGCACTGCGACCTATCAGAAATGAACTGGTCAGCCAACAATGTTGGCAGGTAGCAAGAATCCCCTGTCTTTAGACATGGGGAGTGTCAAAATGAGAAAAGAATCAATGTAAAAAGAAAAGGATTGAGTCCATTAGCTTATAGACAACAATCCCTATCTTAAATTTTATAGTCCAACTATTTCAGTGCACTACACAACTATTGACGCTTTTTATTTTATTTATCTTTCCAAAAATCAACAGGTTCATATTCTTGTAACTGTGCAAGAAATCCAGCTTTTTGAAGTTCTTCTTGAATTTCATCGAGAATTTCTTCATTGTCTGCATGAACTGTATGATAATGATATCCTGATGTGACATTTTTTAGTAAGCTTGAATGTCCTGTTTGTAGATTTGTCATATAATTTTTAATATCTCTTCTTGAGGCAATATTTAATGTTGCTTTTACAATATTATAAACTTTATGATAAACAAAGACATCTTCAACATAACCACCTAAGTCAACAATTAAAGAAAGTTCTTTTTCTACTTCATTATCATCATGATGTACCTTAAAAATACGTTTACAAACTTTTTGTGTATTTAAAACATATCCTTTATGTGTTGAATAAATATCATAATCACCAGCACGAAGTAAAGCAATGTCTTGAACAATGACTTGTCGACTTACTTGGAGGGTTTTCGCTAAATATGTTCCTGATACAGGTTGTAAACTGTTTTTTAAAATATCAATAATGGCTTGTCTTCTTTTATTTCCATCCATAACTCGCCCTCCTTAATTGATATTATAGCACATGTAAATTCTTCAATGAAAGGTCTAATATTGGTGCAGAATGTGTTAGAGCACCACTTGAAACATAATCTACTCCTAAATTTGTAAGTCTTGCAATGTTTTCTTTTGTGACATTTCCTGAAACTTCAATTTCAGCACGATGATCAATATAAGCAATAGCTTCTTTTAACATATCATCATCCATATTATCTAGCATGATAATGTCTGCCCCTGCTTCTACTGCTTCTTTGACCATTTCCATATTTTCTACTTCAATTTCAATTTTTCTAACAAATGGCGCATACTCTTTAGCAAGCATAATGGCTTCTTTGACTCCACCAGCAGCACCAATATGATTATCTTTTAATAAGACACCATCACTTAAATTATATCGATGATTATGTCCACCACCAACTCTTACTGCATATTTTTCAAAAATACGATTATTTGGTGTTGTCTTACGAGTATCTAATAAACGAATAGAAGAATCTTTTAAATATTCTTGAACATTCGCTGTATAAGTGGCAATTCCACTCATTCTTTGTAAATAATTTAAAGCAACACGTTCTCCACTTAATAAAATACGAACATCCCCTTTGACACGTCCTAAAAGTTGCCCTTTTTCTACATGGTCGCCATCACTTGCAAAAAATTCAACATCACACGCTTCATCTAATAATTCAAAAGTACGTTCAAATATTTGTAATCCACAAATAATACCATCTTCTTTACAAATTAAATCAACGACACCTGTTTTAGAAAAAGGCATAACACTATTTGTAGAAACATCTTCACTAGTAATATCTTCTTTTAAAGCACTGATAATAAGTGGGTCTACATTTAATTTTAAAGTTGTTTGATCAAACATATAATGAGCTCTCTCCTTTAAACTTTTTTCAATACGTTTGGCAGCACGTTTAGCAAAAACAAGACTTTCTAAAAGTGAATTACTTGCAAGTCTATTTTTTCCATGAACACCATTACATGCTGTTTCTCCAATAGCATATAAATGTTTCATACTGGTATGACTATCATAGTCTACTTTAATACCACCCATGAAATAATGTTGTGCAGGTACAACAGGAATAGGTTCTTTAAAAACGTCATATCCTTTTTCTTTACAATGTTCAACAATGTGAGGAAAATGACTTTCGATTTCTTCTTTACCAATTGGTCTTAAATCTTCATAAACATAATCAGTTTGATCTTTTTCCATTTGTTTAAAAATAGCTTCTGCCACAACATCTCTTGGAAGAAGTTCATTGACAAAACGATTTCCATTTTTATCTAAAAGAATAGCTCCTTCACCACGAACAGATTCAGAAATCAAAAAACTTCTTTCATGATTTGTTGTATATAAAGTTGTTGGATGAATTTGTACATAATCTAAGTTTTTAAGTTCGATTTGATATTTTTTAGAAAGTTCAATGCCGTCTCCAGTTAAATGAGGATAATTTGTAGAATGTTTATAAAGTCCACCGATTCCTCCTGTCGCTAAAACAACTTTTTTAGCATAAACTTTTTCTTCTTGATTATTTCTTTTAATCACACCACCTAAAGCAACATTTCCTCGAACAATTAAATCAACAAGAGGTGTATTTTCTAAAAGTGTCACATTCTTTTTTTGTCTTACTTTTTCTAATAAATGTCTCGTAATTTCTTTACCTGTAATATCTTCATGATAAAGAATACGTTTTTGGCTATGAGCCCCTTCTCTTGTAAAAGCAAGGCTTCCGTCTTCATTTCTTTCAAAATCAACCCCATAATTAATTAAATCTTGAATAACATCTGGTGATGATTTAATCATTAATTCAACTGAATAAGCATCATTTTCATAATGACCTGCTTTCATCGTATCTTCAAAATAACTATCATAGTCATCTTCATTTCTAAGCATACAGATTCCACCTTGTGCTAAAAATGAATCACTTAATTCTGCTTCTTTTTTAGTAACCATTAAAATATTTAAATCTTCTGGTAAATGTAAAGCCATATAAAGGGCTGAACATCCACTTCCTACTATTAATACATCTGTTTTCATATTCTACTCCTATTTTGCAAGTTCTAACATTTTTTTAAGTGGATTTAATGCTTTTTGCATAAAGTCATCATTTAAAATCACTTCATTTGTATCATTTTCTAAAACATCAACGATTTTTTCTAATGTCACTTTTTTCATATTTGGACAAACTTGTACATCCATAATAGTGTGTAAATTTTTATTTGGTGCTAATTCTTTGATTTTCGCAAAAACACCATCTACTGTCCCAATAATAAAATCTTTCGCTTCTGTTTGAACAACATAATCAATAATGGCAGAAGTACTTCCTACAAAATCAGCAGCTTCAACGATTTCTCTTTTACATTCTGGATGCACTGCAATTTTAGCCTCTGGATATTTTTGTTTCACTTCATTTAATTTATCCAAAGTAATATTGGTATGACGAGGACAATGTCCATAATTTGTCATCACATTTTTTTCAGGGACTTGTCTTCTTACAAAATCTCCTAAGTTTTGATCTGGTATAAAGAAAATATTTTTTTGTGGTAATGCTTTAACGATTTTTACCGCATTTGAAGATGTCACACAGACATCCGCATATTGTTTGATTTCAGCTGTCGAATTAATATAACAAACAACTGCTAAATCATCATATTTTTCTCTCATCTCTTTAATTTCTTTAATTGTAATCATATGTGCCATTGGACAATCCGCAAAAGCATCAGGCATTAAAACCTTTTTATTTGGATTTAAGATTTTGGCACTTTCCCCCATAAATTCAACACCTGCAAAAACAATACGATCAGCTTCTGTTTGACTTGCAACTTTAGCAAGATAAAATGAATCTCCAATATAATCAGCAATCTTTTGCACTTCTTCATCTACATAATAATGTGCTAAAATAATCGCATTTTTTTCTTCTTTTAACTTTTTAATTTTTCCTATATTATCCATATAACTTCTCCCTTTTCTCGAGGAGAGTATACTCCTTTTGTTTACACCTGACAAGACAGTTGTCAAAAATAAATATAAAAAAAGATATCTTTTTTCAAAGATACCTCTTACATTTCTTTTAACCCTAATAAAATACATCCAATCAGCATATATTCCTTTAAGCTTTCAATCTTAATCAAATCAGGGATATAACTCTTTGGCATATATTTTTCCATTTCTTTTTTTACATCATCACTTTTAGAAATCAACCGATTATAAATAATGATTGCATCCGGTGCCACCATCGAAGTAATCCCTAAACAATACTTCATTGTCCATTCAAGAGCTCCTTCTGGAGTTTTTTTGATTTCTTGATAATTCTCACTAAAAGAAATCGGTAAATACTGAATTTCACCCGCAATATTATGCCTTCCTTTAATTAAATGTCCTCGATGAATATGTCCTACTCCTCCCGTTCCACCAATACGTGCTTGATAAAGGAATGAAACAGATTCATAGTCATCTTGTGAAGCAAAATATCCCATCACAATTGTATTAACATCATTATTAATGACAATCTTTTGACTATATTTTTCTTCAAGAAAAGCTTGTAAATGACATTCATTCAAGCCATATTTTTTTAAAGTTACTACCCCATTATAAACAACCCCAGGTAGTGAAAGACTAATGAGTTCTATATCAGGATATCCATATAAAATCGTATTAATTAAATCAACAATATCATCGACTGAAATAGTGTTTTTATAGACTTCAAAATCTTCTAAAATCATATTATTTTCATCATAAAGACGACTTACAAGTCTTACTTTTTGATCTAATTGAATAAAAGCAAGTGCTAAAACTTGTTGATGAGCTTTCAACATTTGTTTAATAGGTAAAGGATTTTCTTGTTGACTTTGAACTTCTTTTTCTTTATAAAGTTCATCTTCTAAAAAAGTAATCGTATTTCCCACATCATATTTTCCAAATAATGCAGGTGATAAAGCATAAACACGCTTATTTTTTAAGACTCCTTCTACTTCAGATAAACGAAATGATACTTGTGGTGCTAGTAGAATAACATCATAATCTTTCGCCATGTCATAAAGATTCCCATAAGAAACAGCATTAAATTCAAAATCTTTATTTAGAAGCTGTACACCCTCATTTAATTTTTCCGCAAAGAAACCTGTAGTAAGTCCACTTGTACACGAAAGAAGTACTTTTGTTTTTTTAGAAGTTGTCAACCTTTGTAAACAAAGACGCATGTCATAAAGTAAACCTAAAGCGTGATGAAAATTATTCATTTGAAAATGAATAAAGAAGACTTTTTCTTTAGTCATCTTATTTTCAACATCGAGTTCAATAATACAATCAGGATAAAAATTAATGAATCCTAAACCATATTTTGTTTCAATCACAATATTATCATTTACTTCTTTGACATCCCAATCATCTTCATTTTGATTCAACAGCCATCTCTTTAAAAGTTCTGTATCAATCTCTTTTAAAAAAGAATCCATCGTCCTCACCTCTTTTTTTTATACATTTTTTCATCCAAAAATTAAAATTCTTGATAATAATCAAGAATTATTGTTCAGGTACAACTGCGAAATAAACAAGGTCTTCTTCATGATCATTGACCATTGTATGTTTATGACCTTTAGGACAATAATGAACACTTCCTTTATGAAGTTCTTCTCTTTGTCCATCATAAATAACATAACCATTACCAGAGATGACATAAATCACCTCACTGTTTGTTTCATGAACATGTTCTCCAACACTTCCACCAGTTGGAATATGTCCAATCATAAAACGATTCAAACCATCAAAATACATTTTTGCTTCAATGTATTTTTCGCCACCTTTAAAGTTTTCAAATTTGTCTAAATTATTTTCATCATATTCAAAAATCATTTTTATATCCCCCAATCGCTTTTCATTATAACATATCTTACAGAAATGTAAGATGACGAATTGCATGATTTTCTATATAATATTAAAAGAAGGTGATCTTATGTATAAATTATTAATTGTTGAAGATGATTTTATTATCGCAAAAGGCTTACAAAAACATTTTGAAAAATATCATTATGATGTTCAATATATAGAAGATTTTGAACATGTTTTAGATGAATTTTTAGAGTTTCAACCTGATCTTGTTTTATTAGATATCCATCTTCCTTTTTTTGATGGTTATTATTGGTGTCAAGAAATTCGGAAAATCTCACAAATCCCTATTGTTTTTATTTCTTCCGCTAATGAAAATATGAATATTGTTTTAGCAATGAATATGGGTGGTGATGATTTTATTAATAAACCTTTTGATTTACAGGTTGTACAAGCTAAATTACAAGCGATTCTTAGAAGAACTTATAGTTTTTCTAAAGATTTTCATTTGTTAACTTATCAAGATGTTCATTTAGATATTTTAGCTGGAAAAATTACTTATCAACAAAAGGAACTTATTCTAACTAAAAATGAATTAAAAATCTTAGAATATTTATTTGAACATGCGGAAGTGATTGTTTCTCGTATTGATTTAATGAATCATTTATGGGATGATCACCAATTTATTGATGATAATACTTTAAGTGTTAATATGAATCGTTTAAGAAAAAAATTAGAAGATATTGGTTTACATGATTTTATTCATACTAAGAAAGGCTTAGGTTATTTATTATGTTTAAAGACTATTTAAAGAAAACATATCCCGTCTATCTTCTTTATTTGTTGTTTGTCTTATGTACTTTTGTTGTTTTAATGATATGTCAAATGATTTCAGATTTAATTATTTATATGTTAAGTCTCTATTTTTCTATCATCCTTCTTTATTTTTTACTTGATTATAGAAAATACAGACAACATCATCAATATTTGATTTATTTAAAAGACAATCCTGAATTGTTTGATAATTTACCTCAAGAAAGCTATCTTGAAGAAAAAACGTATCAAGAAATGCTTCAAATATTACAAAAAAAGATATTTCAACTTAAACAAGAAAATCAACAAAAATACAATAACACGATAGATTATTATACAAAATGGGTCCATCAAATCAAAACTCCTATTGCTGGATTAAAACTCATCATTCAAAATGATTACCCAGATAAAAAAATGCTTGTAGAACTTTTAAAAATAGAACAATATGTCAATATGGCTTTACAATATGTACGTTTAGATTCTATTCACCATGATCTTTCTTTTCAAAAAGTTTCTTTAGATCATCTTGTTAGTCAAGAAATCAAAAAACAATCACTCTTTTTCTTTCAAAAAAATTTAAAAGTAGATTATCAAATTAAAGACCTACAAATCTTAACAGATGAAAAATGGAGTGGTTTTGTCATTGAACAAGTTCTTTCTAATGCTTTAAAATATACGAAAGAAGGAAGTATTACTTTTTATAATGAAGGTGAAAAGCTTTATATTCAAGACAGTGGTATTGGTATTAAAGAAAGTGATCTACCACGTGTTTTTGAAAAAGGATTTACAGGTTTTCAAGGAAGAAATGATAAAAAAGCCAGTGGTTTAGGTCTTTATTTATGTAAAAATATTTTTAATCAATTGGATCATTCGATTTCTATTGAATCAAAAGTAGGTCAAGGAACAACTGTTTGTCTTGATTTTAGTAAAAAAGAAATATTTATTGAATAATCTTACAAAAATGTAAGATTATTTTACTTACTTGTAAGATAAATCGATAGGTCATATTTTAGAAGTAGAATACAATAAGTGTGTAAAAAGGAGGACACAAAAATGTCATTATTAAACGTTAAACATTTACAAAAAATTTATTCAACGCGTTTTTCAAGCCAAAAGGTAGAAGCTTTAAAAGATGTTTCTTTTGATGTTGAAGAAGGAGAATATATCGCCATTATGGGTGAATCTGGAAGTGGAAAAACAACACTCTTAAATATTCTTGCTTCATTAGATAAACCAACAAGTGGAGAGGTTTTATTAGATGGAAAAGATCTTACAAAAATCTCTGATAAACATATTTCAGCTTTTAGACGAGATAATCTTGGCTTTGTTTTTCAAGATTTTAACTTATTAGATACTTTTAATGTCGCTGACAATATCTATTTACCTCTTGTTTTATCAAAAGAACCCTATGCTTTAATGAAACCAAAACTAGAAAAACTTGCAAGACCATTAGGAATTAATCATTTATTAGAAAAATATCCTTACGAAATATCTGGTGGTCAAAAACAAAGAGTTGCGGTTGCAAGAGCCTTAATTACCCATCCTAAAATTATTTTAGCCGATGAACCCACAGGTGCTCTTGATTCAAAATCAACCGATCAACTTTTATCTATTTTTGATCAAATTCATCAAAGTGGACAAACAATTTTAATGGTTACTCATAGTAGTAAAGCAGCTAGTTATGCCAGTCGTGTTTTATTTATTAAAGACGGACAAATCTTCCATCAACTTTATAAAGGAGATATGTCTAATCAAGAAATGTATCAAGCTATTAGCGATACTCTAACAATGCTTCTTTCGGGAGGTCAATAAAATGAAATTTTATTTAAAATTGGCTTTAGGAAATATCAAAAAGAATAAAAAGCTTTATAGTTCTTACTTTATTTCTACTATTTTCTCTATCGCCCTTTATTTCATTATTAAAACTGTAGGAAATAGTCCTACTTTAAAGGGTCAAGATTCAATTACTATGTTTTTAAACCTAGGAGGCTATGTGATTGCCCTCTTCTCTTTGATTTTCTTATTTTATACCAATAGTTTTGTGATAAAGAATCGAAAAAAAGAAATCAGTCTTTATCATATATTAGGAATGGAAAAAAGAAATGTGCGTTCTATGATGTTATTAGAAACTATCGTTATTGCTCTTATTTCTCTTGTAAGTGGTATTGTTATTGGAATGCTTCTTTCGCAAATTACATCTGTCATTATTTTAAGAATCATTCATAAAAGTATTCATTTTTCTCTTATTTTTTCAATAGATGCTTTTATAAAAACGATTATTATTTTCAGTATTATTTTCTTTTTATCACTTATTTATAATATTTCTGTTGTTGTTAGAAGTAATCCCATTGAACTTTTAAAAGGACAGAATATTGGTGAAAAAGAACCTAAAACAAAAATCTTTTTAACACTTTTAGGGATTATTGCTTTAGGTGCAGGTTATTATATTGCTTTGTCCATTACCGATCCTATGCAAGCTATGGCTTTATTCTTTGTTGCTGTTATTTTAGTCATGATTGGTACGTATTGTTTATTTACAGCAGGAAGTATTGCTTTATTAAAGTTCTTAAAATCAAGAAAAAACTTTTATTATCAACCAACACACTTTACTTCTATTTCAGGTCTTTTATATCGTATGAAACAAAATGCTGTTGGTCTTGCTAATATTTGTATTTTATGTACTTGTGTTTTAGTGACACTTTCTTCAACAATTTGTTTATATAAGGGTATTCAAGATAGTATCAAAAGACAATTTTACATGGATGGAACTATTACTGTAACTGATTCGGATTATCCAGACCAAGTCTATGAAGATGTTAAAGGATTATTAAAAAATAAAAAATATGATTCTCTTTACACTCTTTCTTATTATAATTACACAGGAAGTTTAAAGAAAAATAAAGTACATCTAAATGATTATGACTATAATCATTTAGCTTCTATTAATCTTATTTCTTTGGAGGATTATAATCATTATTTTAATCAAAATTTATCTTTAAATAATAATGAAGCTTATCTTTATAGTTATGAAGGTTATAATAACCCTACCATTTCATTAGAGAATATTCCTTATACTATAAAAGGACAAATTAAAAATCGTCAACTTCAAGCAAATAATTGTTTTGCTCCAAATAATATCTCAATAGTAATCAATCAAAGTGCTTTAAATAACTATAAGCTTAAATCAAAAAGTTATTTCATAGGTTTTAATGCAAGTAAAAAAGTTGTAGATGAAGTAACTACTGCTATTATTCATAAAGATTATAATTACTTAGGAAATAAATATTATGTAAGTATACAAAATAGTTATGAAGATATTGATGTTATTTATGAATTATATGGTTCATTATTATTTATTGGAATTTTTCTATCAATGATGTTCTTAGTAGCAGCAATCGTAATTATTTATAATAAACAAATTTCTGAAGGATTTGAAGATCAAAATAAATTTGAAATCTTACAAAATGTTGGTATGTCACAAAAAGAAGTTAAACAGACGATTCAATTCCAAGTATTGATTTTCTTCTTTGTTCCATTGATTGTTGCCATCATTCATTTAGCCTTTGCCTATCCTTTAATCCTTCGTATTTTAAAAGGATTACAATGTAATGACAACGTTTATCTTATCTCAACTACTGGTTGCATTGCAGGTCTCATTATTATTTATACGATTGTTTATTTGATGACTTCTAAGGCCTATTATCGTATTGTTAAAAGATAAATCTAAAGCGGACTTAACAAGTTCGCTTTTATAATAAAAAAACAGAGAAAAATTCTCTGTTTATCCAACTAAGGCTCTAGTTCTCCGATTTATGTCTAACTAAAGCATGGTCTTTCTACAAGAACGATAACATATTGTGTATTCATACACAATAGCCCTATAAATCATTAACAATATTATCTACCCATATTCCTTTTCTTACAAGAATAAGACCAAGTGTTGCCTTAGGAATATCAACACATTGAACAAGTATATAAATTATAAGAATTGGTAGACTTGTTAGCCTTGTTAGTAATAAAGCAGCCATAAAAGTAAAGACAAATGTATAACCACTATCAAATAAGAATGTTAAAAACGTTTTTCCACCTGCTCGCATAGTAAAATAACTACTATAATAAACAGAAATAACAGGTAGCATACATGCTGCTACTTTAAGTAAAGATGTTGCAAGATTTTTTACTTCTACAGATGTGTTATAAATTTGTGGAATATAAATAGAAACATTAAATAAAACAACAGCCAACGTAAAACACATGATAAAGTTCATAAACACCATTTTCAAATCATAATCTTTCGCTCTTTCAATTTCACCTGCACCAAGTTGTTGTCCAACAACAATTGAAATAGAATTTCCCATAGCATAACAAACAATCATAAAGAAATTAGTAACGGTTGTGGTAATATTAATCGCTGCAACAGCAACAAGTCCTCTTGTAGAATAGCTTTGAGAAATCAAGGCAATAGAAATAGACCATAAGATTTCATTACATAAAAGAGGTAATCCTCTTTTCAACATTTCTTTAGTTGTATCAAAAGGAACTTTCTTCATCTTAATAGCATCTTTTAAATAAAGATTTCGAGAACCCCCTATAATATTAATACTCATTTCAATCACACGAGAAACAACCGTTCCAATCGCCGCGCCTGAAACCCCTAATTGTGGAAATCCAAAATGTCCAAAGATCAAAATATAATTAATACAGAAATTGACAATCACGGCGACCACACTCGCAATCATTGGTAAAATCGTATTTCCTGTTTCTCTAAGTGATGATGAATAAACTTGTGTAATCACAAAAGGAATCAATCCAACAAGCATAATTTTTAGATAATTCATCCCGTAATTTAATGTTTTTAAACTATCTTGCGGATTATCATTTAAATATAAAGAAATCAATTGTTGTCCAAATGTATAGAATAAAAAAATAGCTAGCAGTGCAATTATAATTCCTATAATCAATTTGATCCTAAAACAATTCTCCACTCCTTCTTTATTTTTCTTTCCATAAAACTGTGCCATAAAGATTCCTGGACCTGACATAGCGCCAAAAATCGTAACATTAAATACTTGTAATAATTGATTAGTAATAGAAACTCCTGACATAGAAAGTGTTCCTAATTGTCCAATCATAATATTATCTAATAAACTTGCAAGATTTGTAAAACCATTTTGAATAACAATGGGTATACAAATCGCAAGAACCATTTTATAAAATCCTTTACTTCCAATTAGTTTTTTCATATTCCCTCCTATGTGTAAAAGACATTATAATCGATTTTGCATTTAAAAAAAAGAGCTTTCGCTCTTTTGGTTATTTATTATCTCCTAATAATTGAAGAATATCTAAGAAGATATTAACAAAGTCTAAATAAAGATTAAATGCTCCATAAATACTTAATTTTTCTAACATTTCTGGATTAGATGAAGCATAATTATAAAGTTGTAATGATTTTTGCATATCATATGCCGTAATTCCTGCAAATAATGCAAGTGAAATAAGTGGCATAATAAGTGTTCCCACACCTAAATGAAAAATCATCACAATAACTGAAAAAATAATATAAACAAATAATCCTGCTAAACAGATTGTTCCAATTCTTGTTAGATCCATTTTAATCACTGTTCCTAGTACAACAAGCACACCAAAGTAAATAGCTGCTACTAAAAAAGCCAGTGCAACACTAAAGGAAGTATAGCTTGCAATAACATAAGAAAATGTCACACCAGTAATGACTGAATAGATCATATAAAGAACTTTTGCCGTAATTGGTTTCATTGTCATTAAACGTCTTGATAAACCAATAACAACCGTAAATTGAAAAATAATTAAAATGAAAGGAAGCATTCCTGCATAAGACATAAATGATGATTTTTCTAAAGCAAAGGCCGTCACAAAAGTTGTTAAAACACCTATAATCATCCATTTAAAAATATTGTTAATGTATTGTTGTATCGTCATTGAACGATCTTCAACATATTCATAAGTTTTGTTATCCATATTCATTCTCCTATCCTTGAATAATACGATTTTCTAAAATTTTCTTTTCAGGTAAAGCTTTTTCAACATATCCTAAAATACAACAACCAACACCAACATAATCTTCTAAATGCCATTTTTGAAGATATTGTTGTCCCTTTTCTAACTCAAACATTTCTTTACAACGATTGATCCAACAAGAACCTATATTTAAAGCATAAGCTCCTGTTTGCATAGCACCAATCACTAATGAACCATCTTTTATACCATTACTTTCATCTTTTGGGACAAAGATAAAACATACTGTTGGTGCCCCATAAAAAGGATCAACATCTTTTCCAAAAATAATCGCATTAAGTTTTGAAAGTTCTTTGATTTCTTCTTGATTTTGAACAACCACAATTTTACTTGATTGTTTATTTTTACCACTAGGGGCATTTAAACCACAAGCTAAAATCATTTGTAATTCTTCATTTTTAATTTGTTCTTGTTTAAAACTACGACAACTTCTTCTTGTTGTAAGTGCTTCGATTGCATCCATTTTTATCTCTCCAATCCTAAAATATAATTGATAAATTGTTGAGCAGTTCTTCCTGAAGTTCCACCATGAGATAATTCCCATTTATTGGCTTCTAATAAAAGTTCTTTTTCATCCATTTCTATATTATTTTTATGTGCTAATTCTAAAACAATATGATTAAATTCTTTTTTCATTGGTTTAGAATAATTGATTTTAACTCCAAAACGATTAACTAATGAAAGTTTTTCTTCCATGGTATCTGATTGATGCATTCCATTTTCTTGAACAACATCATTACGATCAGACCAGTTTTCTTTAATAAGATGTCTTCTATTACTTGTTGCATAAATAAGAATATTTTCAGGTTTTGTTTCAACCCCGCCTTCAATTACTGCTTTTAAGAATTTATATTCAATTTCAAATTCTTCAAATGATAAATCATCCATATAGATAATGAAACGATAATTTCTATTTTTAATCATCGCAATAATATTTGATAAATCTTTAAACTGATGTTTATAGATTTCAATCATTCTTAAACCTTGATCATAAAATTCATTTACAATTGCTTTAATACTTGTTGATTTCCCTGTTCCACTATCCCCATAAAGTAAAACATTATTTGCTTTTCTTCCTTCAACAAAAGCTACAGTATTATCTAATAACTTTTTCTTTTGAATTTCATACCCAACTAAATCATCTAAAACAACTTCATCCATATTATTAATTGGTTTTAATTCTACATAGTTTTCATGACTTGTCGCAATTCTAAAGGCTTTATTTAAACCAAACATACCTACACCATAATCTTTGTAGAATTGCGTTACAACGTCAAAGAATTCTTGTTCATTCTTTGTTTCTTCTAATTTTTTAGAAAGTTCTTGGACTTTTAAAGAAACATTCTTATTGTACATCAATTCTGGTTTAGATAAAGCTTTATAATCAGCAAGTGTTGAAAAACAATCAATATTTAATTCTTTTTCAATACTCCTAAAATCATAATGGAAAAGATCATAAAATACTTTAAAATCATTTAAAGCAAAATGATTAACAGTTCCTTCTCTTGCTCCTTGTTTTTCACAAGTCATACTAAATGGATTTTCATTTGTCATTAATAAATAAGTTAAATAATTATGCCATAAATTATCATTAAATCCATATTGAGTTGCAAGTTCTAATAATCTTTTTATTTGTCCATAAATTTCTTGACGAAGTTCATGATTTGATTTTTCATCATCTGATAACAACTTAGCAAGTTGTACTAAAATTTCATCCTCTGGTAAATTCCCATAAAGAATTAAGTTTGATATTAATTCATACATATATATAATCCCCCTAATTTTCTTTATTTTACCGCATCTTTTAGGAAAATGAAATAAAATGATGTATAATAGTTTCAATGAGGTGAAAAAAATGGAAAATGGTGTTTTATTACAAGGGTTTCATTGGTATATAAAACCTGAAGAAAAACTTTGGAAACAACTTCAAGAAAAAGTAAAATCTTATAAAGAAATGGGTTTTTCAGCTATTTGGCTACCACCTGCTTATAAAGGCGTTGGTGGTATCAATGATAATGGTTATGGTGTTTATGATCTTTATGATTTGGGAGAATTTAATCAAAAAGGAAGTATTGAAACAAAATATGGGACAAAAGAGGACTATTTAGCGTGTATTCAAGCTTTTCAAAAAGCAGGAATTGATGTTTATGGAGATATTGTCTTAAATCATAAAATGGGCGCTGACGGTACTGAAATTGTTAACGCAAAAGAAGTCAATCGTCAAAATACTAATGAAATCATTTCTGGTGATGAACAAATTAAAGTCTATACTCTTTTTACTTTTCCTGGTAGAAATAAAAAATATTCTGATTTTATTTGGCATTGGTATCATTTTGATGGGATTGATTATGATGAAAAGACCCATCGTAATACCATTTTCCTTTTTGATCAAAAAAGTTGGGATCAAGAAGTCGATGATGAAAATGGCAATTATGATTATTTAATGGGAGCGGATTTAGATTTTGGAAATGAAGAAACCGTTCAAGAAGTTACCTCATGGCTTTATTGGTATATAAATTTAACTAAAATCAATGGCTTACGTCTCGATGCTGTTAAACATATTCCCGCTTCTTTTTATAAAAACCTCTTGCCAAAAATATATCACGATTTTAATAAAGAATTATTTACGGTTGGTGAGTATTGGCACGGAGATGTGTATCATTTAGAAAAGTATTTAAAAGAAGTCAATTTTGAAATGTCTTTATTTGATGTTCCTCTTCACTATCATTTTTACGATGCAAGTCATAATGAAAATTATGATTTTTCTCATATTTTTGATCAAACGCTTGTTTCCATGTATCCTTCAAATGCAGTTACCTTTGTCGATAATCATGATACGGAACCAAGTCAATCATTAGCTTCTTTCATTCCTGATTGGTTTAAAGGACATGCTTATTGTTTAACTCTTTTAAGAAAAGCAGGGTATCCTTGTGTTTTCTATGGTGATTTAGAAGGTATTGATTATGAAAATGTTTCTTCAAAAAAAGAAATGCTTCAACAGCTCCTTTCTTTAAGAAAACAATATATCGAAGGAAATCAAGAGGATTATTTCGATCATCCTCATTTAATTGGTTGGACAAGACATACTGAAACAAAAGCAATGGTTATTATTATGACGAATTCAACTGGTGGTATTAAATCAATGTATGTTGGTAAAGAAGATCGTCATTGTTATTATGTCAATGTCTTTAATGGTTATCAAAGAGTTCTTATTAATGAAGATGGTTACGGTGATTTTTATTGTGAGGATAAAAACTTTGCTGTATACGTAAAAGAGTAATGATTCAGTTTTACTGATTCATTACTCTTTTTTATAATTATAAAATTAGTTTTTTTGTCATCTAATCTAGTTAAATTCAATTCAATCTTTACAACAGTTTCTTTTATATCAATATTTTCAAAATCATTCCCACATGTTATTGCTTCTGGAACATCAGAAAATGAAACCAAATATCTTCCATCATCTTCTTTTAAGAAAATGACAGGATAATATAATTTCATACTCTTTCTCCTTCTTATATTTTTCATTGAAATTATTTTTGTACTTAAGCCTCTCAAAATTTATTCTTTCCTAAAAAAAACGGGTGTCTTACCCGCAAATTGAGGGACCCTGGTCTTACGACCAGCCCAATTAACAAATTTCTATTGCAAGTAGAGTGTACCATAAATCTATCTTCTTTTCATATATGTTTAAAAAAAGAAGGATTTCTCCTTCTAATATTGTAAAAAGATTTCTCTTATTTCATCACGATCATGTGTTTGTGTTAAAGCAAGCATTAATAAAACTCTCGCTTTTTGTGGCGATAAGGTATTTGATGAAATACATAAATGATGTGGATCAAAGATTTCATCATCAAAAACAATTCCTTGTGAAATACGTGAAGAACGTACAAAAATTGTACCCTTTTCAGAAAGTTCTTCGATTGCTTTTAACCAAGCTTGGCTATAATTTCCACTTCCTGACCCTGCAATAACAATCCCTTCATGATCACTTGCAAGATCATATAAGATTTTAGCATCCGCACCACTGTAATAAAAAGCAATCGCTACACTTTTAATAGAATCAATACGTTTGTTAAAACGTGATTTTATCGTATGAATCTTACTTGTTTGTGTATAGAAATAGACTTCTTGATCTTGCATATATCCTAAACATCCAAGAGATCTTTGATCAAAGGCATCAATTTTAAAATTATTAACTTTTTCAATATCTCTTCCTGAATAAATTGTATTAGAAAATAAAGCAAGAACCCCACGGTTATAAGATTCTCCATGACAAGCTAAACAAATAGCTTGATAAAGATTAAATGGACCATCTGCACTCGTTGCTGTTGCTGGACGCATTGCTCCTGTTAAAACAACAGGTTTTGGGGTATTTAATGTTAAAGTTAAAAAATAAGCTGTTTCATCTAAAGTATCTGTTCCATGAGTGACAACCGCACCATCAATCGTATCATCCGACAAAATTTCTTCAATATTATTTTTTAAAATCAACCATTTTTCATGAGTCATTTCATTACTATCAATATTCATTAATTGATATTCTTTAATATGCGCCACTTCATTGATTTCTGGAATTGTTTCAATAATTGAATCAATATCAATTTCTCCTGCATGATATGCTGCAGTTTTCCCTTTTTTTCCAGTACCAGCAATTGTACCACCTGTTGCTACAATAGCAATTGTTTTCATAGTTCCTCCTTAATATCGTATTTCAAAAGATTTTTCATACTCTTTTATATTTAATAAATGATAATGGATTTGTTCTATTTCAATAAATGGTTGTTGATAGAGCTTTTCAATCATTCTTTCTATTTGCATTCCTTCTCCTTGAACTTCCATAGAAACCGAACCATCATATTCATTTTTTACAAACCCCGTTAATTTTAATTCATTTGCGATAGAAAAGCAACGAAAACGAAAACCAACACCTTGAACTCTGCCTTTAAATATATACTTTCTTCTTTCCATAAAAAATAACCGGTTCCCCCGATTATTTTAAACTATCTAAAATTTCTTTCATTTTAAAGGCAAGTCCTTGGCATTTTTCTACTGATAAAGAACATAAAGCAACACGAATACCTTTATTGACTTTAATTGTATAAATATCTTGAGCAAGCATTGCTTCATGGAATCGTGTTAATAAATCATCATCTTCTACTTTTAAAGTAACAAAGAAACCTTCTTTATATGGATAATAAGTTAAACCACATTCATCTGCTTCTTTTTTAAAGACTTCACATCTTTGTCTTAATAAATCAACATATTTCCCTTTTTCTTCGTTAAATTCATCTTTATGTTCTGTTGTAACTTTAACAAAGTTTTCCATTGCTGCATTAGGAATATTTGACCAAGAAGCTCTTGCATGTTTTTCCATTAAGATTTCAAGTGCTCGAACATCTTCTTGATTTCTTGCTAAAATAACAGCACCCCCACATCTTAAACCATAAGATGTAAGTGTTTTAGAACAAGAGAACGCTACAACAATCATGACTTGATCATTCATACGATTAAATGCATTCATATAATCTCTTGATCTTTCTAAGTTATAAGAATAGTCAATATAAGCAATATCATCTAAGATAATAACAGGTCCTTCATTTGATAATTCATTACAAAAATCAATCACTTGATTCCATTCTTCAACTGTCATAGAATATCCTGTTGGGTTATGACATGGGTCATTGATAATCGCTAAAACTTTACCTTGTCTTGCCATTACTTCATGACAAGTTTCTTTAAAGCTTGTAATATTGAATGCATCTCCATCAAACATTTGATAGGCTTGTACTTTACAATTAGCAATCGTTGCCATTGATTTATAGTTACCCCATGCAATATGAGGAATAATTAAAGTTTGACCTTCGTCTAACACATTTAAAATCGTTGAACTTACGGCTCCTGAACCTCCAGGTGTTCCAATAACACTATGACATAAATCAAGTTTTGTGTCTTGTACGACCCAATTATAAACTTGTTTTCTAAAATTTGGATTTCCACTAAAACTAGAAGCATATTTTGCTTTTGTTCTATTATCTAAACTGTTATACGTATTAAATACGGTATCTAATGCAACTAAATTTCCATCTTCATCATATAATGAACCAATTGTCGCATTGACAATATTTTCTTTTCCTTTTTTAGCAATTGCATCATTTGCTAGATTTACAATCTTAAAAACATTATCAACAATTGGTTGATGATCAATATTTTCTCTAATAAATTTTTTCATCACACATACCTCTTCATATTCATTATTACTTGTATCTTATCATACTTTAATAAAAAATTCTCTAATTTTAAAGATTTTTTTAATTAAATACAATTTATCTTATTTCTTTTGTTCCATCTAACTCTTGATAAATCATCCAAATTTTCTTAACTAAACGATGTGGCAAAACCTTCATTCCTAAGATTTGTATTCGATTGATTGTTCCATATAAAGAAACATCCTTAGAACTTTCCATATCCTTAATCGCTTTTTTAATAACATCTTTTGCTTTATAAACTTTTCCATAACGAATCACAACAGGCTTTTTATCTTTTTCAACTGCACGATCAAAGAACTCTGTTTCTACCCAATAAGGACATATAGCTAAAACATGAATTTGTCGATATTTTAATTCTTCATTTAAAGCTCTTGAATAACTTAAGACAAATGCTTTGGTCGAAGCATAAATATTTAAATAAGGGATTGGCATATAACCACTACATGAAGCAAGATTAACAATATAGCTTTTTTTATGCATATAAGGTAAAACACTATTGACCATTTTAACAACTGCAAGCATATTTAAATTCATCATATTTTCAATAACTTCAATTGACATATTTTCATAATGATCTAATTTTCCATATCCTGAACAATTAATCAATGCTTTTACTCTAGGTTTTTCTTGAAATAAAGCTTCTTGAATAATTTCAAAAGATTCTTTTTGCGTTAAATCTAAAGCAAAAATTTTTACCTTTGTTTGTAGTTTTTCCTTTAAACATTCTAATCTTTCTTTTCTTCTAGCAATCACCCATATTTCATCTACTTGATACTTCTTTTCAATTTGCATAGCAAATTCTTTTCCCATACCAGAACTTGCTCCAGTTACAATTATTATTTCTTTCATTTTTTATCACCACTTCTATTATAAGTTTCTTTCGAAGTAAGTCAAAATATTCTCCTTTTTTTCATAATATAAAAAAGCGCTTACAATTATTCTTTTTATGATAGAATATAGATAAGTTATTTATATTTAAACATACAATATGATTATTATTTAAGGAAGGAAATGTTTATGAAAAAAAATCGTAGTTTAAACTTGAAGTATGCTGGTAGTCAAATTTTCTACTTTGCTGCTTTTGCTTCTATGATGGGTTATGCTTCTGTCTTTTTATTAGATAAAGGATGTACAAACTCACAAATTGGTATTGCTCTTGCCCTTTCAAGTATTATCGCTGTTATATTACAACCAATGCTTGCTTCTTTTGCAGACAATCATAAAAATATTGAAATGCGAAATATCATTGCACCAATTGTTTTATTAGTCATTGCTTTATCCGCAATTCTTTATTTAATTCCAGGAAGTGCTTTATTTGTTTTATTTTTAGTAGTTACTATTTTTTCAATCATGTCATCAATCATGCCCCTAATGAATTCTCTTGCCTTTGTTTTTGAACAACATGGTATTGAAATCAACTATGGTCTTGCTCGTGGATTAGGTTCTGTAGCTTATGCAATTGCTTCTCTTGTTTTAGGACATGTTGTCGAAAGTTTTTCACCGGGTATTTTACCTCTATTCTATATTATTTTTACAGCTTTATTATTTGTTGTTGTTAAAATGTTTGTTTTACCAAAAGGTTATGAAAAAGAAGTAGTCAAAGAAGATACAAAACAAGAAGAAACAGAACAACTTTCTTTTGGTAAGTTCTGTATGAAATATAAAAAATTTATTTTATTTTTAGTTGGTTTTGTACTTGTCTATTTTGCGCATACAATTATCAATAACTTCTTTATTCAAATTATTACAAATATCGGTGGAACAAGTGCTGATATGGGAAATGCTGTTTTCGTTGCAGCAATGTTGGAACTTCCAACAATGGCTTTCTTTACAAAGATGTCTGAAAAAATTAATTGTGGAACACTTATTAAATTTTCAATTTTAATGTTCTGTGTAAAACATGCACTTACATATTTTGCGACAAACATGATTATGATTTATCTTGCCCAAGTATGTCAAATGTTTGCCTATGCTTTATTTGTTCCAGCCTCTGTTTATTATGTTAATGAAAAAATTGCTGTTGCCGATCGTGTTAAAGGACAATCGCTTGTTACAACTTCAATGACTTTATCAGGAGTATTTGCAAACTTCGCAGGTGGAATTATGCTTGATGCTTTAGGTGTTGGACATGTTTTACTTGCTGGTGTCATCTTATCGATCGTCGGTGCTGTTATTGTTATTTTAACGACAGAAAAAGTTTAAGCGACTCAATATTGAGCCGCTTTTTTTATGAGCTTATTTCTTTCTTCTTTATTTAAAGGACGTGACATACCTTCTGATAAGTTTTCATCCAAAAGAATTTCATCAAATGAAATTCTTTTTAAAGAAACAACTTCATTCTTCAATGATAAAAACATCTTTTTGATTTGATGATATTTTCCTTCTTCTATTGTCACATACCCGTGATAATCATCTATAATTTCAAGTTTTGCTGGTAAACATTGAATCTTCTGATCAATGATGATTCCCCTTTTAAAAGCTTCTTGATCTTCCTTATTAAGTCTTTCTTTTGTTTCAACAAGATAGGTCTTCTCTACATGATTTTGTGGTAACAATAATTTCTTTAAACTTTTATCATTAGTAAGAATCAAAAGTCCTGTCGTATCACGATCTAATCTTCCTAAACAAAAACAATCTGGATAATCAATTAAATCAACAACACATTTTTCCTTTTCATCTTTATTGGCACAAAGATAACCTTGTGGTTTATTGAGCATAAGATAATGAAATGGTTGACTCTTTAACATTTTTCCCTGATAAATAAGAACATCCTCTTCTTGGATCTTTCTTTTACAATTGGTTTCAACAACACCATTCACTTGGATCAAACCATGTTTAATAAGTGTTTTACATTCTTTAACATTACCTAAATTATTGTACATTAAAATATAATATAAATCTTTCATACTAATCCTTATAATTTTCTTCTAACCAACGTGCTACCGCATCTTGGTCGTGACGACCAATAACACCTGTTGCTTTTTCTTTAAGCTCTTCACAGGCATTTTCTACCGCATAGCTTTCATCCGCTATTTCAAACATCGATAAATCATTTAAACCATCGCCAAACACAACAACCTTCTCACATTTTAAATAATCTTTTAATTGTAAAATAGCATGCGCCTTGGTTGCTTTTTTAGGTAAGATTTCAAGCCACCAATCTTGACTATAAATATCTTTAGAAAATAAACATTGATATCGATCTTTTAAATCATGATAAAAACTTTCTAGTTGTTTTTTGGAAGCAATACATGAAACATAGAAAACATCTCCTTGAAAGAGATTATTTTCAACTGGATTTTTTCTTTTATCATTACGTGTACTTATAAAATCTAGTTGTTGTTTGGTTGATTTACTAGGAATATAACTAAATTTTTCTTGTTCATTTATAAAAGCATAAACAATAGGATAAAAGTCTTTTTGATTAAAATAATGAGCTAAATCATTGACTTCTTCTTTTAAAAAGAAATTAGATACTAAAATTTCTTGGCTTTGGTTATCAATAATAAAGGCGCCATTATAAAGAATCAAAGGAATTTTTGCACTTAAGCCTTTGGTTGCTGGTTTGGCTGAATAATAAGATCTTGCGGTTGCATAAGAAAACAACATTCCTTGATCAACAAGTTTTTCAATTGTTTGATTAGTATAAGTTGATGTTTGTTGTTGACTATTTAAAAGCGTACCGTCTAAATCAGAAACATACAGTGTTTTCATTTTAACGAATAAAGTTTGTCGTTCTCTTTTTATTTTGAGGAACTTCAATTCCTGCTTTTTTACCAGCTTCAATACATTTTAACATCCAAGCCATATTTTTACCTAAAGCATACATTGTATCTAATCCCTCTCTATCTTGTTCAACATCACTTGGTGTATGTCCATGCACTTCATTCCAATAGTTTGATGTGACAATAGGCATTTCAGAAACACTTAAATGTTTATTTAAAACATCCATACTTGTGACACTTCCTGCTCTTCTTGATGAAGAAATTACTGCTGCTGGTTTATGAACAAATGCAGATTTAGCACTATAAAAAACACGATCCATAAAGCTTTGAATTTTACCTGTTGGATGTGCATAATAAACAGGTGTTCCAAAGATAAAGCCATCAGCATCTTTTGCCATTGAGGCAAATTCATTGACACAATCATCAAAAACACATTTACCTGTTTTAGCGCATGATCCACAAGCAATACAATCTTGTAAAGGAACATTTGGAATATGATAAATAAGCGTTTCTATTCCTTCTTCTTTTAATGCTTTTTCTACTTCTTCTAAAGCACGATTTGTACATCCTTTAGGATGTGGTCCTCCATTAACTAATAATACTTTCATTTCCTTTTTCCTCCTGTTTTTATTGTAAAACACTCTTTATAATATGACAAATAGTTATTTGTTATAACTTGATATAAGAAAAAGAAATCGCTAGGATTTCTCAAATCTTAAAATATTTTCAATGTGAAAGGTATGTGGGAACATATCTACGGGTTGACAATTCGTAATTGTATAACCATGTTCATTCAAATACTTAGCATCTCTTGCTTGAGTGGCTACATCACATGAAATATAAATAATTTCTTTAGGATTTGCCTGTAATAAATGTTCTAAGAATTCTTCTGAACATCCTTTTCGTGGTGGATCAACAAAAACAACATCTAAATGGGTATTTTTCTTAACAAGCTCAACCATATATTTTCCAGCATCATCACAGACAAATTCAGCATTATCTATTTTATTAAGTAAAGCATTATTTTTAGCATCTTCAATGGCTTGTGGAACAACTTCGACTCCGTAGACTTTCTTTACATGCTTTGCAAGTGAAAGGGTAATGGTTCCAATTCCACAATACGCATCTAAAACAGTTGATTCTTTTGTAAGATGTGCTAAATCAATCGCTGTTTGATAAAGTTTTTCTACTTGAATAGGATTGATTTGATAGAATGATTTTAAGGAAATTTTATATTGATTGTCTAATAATGTATCATAAATATAACCTTTTCCATAAAGTATCTTTTCTTCATCACCTAAAATAACATTATCATGTCTTTCATTGATATTTTGAATAATGGTTTTAATATGTGGAAATTCTTTAACAAGTGTTTCAACAATTTGATCAATATGTTTAATTGTCTTTTGATAAGTAATAAAACATAGCATAAATTCTTCACTGTGATAGCCTTTTTTAGTAAGAACATGTTTAATATTACCTTTATGTGTTGTTTTATCATAAGGTTTAATATCATATTTTACAAAGAGTTCTTTCACTCTTTGAATCACTGCATTTGATTCTTTATTTTGAATAAGACATTCATCACAAGCAATAATATCGTTTGTTCTTTGTTTATAAAAACCTGTTACTAATTGACCATTTTTATCATAACCTAAAGGCATTTGAACTTTATTTCGATAATACCAAGGATCTTCTTGCATCAAACAAGGTTGTACATCAACTTCTAAATGTCCAATTCTTTCCATACAATCCTTTACTCTTTTTGTTTTAAATTCTTGTTGTCCCTTACTTGATAAATGCATTAAATGACATCCACCGCATCCTTGATAAATATGACATTTAGGATTCACTCTTTCAGGTGAAGGTTTTTGTAATTCAATTAAACGTCCTACCCCATAATTTTTTAACATTTTAATACATTTAATTTGTCCAACTTCCCCTGTAATCATGCCATTTACAAAATAAGTAAATCCTTCATATTTAACGATTCCTTTTCCATCATGAGATTGATCAACACATTCTCCTATAAAATAATCATTTTTCTTCATTTTTTCCTCCAAAAAAACGAGCTGAGCTCGTTTATTGATTATTATTTGCGGCAGCTTTATTTGCTGCATCGACTTCTGCTTGTCTTTGAATTGCTTTATCTGCTGATGCTTGGTCTTTAACATTTTGACCTGTATAGGTAATTGCATCAACACCTGCATGTTTTGTTCCAAATAATGGGAAATCACTTTCACCATTAGATTTTACAATAATTTCTAAATCATATTGTAAACGTCCATTTGCTTTATTTAAAAGTTGTGACCATGCAGCACCATCTTCTTTACTTTGTCCCATTGCATCATCAAAAGTATGCAAAGAATTTTCAACTAAAGATTTAGCAGTATCAACTTGAATATTATCTGATAATTGATAAGTAAGCTTAATTGTACGACAACCAACTTTAATTGCAACATCTTGAATATTTTCATCTTGTTCTATTTGTGATTCAACTTGAGTAATTGCATTTTTATCAACAGATAATAATTTCACACATCTTTCTCCATAAACAGGTCCATTATTATTTCCTGAAAAAACAAAAATATAAAGGAAAAAAGCAACTACTGCAACAACAAATAAAGTTAAAACAACATGCCATATTTTAAGCTTTCTCTTTTTCTTTTTTGGTTTAGCCACCTTTTTCTCCTTTACTTCATCATCAAATGTAAATTTCCCTGTATGATTTGCATGAATATCATTATTTGGTTTTAATTCATCTTTATCAAATTCGATTGTATCATCAAAAGAAAATCTTTCTCTTGCCATTCTTTCACCTTCTCTTCTATCATTGTATCAAATGTCTATCATTAATACAACAATGTACTTTGTGCATCCTTTCCAGCATTTTTAATCACAACAGCTTTCAATCCATCTTGATCATTAATCACTGCATAACTATCAAATCCAGAAAAATGATTATCCATTTGGTCTGCAACTGTTTCTACTACATAAATAAGTTCTGTATAACTTTTTACACTCGCAGTAATTTGAATTTTTAAACTTTGAATTGAACCATCTTTATATTTCCCATAACCTACAACACCAACAGCTTCAGTTGAAGCATTTTTTACATTGTTTTTAAAAACCGAAAATTGTGAATATAGAGCTTCATCTGCTTTATTTGCTTCATCACTTGTAAAAATATAAGTAGCATAATCTAAAGATTTAATATTTCCAACTTTTCCATTTTGACAATAACTACTATAAATAAAGCGTCCATTATAACTATTTTCTTCACTGTCATTTTGACGATAAACAGCAATAAAAGTAGGAATATCTTTCACAGATTTTTTTGTTTGTAAGTACTTATATAATCTAGAAATCGTTTCTTTTGCGTAACTGTCTATACTTCCTTCAGATAAAGTTGCATTCGTTCCACCTTTTGGATCTAGAATAATCGCTATAGACATCCCTTTTAAAGTATACTTATCTCCACTTTTTTCATAATAATCTTGTTCACTAATATTTTCTACCATCTTATTAATTTCTTGACCATCAACTAATTCTCCATTGAGTGGTTGTAAAGAATATTTTTCTTTCTTTAAAAGTTGATTTTTATCATTTTGAACAAGTTGTAGACCCTCAGACATATAATAATCTGAAGTAGAGAAATAATCTGTCGATAAAGCTTGTAATTCTCTTCCTATTGTTTGAAAATCTTCAGAAGAAGAAAAATCTTGATAAAAAGTTTCTCTTACAAGATTCGTTCCTAAATTAACAATAGGATAAAATGAATCATCTAAAGAATCAGTAGATGATGTATCTTGGCTACTTTTTGTTTCTTTTTTACTTGTTTTTGACGTACATCCTGTACAAAGAAGTAAACATAATATAACTGTAAATAGTTTTTTCATGAGCACCCTCCTTTTTTGGCACATTATAGCATAAAATTATGATTTTATCATTTCCATAAACATTTCTTCCGTTAAAACTGGAATATTTAAAGATTGTGCTTTTGTAAGCTTACTACCTGCATTTTCCCCTGCTAATAAATAGGTTGTCTTTTTAGAAACGGATCCAGAAACTTTACCACCATTATTTTCTATTAAAGTAGCTGCTTCTTTTCTAGATAATGTAGGAAGCGTTCCTGTAACAACAAAAGTCATATTTTCTAATATAGACGAACTTTGAGTATCTTCAATTTCCATCTTTAATCCATAGTGCTCTAATTTATGAATGATTTCTTTATTCTTTTCATCTTTAAAATAATCAATTAAAATTTGTGCACTGGTATCACCAATATCATTGACTTCAACAAGTTGTTCATAAGAAGCATTCATCAATTGATCCATCGTTTTAAATTTCTTCATTAAAGATTTTGCAGCCGATTTACCAATATTTGAAATACCTAAAGCAGTTAAAACCTTCGTTGCATCATTTTCTTTACTTTTTTCAATGGCATTTAATAAATTATCTGTACTTTTAACAAGACCAATTACCTTTTTATCTAAAAGTTCTTGTCTTTTATCTTTTAAAATATAAATATCACTGACATCATGAATATACCCTTGATCTATTAAAGTTTCAACATACGATAAACCAAAACCTTTAATATCCATGGCATCTCTTCCTACAAAATTAACAACATTTCTAACTAGTTTACTTGGACATGTAGGATTAGAACATTTAATATCAACTGTCCCCTCTTCTTGATACGTTGGTGCCCCACATACAGGACACGTATTTCCTATTTGATAAGGAACACTTCCTGCAGGTCTTTTATCTTTATTGACACCTTTAACTTTAGGAATGATTTCTCCTGATTTATAAACAATGATCGTATCGCCAAGACGTACATCTAAACTATCAATAAAATCTTGATTATGAAGCGTTGCTCTTGAAACCGTTGTTCCACATAAACGGACTGGTTCAAAGATAGCTGTTGGTGTAATTCTACCTGTTCTTCCAACTGAAAGTTCTATATCTAAAAGCTTTGTTTCTTTTTCTTCTGGTGGATATTTATAAGCCACGGCCCAACGAGGCACTTTGGCTGTTTGCCCTAATTGTTGTCTTTGTGCATAGCTATCAATTTTAACAACTGCTCCATCAATATCATAGCCTAATTGATCTCTGCTTTCACCAATCATTTCAATTGCTTTCCATACTTCTTCAAAATTGTGACATACTTGATAATTATCAATTACCTTCATGCCTTGAATTTTTAAATATTCATAGCCTTGACTATGACTTGTAATTTCTTTTCCTCGAATATCTTGAATATTAAAAATAAACATAGAAAGATTTCTTTGTTTTGTAATACGACTATCTAATTGACGTAATGTTCCTGCCGCACAGTTTCTAGGATTTGCGAAAGTTTTTTTATTATTAAGCTCTTGAATTTCATTAACTTTATCAAAGGCCTCATTTGTCATATAAACTTCACCACGTACTTCAAGATATTCAATAGGTTCCTTTAATTTATTTTTAACATCTTTGATTACTTTAGCATTAACGGTTACATCTTCTCCTTGAATGATTCCATCTCCACGAGTAATAGCCGTTGTTAAAAGACCATTTTCATATCTTAAAGCCATTGATAAACCATCAATTTTATATTCAACAACAAACACAGGATCAACTAATGTTTCTTGCATTGATTTTACGAAGTCTTGGACTTCTTCTTTAGAAAAAACATCTTGTAAAGAAAGCATAGGAACACGGTGTCTTACTAAAACTCCTGCTTCTCTTTTAGCACTTCCTCCAACATGTTGTGTTGGTGAATTTGGTGTGACAAATTCAGGATGATCCTTTTCTATTTTTTTAAGTTCTTTCATCATCATATCATATTCATAATCACTTATTTCTGGATCGTCTTGGTTATAATAACGATCATTATGATATTCAATTGTTTTTACTAATTCTTCATATCTTTTTAAATCATCCATATTCTTACTCCTTTTTCAAATCTTTTTCATTATAACAAAATAATACTAAAAAGAGAATTCAAAGAATTCTCTAATTTGTAAGTTTTTTTAATGCTTTATGATTGGCCATTAAAGACTTAAGTCCTGCTGGAAGTTCAAAAGCAATATCTAAAATATTCTTATTGACCTTAACAACAACACCCTTACCAAAAATATCATGATTTACAAGATCTCCAACTTTCCAATCATCAACCTTATTATCCCCAATCAATTCTGCTTTAGACACTGTTTGTTTAGGTACATAATCTGTTGTTTTAAAACGAGGCTTACTTCCGCTATGAATAATTCCTTCATTTCCTACTTCATCAATGAAACGACTAGAAATTTTAGGTGAATCTGTTACAAAACTAAATCCTTCACTATCTGTTAAGAAAAGCTGTTTTCTCGCTCTTGTAAAGGCTACATATGCGAGTCTTCTTTCTTCTTCAAGACCATCATCTCCATCTTCAGTTAAACTTCTAAAGCTTGGGAAAATACCTTCAGATAAGCCTAAAACAAAGACATAATCAAATTCTAGACCTTTAGCCATATGAATAGACATTAAAGAAACATATTGACCTTGATCAATTGCATCATTATCTGTATATAAAGAAATATCTTGTAAATAATTTTCTAATGTTGGTGCATCTTCATGAGAAACTTGAAAATCATAAATTGAACGTTGTAATTCATGAATATTATCAATACGATTATCTTCTAAATCATTTTTGAGCATTTCAATATAACCAACATCAATCATTAAATTTTCAAACATTTCATGTAATGGTAAAGTTGAACGTCTTGCTTTTTCAATTGCTTCAACTAAAATTCGCACTTCTTTTTTTGATTTATTAGAAAGTCTAATTTCATCACTATGAAGCGTTAAAGCATCATAAAGTGAAATTTGATGATTAAGTGCTACTAATTGAATATTTTCTAATGTTTTTTTACCAATACCTCTAGCTGGTGTATTAATAATTCTTTCAAACGCTAAATCTTCTTGATTACAAACAAGTCTTAAATAGCTTAAAGCATCTTTAACTTCTTTACGATTAAAGAATTTTAATCCTCCAAAAATACGATAATCAATTCCTTTACGAATCAATACTTGTTCAATCGTACGTGATAAATAGTTTGCACGATATAAAATTGCAATATCACGATAATTAACCCCATCTTGATTATTTACAATATCTTCGATTTTATTAGCAATCCAATTAGCTTCCTCTTCTTCACTTTTAGCAACATGGTGAATCACATCTTCTCCACCTGTTTGCTTTGTAAAAAGATTCTTTTCTAAACGTTGACTATTTTTACGAATTAAATTATTTGATACTTTTAATATATTTCCAGTTGAACGATAGTTTTGATCAAGAATAATTGTTTTATTAGGTTTGAAATCTTTATCAAAATCTAAAATAAAATGAACATCTGCTCCTCTAAAGCTATAAATTGTTTGATCAGGATCTCCAACGACACAAACAATGGCATATTTTGATAATAATTGAACTAAATGATATTCAATTTCACCTACATCTTGGAATTCATCTACATGAATATATTGGAATTTTCTTTGCCATTTTTCTAATATATCTGGATAATTATCCAAAATATAAACTGCTTTTAATAATAAATCATCAAAATCTAATAAGAAATGATCTTCTTTATAGTTTTCATAGGCTTCATAGACTTTTGCTTTTTTGAGTTCTCCTGAAAATTGTCCAGCTAATTCAATAGCTCTTTGTGGAGAAACTCTCGCTGTTTTATATGAAGAAATTGTATTGATCATGCTTTTAATAGAAATAACTTTTGCATCTATTTCTAATTGTGTATAAAGCTTTTTAATAAGTGCTTTTTGATCTTCTTCATCCATAATTGTAAAATTACTTGGATAATTTAAAACATTAATATGTTGTCTTAAAAATCTCACACATAAAGAATGAATCGTACAAATAAGTGTTCCACTTCCATGAATACCTACAACTTCATTCACTCTTTCTTTCATCTCGTTAGCAGCTTTATTGGTAAAAGTAATTGCCAAAATAGAACGAGGATCAATTCCTACATCCTGTATTAAATGTGCAATACGATAAGTCACGACTCTTGTTTTTCCAGAACCTGCCCCCGCAATAATTCTTAAGTGACTATCTAAATACGTTGCTGCTTCTTTTTGATTTTTATTTAACAATGTATCTAAATCCATTTATTTCACCCCTATTTATCTTATTATATTACATGGATAATGATAGAAAAAGAGAAATCTTTCATTTCTCTTTTTAATATTGATGTGATAAGCCAACGATATCATTAATATCTTCAACACCAAGTTTTTCAAGTTCTTTTGGTAAATCTTGAATAATTTTATAACAAGCATATGGATCAACAAGGTTTTGACAACCAATCGCCACAGCGCTTGCGCCTGCAACCATCATTTCAATAACATCATGGGCACTTGAAATACCACCCATACCAATTACTGGAATCTTAACAGCTTTACTTACTTGATGAACCATACGTAAAGCTACTGGGAAAATAGCTGGTCCTGAATAACCACCTGTTCCATTAGCGATAATCGGTTTTCCAGTTTTGATATTAAAACGCATACCTACTAAAGTATTGATCATTGTAATTCCATCAGCTCCAGCTTCTTCTACAGCCTTTGCCATTTCAACGATATCTGTTACATTAGGAGAAAGTTTAACATAAACCGGTTTTTGAGAAACGGCTTTTACTTTACGTGTAACATCCGCAGCCATTTGTGGATTTGTTCCAAATTGAATACCTCCACTATGAACATTTGGACAAGAAATATTAAGTTCTAATGCTCCTACCATATCATGTGTTGAAATACGTTTTGCGGTTTCAACATAGTCATCAATACAGCTTCCACCAATATTAGCGATGACTTTATCATTATAACATTTACGAAGTTCTTCTAGCTCATGAGACATGACCGCATCAACACCGGGATTTTGGAGTCCAATTGCATTAAGCATTCCACTTGGCCCTTCCGCAATACGTGGTAAAGGATTTCCATAACGCGGTTCAAGCGTTGTTCCTTTGATCATGATACTTCCTAAAACATTAATATCATAAAATCTTGTAAATTCATATCCAAATCCAAAAGTTCCTGATGCTGGAATAACTGGATTTTTCATTTCTAAACCTGGAAGTTTAACTTTTAAATTAACCATTTACAATAACCTCCTCACTTAATAAAATTGGTCCTTCTACACAAATACGTTTATAAGGTTTTGTTTTCACTTTACATGAACATCCCATACAAGCTCCAAAACCACATCCCATTCTTGCTTCAAAAGAAAGTTGTCCGTTTTCTGGATAATTTAAAGCAAGCGCATCTAACATTGGTTCAGGTCCACATGTATAATAATGATCAAATGTTAAATTAGCTTTTTTAATAACATCAATAACTGTTCCTTTAACACCTAAAGAACCATCCATTGTCGCAATTAATACATCTCCAAATTCTTGGAATTTATCAATATAGAAAACATCTTTTTTAGAAGAAAATCCTAAAACAGTTGTGACTTCTACACCTTTTTCTTTTAATTTTTTACCTAAGTTATAAAGAGGTGGTGTTCCAAGTCCTCCACCAATAAGTAAAGCTTTTCCTTCTTGAACAGTAAAACCATTTCCTAAACCAATTAAACAATCCAATTGATCTCCAATTTGTTTATTCTTTAAAATTTCTGTTCCTTGACCAACAACTTTAAAAACAATCACAATTGTATTTTCATCATAATCAGAAATAGACATTGGTCTTCTAAGATAAGGTTGTAAACTTTCATTAATCTTAATATTAATGAATTGACCTGGTTGGCTAATATATTTAGCCCCTTCTCCTTTTAAAGTCATTTCATAAACATCATCTGCAATGTTTTCAATTTTTGTAATTTCCATTAACCCTTGATAGTTCATAAATTCCTCCTATAATTTTTCTATTTTTCCATCTAAAATATGATACTTCACTAAACCAAAACATTTTGTATCTAAAAATGGTGTGTTTTTTGCTTTTGAATAAATATTATCTCTCGTAATCGTATATTCTTCATTTAAATCAATGATAGCAATATTAGCTTTTTTACCAACAGCCATATCATGATCCAATCCAATTACTTGACTTGGATTGACTGTCATACATTTTAAAACAGTTTCTAAATCTAACAAATTCTTCTTAACTAAATATGTATAAACAAGACTAAAAGCATGTTGATTACCAATAATACCAAATGGTGCTTGATCAATTGGTTTTAATTTTTCTTCATCACTATGAGGTGCATGATCTGTTGAGATACATGTCACTGTTCCATCTTTAAGTCCTTCAATTAAAGCATCTAAATCTTCTTTACTTCGAAGTGGTGGATTCATTTTATAATTTGGATTTAAGTTTTTAATATTTTCATCTGTTAAAATCAAATGATGTGGACAAGCTTCTCCCGAAACAGGAAGTCCTTGTTTTCGATATTCTCTTAATCCTGCCACAGTTTCTTTAGTAGAAATATGACAAATATGATAACGATTACCAATTTCTTTAGATAATTGTAAATCACGTAAAGCATGATTATATTCTGAAGCATTATTGATTCCTACAAGACCATTTTCTTTAGAAACACGTCCTAAGTTAATACATGCTCCTTTTTCAAGTTCTCCTTCATCTTCACAATGAGCAACAATAATACTATTGATTGCTTTTGCTTCTTTCATGGCTTTTGCCATCATTTCTTTACTTTGAACACCTTTTCCATCATCAGAAAATCCTTGTACAATATCAAAAGCATTATTTTCTTTAAAATCAACAAGCTCTTGTCCTTTTAAATCTTTCGTAATAGCACTATAAGTATATGTATGAATAGAGCTATCTTTTTGAACTCTTTGAATAAAATCTTCAATAGTTTCTTTATCATCCATACATGGATTTGTATTAGCCATCGCTACAATATGCGTATATCCTCCATATTTAGCAGATAAAGTTTCTGTTTTAATAGTTCCTTTATGTTCAAATCCTGGTTCACGTAAATGAACATGAAGATCAACAAAACCTGGTGTTACTAAAAGATCTGTACAATCAATTATATTTTCACCATCTAAATCATGACCTATTTGACTAATTGTTTCACCATCAATTTCTACATCTAATTTTTGAATTTTATTTTGGTAAAAAACATTTCCATTTTTTAATACAGTTTTCATAGTTTCTCCCTTTTTCGATTAAAAACATCTTTATTTTTATCATATAAAGTATACTAAATGATACTTATTTTTTCAATGAAAAAACGGCATAAAAAAACAGCCAAGAAGGCTGTATTTTTATTATCTTTTTTTATTATTTTTTCTTGCTGCTTCAGATTTTAATTTTCTTTTTAATCCTGGTTTAACATAGAATTCTCTTTTACGAGCTTCAGCAAGGGTACCTGTTCTAGATACTTGTCTTTTAAAACGACGTAAAGCGTCATCTAAAGATTCGTTTTCTCTTACTACAGTTTTTGCCATGATGATTCCCCCCTTTGACTCTTAATTTACAAAAGTATTATATAGAGAATCTTTCCTAATTGCAAGAAAATATTGTTATTTTTACGCATAAATATTAATTTTTTGCGTATAATATACTTTTTTGCCCTATTTATGCAAAAAGTCACACGAATTTGGTAGTTTCATAAGCTTCTTTTCAATATAGCTACAAGATGGAATTATTTTCATAGAATTGTCTTTTGCATAGTCCATCAAAGCATCAAAAAGCTTTCCTGCCATTCCTTGACCTTGATATTTTTCATGAACAACTGTTGAAATAACATCAATCACATTTTCTTCTTTTCTAACATATTTAATATAACCGACTTCTTCATCCTGATCTTTTAAAACAATAAGACCTTCTTTATATTCTATTTTCATATATGTTCTCCTTTTTATTTCTTTAATAATTTATACACTTTACATGTTTTATCCTTCTTATTTTTTAAAACAAATCTAACATATTATCTAAATAAATAGCTTCTCTTACATGTATTTGATATTCAGGTTTTACCATATAATAAAGTAAAAATTCTAACACTAAAGCACTCCCTAAACTTCTACCTTCTATTTTAAATTGAGAAAAGCCTTTTGGTAGATAATTATTTTGAATATCTTCAACACTGATAAAACTCGAATTTTGCATAGCTTTAGAAAAACGATACCCCTCATGAGAATTCGGAGCTTTGCATACATGATCTAAACAATCTTCTCCAAGATTTTGACGGCTAACCGTTTCATAACATTTCTTTCGTTCAAGGCAGCCTATAAAACAACATTCGTTACATAAAAATTCAACTTTATCCATATCTTTTTGTAAAAGATTTTCTAATTGTTGAACTTTATTTAAACGAAAATCAGGGACAACATATAAAAAGTCATCTTTCTTTAACTCATCTACTAATTGTTCAAATTTTGTAAGAACTTTCGTTGTTGAAGAAACAAAATAAAAACGTGGATATTGTTTTTTTAAATATTCTAGTAACAAATCAGAATGAATGATAATCCCACTTTGAACCTCACTTTTTTCAAATAAAGCACAAAGATCATTACATCTTTTATCTTGAAGATGTTTTTCTTGAAGTAATGAATTACTGAAAGTAAGTCGTGAAGAAATATGGTATTGATTCATAAGTGAAAGAACTTCATAAGGATTTTGATTTCCTTCACCAAGACGTCCTCCACCCCATAAGCAATCTTCAGGACTTCCATAAATAGAACCTATTTCACACCAATCATAAAAATATTCACGATGATGATAGAATAATGGTAAAAAGACTTTATATAATTCATAAAATTCAAATAATCCTGGTAAATGAAAATACGCTTTTTCCTTTTTTGACAATTCTATCACCTCTTCTTTAAATGTTATCTAAAAATTTATGAGCCCCTTGTAAAAATAATTCATATCTTTTTTGTGTTACCTCATTATCTTCTTCATCCCAGACTTCAAAGATATATTCTTTATTATTTTGAATTATAGAGCATAATTGTTTTGCCGTATAATATTCATCATTTAAGTTATATAATTTTATAATTCTTTTATCTAAAGTTTTATTATAAACATCTTTACTCGTATATCCTTGTATATGTGTTAATGGATCTATACATTGTTCGTGATACTTTTTACAAGGTTTACAAATATCATCTCCATCAATTGTTAATTTTAAATCAACAGATGGATTATCAATAATTTCATTAGCAACCTTATAAAAATCATGTCCCATTTTTTCATCAGGAACAAATCTATCTATCCCAGATCCATATAATTTAATAATATCAATAAAATGATGTGGTTTAATTAAAATTGAGTTCATTAATTAATCTTCCTTTCTAAAACAATTCGTGTAATAAAATTACTTTAATTTATTATGTTTTTTACTCTCGATAATTGCGGTTCTAATATCACTTTTATTAGTTAAAATATCAAAAGGTTTAAATTTATAATAATTATAATATTGTATATCCGTCCAACTACATATATATTTTTTTAAATCCTCATTTATTGCATCAAATGATTTCCAAAATTTTTCACTATTAAAATTTATTTTTAAAAATGACTTTGCACCATAACATTCAAATTTAAAATTCTCAATAATTGATTTTAAATTTTCATCGTATAATTCATTAATACTCAAAATAAATTGTTGTTTATTTATATAATCTATAGATTTTTCTATTACATCTAAATTATATATTAATTCATCTTTAAAGAATTCTAGTGCTTGTTCTTGTCTTTTGTCATCTAATTCTATAAAACGATTTTTAACAATGCCATACCATTCAGTCCAAGTATGTTTTTCATCTTTGTATTCTTTATCTTTGTATACTATATTACAAAATTGTGCCCAACCATTCAAATACCACAAAATATTAATTTTTAAATCACTATAAATCATTTCATACAAATTATTAGCTTTATTATTTTTCTCTTTGACATTTCCTATTTCAATTAATAAAGCAATAAAAACAGATGCAACACCTCCGTAAGATAAATTTCTAATTATATCAAAAATAATACTTTGTACATTTTGTGCATTAGGGCAACAAAAAGAAGCAAAAATCATTACTAAAATTGATATCACACCTATAAGCCCGTACATTTTCCAATTTACTTTATACGGATTATGAATATGTGTCTCCATTTGCTTTAATCTCCTCTTCTCATTTAATTAAAAAATATTTATATCATCCAATTTTTCACAATATAAATACTTCATTTATACATTTTACAATTCCTACTTATTTAGATTTAGTAATTTTTTAAATCAAAAAAAATTTATAAACAATTGTTTATTCTTCGGTTAATCACTTAATACTTTATCAATGTTATTTTATTTATCTCATACTTTTTAAGAATATGTTACATTATTAATCATGTTAAATATTTATTATAATTTCAAAAAATTCTTCACTATAATATTTTTTATCTAACTTAATAATGTATAAAAATTTGTCTCATTAATGAAATCATCTAAAATTAAAAATGCTTTTGCAACATCATTTAATTCTAATATTAATTGATAGAACGCTACTTCCCCTCCACCTATGCTGTACGGTCTTATATTACAAGGATCACACATCCATTTTTTTATTGGTAGTGCGTCTTTGGGAACAATATATTTAAATTCACTCATATCAAATACCGCACCAACAGAATCAAAATAAGTATATTCAGCTGCTTCATAATCATTATCACGCATTGCTATGCTATCATAATCTTTATAATAATTGTAATCTATAGTAATAAATGCCCATGGAAATAATTCTTGAAAAATTTGATTATACGGCTTTGTTCCAAACCCAATAAATGTACTATTAACAACCTGCCTATCATTACCATTTTTATCAATTATTTTCAGCTTAAAAGTACCTCTACCGGATGATTTATTTATCCATTCTTCAACATTTAAAACAATTCTATTTCCATAAATAATTTGTTTCATCCATGGCTTTGCAAATAAAAAAGTATTGAACTTTTTTTCATACTCTGTTAATCTGTCTGCAATTTTAATCAAAGATGATTTAGAGTTTTCTAAAAGATTAGAAAAAGAAATTTCAATCTTCCAATTTTGTTCAGATAAAATTGCTGTTTCTTTGTTAACTATATTCCAATAACATTTATCTTTTTCTGGATCATACAAAACGATTATCACCGGTAAAGAATGATTCAACCAATAATCATAATGTTTTCGTTTTCCTCTATATATTATACTATTTGGTGTTAATTCCTTAAAATAACTGTTACCCGATTTAATCTGAACAGCAATTAATTTTCCGGTAGCACATTTATTTTCAACAATTTCAATTTGCGCATCAATTCCATAATCATCCACAGGCTGCTCTCTAAAAATCATTCCCATTTGATTTATAATTTTTTCTACCGATGAAACGCCTATTCTCTCAACTGACATATTACTCTCCTTTTACCTTTTTACACTCCATATAAAAATAAATTAATTTTTGTATTTTTACAATACGATTGAGAAAACCACTTGGTTTTTCATTAATACCTGTGATAATTATAAGATATTTATTAACATTTCTTTCCAACATTTGTTTGATATATGTAAACTATTTTATATAGTATCTAAATATATATGATTTCTCCAATATAAAATACAATATAGCTAATCAGTAAACAAATTGCCAAAATCTTTATAATAACCATCCGTAATAATTTTAGGTTGATTTATAATTGTATTATCACCTTGAAATAATTCTATTTAAATCATCCTTTCTTTAATTCTTCTAATACTTTTCTTACATTATGAGCAGCATCTTCCTGTATTTCGATAATTCTTGCTCCTCTAGCTTTCGCAACTTCTCTTAAATCAACAGATATTCCTGTATGAAATGAACATCCTACTACCAAAAAGATATCTCCTGGTTGTAATTTATAAACCATTTCATAAGCCTTTTGATAATTTGGTGCTGGATCACCATAAAGTACCGGTTTATTATATAAAGAATACGCAATATCCATTTCATCATCTTCTGGTAAACCACCATGTAATTCTAAAGCATCACTTCCAGCTAATTTATGCAATCCATCAATATTCATGGTAATAATTGGTATATGATACTCAGCTAAAGCAATATGAGCATCATTCGGTTTAGCACCGTTCATATTGGCTTTAAGCTGTTTAATAACCTCATTATATTCTTCATGATGTGTATTGGCATAACTTCTAAATAGTTTTTCCCTTACATCTGGTCTTTCCATAAATGTTGGAATATTACTTTGTTTTGATATTCCTGCTCCTGTAAAAGCTAATATTTTCATATAAATCAACTCCCTTAACTACATGAAATTATATCACATATTTCTATTGGTTATCTATAAAGTGCAATGATTAAAACCAATCTCTCTATATATTTGAATGTATCTAACTTAAAGAATCGATATATACTGTTATAGATGATATTAGTGCTTATTATAACCCATTAAAAACATTTCAACAAATAAAAAAGCTGATTAAATCACAATATTTCTACATGTTATATGGTATAATTGAATAAAGATAAAATGACTATTCATAATTTAAAGTTCTTTGATGTAATAAATTTATTTTTTAAAAAGGAGGTTTTTGCAATGGAAGAAAAAAGAATAAAAGCACAATTTTCAGTAACAAGTATTTCTGATGATGTACAACAACTTATTTTAAACGAAGATGCTTTAGTAATTAAAAATGAATCCAACGTAGATATTACCATTCCGTTTAGTAGTATTAATAATATCAAAATTTTACCTGTTAATAGAATCTACAATCCATCTGTAGGTCTTTTAAAAGATGGTTTCAAAGGTTTTATGTCACACCGTAATTCTGGAAAATTTAGTATTTACTTTAATTATTTTGTAGATTTAAACATCTATACAAACACAGGAAATTACTTTTTTGAAAGTTCAGACATCGAAGAAAATACATCTAAATTTATTTTGAAATTAAATGATATTTTTAAAATAGAAGATGATGTAAACTTAATTACCCTATTCCAAACAAAATCAACTAATGAAATAAAAGATTACATGGATAAACATTACAAAGATTTGGCAAAAACTTATAATTTAGAAAACCCACGTACTACATTAGATGATAGCATGGTAAGGTTAGCTAAAAAGAAAATTAAAAAACATTAAGTTTTAAAATCAAAGTTTCTCATAATGGGAAACTTTTTATATATCAACAACCAAATTTAATAATTCCTTTTATACATCGAATTGTCATTTTTCTTTTTTTTGAACATTCCTATTTTCTGTAATATCTCTTTTTTATCATTAAACCCTACTTCTGCTTTTCTATAGATATCGGCATATTACTTTATTTTGATATTCCTACTCCTGTAAAAGCTAATATTTCCGTATAAATCAACATCTTTAACTAAATAGAATTATAATATTACACAAATAATAAAAAAGAGGAATTAAAATATCTTCTATGATGTGTTCCATTGACAAATTTAATTTTTAATTATAAAATAACATATGTTACGTAACAAATGTTATTTTATAAGAAAGGAGTTTTGTTATGCCACCAAAATCAAAAATTAATAAGCAAGATATTTTAACTTCATCTCTTGAAATAATAAGAAAAAGTGGTTTTGAGGAAGTTAATGCAAGAAGTATTGCAAAAGAAATGAATTGTTCTACAAATCCTATTTTTAGGGTTTACAAAAATATGGATGAATTAAAAGAAGAACTTATTGAAGAAATATATAAATACTATCGAGAATTTACAGATATTTATGTTGATGAAAATGATGAATTGTATCGCGTTAGCTATGCCTATATCGAATTTGCAAGAAAAGAAAAAAATCTGTTCAAAGCTGTTTATATTTCAGATATTGGTGGTCAAAGAACGCTATCACAAATAATTCAATCATCGTACAATCAAAATATTATTAAAAAGATTGAAAAACAGTATCAAATTTCATTTGATGAAGCTTGCCAACTTTTTCAAAATATTCGATTTTATACGCATGGTATTGCAACTTATGTTCTTGTTGATAGCATTTCACTTTCGCAAGAAGAAGTTTCAGAATTATTAAAAATAGCAATTAAAAATTTTAGAAATGCTAAAAATTAAAAATACTTTAACAAAGGAAACAAAATATTTACTTATTGTAGGAATGTTATTCCTTGCTGGTTCAAATATTGCCTCAGTTTTTTTGAATGTTTATTTAGTAAGACTAACAAATAGTATATTTATTATCTTATTTCAAAATATTCTTAACTATGTTTCTTTGCTTATTGCTTTTATTATTGGAACAAAATTTATATCAAAAATAAATCTTGTTACTTTTCTTAAAACTGGCATCTTTTCAATGATTGCTTATTATTTGCTTATTTTATCATTAAAAGAACAAGCCCAATTATTTTTAATTCCATTAGGTATCTTTAATGGAATTGGTCAAGGTTTTTACTATTTTTCGTTTAACCTACTTACTGGACAACTCGTAAAAGAAAGTGAACAAGGTCGCTTCTTTTCATATCAACAAACATTCAGTTATCTTTTTGGAATTATTATGCCTTCACTTTCAGGTTATATTATTTCCATTTATACTAAACTAACAGGTTATTATATTTTATTTTTTATATCCGCTTTGTTACTTATTATTGGTATTTATATGTCTATTTTTATAAAAGGACTTACTTTAAATCAAAATATTAGATTATTAGAAGTTTTAAAACTTAAAGGTAACAAATATTGGAATGCTAATAAATATTATAATTTTAGTAACGGTATTAGAGATTCAATATTTAATCAGATATTTACTGTTTTTGCTTATACAATTATTTCTAACGAACAAATTATCGGTCAATTTAATTCAATTATGGCTTGTATTGGTATTTTCAGTTCAAGTTTAATTGCTAGTAAATTTAATAGAACCAATCAAAAGAATTATCATTTAATTGCTTCTATGATTTATTTTGGAATAATGTCCTTATTAGGAATTTTTCAATCGCCTAAAATATTATTAATCACTTATATCTTACTTGGTGTTGTCTACTGTTGGAATCAAACAATCTTTCAATCCGTTAAATTCCAATTAGCCAAAATAGCAAACAACGATTATAACCAATACGAATATATTGTTGCATCTGAATTTCCAATTGCCCTAGGAAGAATTATTGGTCTTTCAATTTCACTTATTACCTGCTCATTATTTTCATTAAATAATGCTTATCGTTTTCTTATTATTTTTAATGGAACATTATGGCTTATCGATCACTTTATCATTAACAAAAAAGTACAATGGTTAGAAAAAGAAAAACTTTAAATCATATAAATTCTAAGACATTTTATTTACACTCTCACCTATAAACATGATGTTTTAAAGAAAATATATTAATTTAAAGTTAAAAAAATCCTATCTTAATTTTTAAACATTGTCAAACGATTAAGGAGGTTTTTATGAATAAAGAAAAGATTATATTTACTGATTTAGATAAAACTCTTTTAACTGCTCAACATGAAATTAGTGAAGAAAATTTAAAAGCTTTATATCAATTACAAAATAAAGGTTTTATTGTCGTCTTTGCATCTGGGCGTAGTTATAATGATATTAAAATAAATCTATTAGAAAAATATCATCTACAAATACCTGTTATTGCTTTAAATGGTGCTCAAATCTATTTACAAGATGGTTTCTTACTTGCAAATATGCCTATTAAAGAAAACAAGATTTTTGATATTATCGATCAATGTAATAAATTAGATTACTATTATATTCTTTACGATCAATGTCACTTTTATTATCATAAATCTAAACAATTAATAAAAAGACTTTATCAATTAGCAATGACTAAAACTACTGATATTGATTATGCTCTTTATGGTATGCAAGTTTACTATGATATTATATTTTCAAGTGTCCCTCTTACTAAGCAAATTATCAACGACTTTAAAACAAAAGATAAAGATTTATTTAAATTAGAAATCATTACTCATGATTTTAAATTTATAGAAAGTATAAATAAAAAATATGACAAAGATTTCAAAATCACTTCTTCAGGTCAACTAAACACCGAGATATCTTCTTTATCGGTAACAAAAGCAAATGCTATTGATATTTTATGCAAACATTTTAATATTAATTTAGAAAATACGTATGCAATTGGAGATCATTTAAATGATTTAGAAATGTTAAAAAAAGTAAATTATAGTGGTGCTGTTAATAACGCAGTAGATGATGTAAAGAAAATTGTAAACTACATTTCTACTTCTTATGATAAAAATGGTTTTGCTAACTTTGCATATCACATTATGAAATAAAGTAAAAAAGGAACATTTGTTTAATTAATCTGTTCCTTTTTTAATGAGTTTCTTATCTTTCGTATGATACTTTCCTTTACGATAATATTCTATTGAGATAGTATTTTTATCAAAATCAATCTCATAATATATGCCTATAGCATATCGACAAACATGTTCAGGAGGTTCTGTTCCATCAAAAGACCACTCATGATTAAAGCTATCTTTAGTTAAACATTTTAATCGGCTCCTATCTGCATCCTTCTCCTTTTTAGGTCGATAACTTTTCTTCATTTCAAGTGCAAGTAAATTATCTCGTTCTACACATTCTCCTCTACTATGTACAATTAAATCTGTTTTAATTCTTATTATTTCTTCGCCTGGACCCTGTATACTTTTAGACATTTTTTTAAATTTTCCACCTCTATTGCGATTATATTCAATATCAACATAATACTTGGAATATTGGGTATCTTTTAATATATCATGTAATCTTATAGCCAGTGCTCCACAAATTGTTTGTTCAGATACTTGTGATTCAAATAAATCAATATCAAGATTTAATAGTTGTTCATTTGCTTGTTCAAATATTTTTTTTAAATTTTCAAAATCTTTTTTCATTGACGACTCCCCATTAAATATAAGTTATAATTCAACTAATTTTTCTTCAACAAAATAATAAATATTTTCTTTTTTATAACCATATTTAGAATTTAAAACACTTATATGTGGTTCAAACGTAAAATAATTTACATCTATTAATTTTGTTTTATTTCCCTTTTCAATATAAATTCTATCTTCACTTCTATTTACAATAGAATGTCCTAAATTTCCTAAAAAATCTAAATTTATAAACCCATATTCCTTTATCAAGTGATTCATATGAAAATAAAGATCTTCAAAGGTTGTTTCAACAGTAACATATTTCAATAATTCTTGATGAAGTCTATCTTCCATTTGTAATCCTTTTTTCCATTCTTCATTTTCAATATTTCCTACACAATCAACAACTATCCCATTTTCAATAATAATTGTTCTTGCATAGTCTCCCCAAACATTATTATTTTGAGGTGATAAATCAATCGTAATAATATCATTATTTTGTATAGTTTTATTTGCAGTTACATAATGTTTACCTGATATTGAAACATTTGTTTCATCTCCTGAAAAAATAAATGCTCCTACATCCCAATACCAAAAAGAATCTGCGCCCAACTCAAGCATTTTCTTCTCTAAATCATTTCTCAAATCAATAAGGGACATACCAGGTTTAATAATTTCTTTTGCATATTGTATTGTCATTTTTGCTATTTTTTGAACATCTTTATTTTCCATAATATTTCTCCTTTTTTATCATTAAAACATTATTTTTCCTTCATAAAAAGATTTTATAAATAATTTCTAATCAAAATATGTTTTCCAATTTTCTCCTGCTTTATAAGCATCAAAACACATTTGAATTTGTTCTTCATTATTCTTTTCTGTAGCAAGTATAGGAAGATTGTCTTTTGTAAAATAATCAAAACCTATTGTTTCACTATTTTCTTTAAAAACACCACCTTCTACTTCACAAAGCATAAATATTTTACATACTTTATAAGCATAGATTGGTTGATTATGTTTTTCTCTATCTTGAATTGCAATGACATTTTTAACAACAACATCAAGTCCGGCTTCTTCTTTTACTTCCTTTATCGTATTTTCCATAACTGAGACATTGACATCACACCAACCACCAGGTAATGCCCATGTTCCATTTTTCTCTTGTACAAGTAAGATTTTATCTTCTTTAAAAATAGCAGCACGTGTATCAATTTTGGGTGTTTGATACCCTACTTCATTACAAAAAAGTCCTTCTACTTGTTCTAATGGCTTATTTGAAAGATCTGCCATCATTATAGCGGAAAGTTGGCGAATACGCTTATAGCGTTCTTTATCGTAAACATCTTTTCCATAAGTAAGTCCAGCTTGTGCTAAACTTTGTAATTCAATAATATAATCAATCCATTTTTTATTTTTATCCATACACATTTCCTCTAATCTTTATTGATTTTATTATATCATATTTTTCTCATTGCATTTTTATTGAAAACAGATTTATAATAAAATTTACCCATAAGGAGGAAAATCATATGAAAGAATTTCAAAACAAACTTATTGTACACGGTTTAATGAAAATCAATAACAAGTATCTTATCATTAAAAGAAGTATTATCAAAAGAGGAAAACCAAATGTATATCCTGAATATTGGGATATTCCTGGAGGTTCTGTAGAAGACTTTGAAACACCTGTAGAAGCTTTAATTAGAGAAGCCAAAGAAGAAGTTAATTTAGATGTTGAAGTAAAACAAATCATTCATGAAGATAGTAATTTTGATAAAGGTAAAAATACGATGTTTACTCGACTTGTTTATATTTGTACTTTAAAAAATACAAATGATTATGTAATTCAATTAGATCCTGAAGAACATAGTGAATACCGTCTTATTTCTTCTCTAGATGAAATGTTTGATGAAAAAGTTGTTCCATTTTTAATGGATATCTTATCAAATAAAAATCTCTAATAGAAAATAACTCTATTAGAGATTTCTTTTATCTTTTTTTAATTGGAATCCATATTTCACAATAATAATTTTCATCCAATGTACCTTTAAGATATTTTGTTGGATCATCATAATATTCTACACAATATCCAGCAGCAAATTCATAATCTTTTAACGCCGATAACCATTCCGTAAATATTTTAACATTTGCATCTTGCAAAGCTCTAGGCATTGCTCCAACACACGGAAAAACTGCCCATTCAAACTCAGGAATAGTTTCTAACACAAAGCCTTCTGGAATAACTTGTTCTTGATAAGGATCTGCAATTAAATAGTCAAATTTTTCTTGCCCCATTTGTTTATCAATGTTAATTCCATAAACTCCTCTAACAACTTTTCCTTTACCTGTTTGATAATGCTCTTTCCAAAAATCAGGAATGACTTTTTTAGCATTTTCATAAGCAAACGTTTTTTCATTTGCGATAACTTTAAACGCTTTTTTTCTTTCAATCTTGTAATCCATAAGATATCCTCCTTCTAAAGCTATTGTTAGTTTCAGTGGAGCAAAGGATTTCAAAGTTGTATGCTTCTTACGAGCAACTGTTGGTGTTACACCATGAAAACGTGTAAAAGCTTTGGTAAAACTATCTGGCGAATCATAGCCATACTTTATGGCAATATCAATAATTTTTATGTCACTTCCAGCAATTTCATTACCCGCAAGCGATAATCTTCTTTTACGAATATATTCACTAATAGTAAATCCACATAACATAGCAAATTCTTTTTGAAAATAAAATTCAGAAATATGAACATATTTTGCAACATCTTTCACTGTTATATCTTCTACTAAGTGGTTTTCAATATATTGAATTGCTTTTTCAATTGCATTTACCCAATCCATATCTTTTCTCCTTTTCTCTACTGTACTTGTATTATAGTTAAGAAAAAAGATTTTCTCCCGACACTATTTGCCTTCATTTGTCTATTTTAATTTTTCATAAGCTTCTAATAACCAAGTATGAGGCATAAGAAGTTGATGTGTTTCAAATTGATAACTTATAAACCAATAACATCCTTTATCTAAAGAAATATTGATTGCATTTTTTAATTGCTGATAATAAGGAGGTATTCCTCCTTGATCCCAGTTAAGCTTATCAGCTAAGAAAATAATTTTATCATAATCATTCATGTCTTTTTTTAAAGTTGTATGACATTCAATTGCTGATAAAATATCTTCATCTTCAATATGAAAATAGTCATATGCAATTTCTTTAGAAATTCTTTGATGCAATAAGAAATGATATTTTTCTTCACTTGGATCTATTTGATATCTTAATTCTTTAGCGTATTTATACATATCATCTGGTGAAAGGATTGCACTGATATCATGCAACAAAGCAGCTATCTTACATTTTTCAATATCTAAATGATATTGTATTGCAAGCTTTTTAGCTTCTTTGGCTACATTTTCTACATGATTCCATGTTTTTTCTTTATGATATTTTAAATAAAGAATTTTGATTTTATCGTATAATTCAATATTCATTTTATACCCCTATTTTAGATATTTAACAAAGCTATAACCTTTTTTAGAATACCCTTGTTTTTCATAAAAAATATGCGCTGTTTTTCTAGAAATCCCACTATTCAAAGTAATCGCAGCCATGTTATTTATTTTGGCATATTTTTCAACCTCTTGTATAAGATGTTTTCCAATCCCTTTGTTTTGATAATTTTTATCAACAGCAAGAGCATTTACCCTCATTATTTGTTTTGGAAGTTCAAAGACATAACTTACTTCTATTCCAATAAAACCAACAACTTTATTTTCTATACAAGCAACATAAATCAAATAATTATTTTTAATCATTTCTTGTACTCTTAAAACAAACAAACTATAATCAACTTCATACCCTAATTCATTTTTTAATAATTCATAAATAGGTTTTATATCATTTTCTTCAAAGCATCTTATTTTCATATTTGCTTACCCTATTTTCTTTACCACTAATTTATTCATAGCATGAAGATGCTTAATACCATTTTCATGTTCATCATGAAATTTTTTATTTTCAAACATTAGGGTTTTCCAGTTTATATAATAATCTTTAATTTCTTCATTTTTAAAGACACCTACCATAACATCTTTTAAATCATCTGGAATAGGTTCTTCATCTGTAAATAAAGCAATAACATGATATCCATTTACATTTGTCCATTTCTTTAACAACTCTATTACTTGTGGTTGTTTTGTTTTATCAATAAATTGTAAAACACCATGAACAATGATTAAATCATAGGAATATCTAAAGGGATAATCTAACACATCACATACCCATGTATGAATATTTAAATTATTCTTTTGTTTTAAATAATCTATTTTTTCAATCGCATTTTTTGATAAATCAAATGCATCTACTTGAAAACCCAAGCTTGCAAGGTATAAAGCATGTCTTCCATCGCCACAACCCACATCAAGTATCTTTGCATCTTTCTTTAAATACGGAACAAGTTCTTTAACCTCTTTACTTGGATTTCCAAATGTTGATTTTTCTTTATTTAAATATTCATCTTCCCAAAATGGTTTCATTTTTTATCTCCTTATTTCCACATCACATTCATATACAACTCATTTTGTTTTTCCCACTCAGCTTCATTATGATAACCTCCGGGAATAATATTGATATAACTTGTTGCACCTTTAGATACAATATAATCATTAAACTCTTGAATATTTTTAATAAAGTGTTGTGGTCTTTTAAATTCTTCCGTTCCTAAAGACATATAAATACGTGTATCAGGATTTAAATTTTGAGGAAGATCTCTTTCTAAACGTTTTTTACATAAGCCAAAGGCTGGTGATAAACAAGCGGCTTTAGAAATATATTGGTTGTATTTGATAACTCCATAAAAAGCCATCAAACCACCCATAGAACTTCCTGCAATGGCTGTACATTCTCTAAAAGGATATGTTCTATATTTTTGATCAATCATCGGCTTTAGTTCATAAACAAGCCAATCTAATGTTTGAATACCTTTTCCTTGAACGCGTCCAAAATAACGACTATTTAAGTTATAAGGACAATACTCACTTAATCTTTCATTCCCTTCATGATTACATTCAATCCCTACAATAATCAATTTCTTATCATAATGATTTAAAAATTCAGCTAAGCCCCATGATTTACCATAAGTAGCATCACTATTCAAAAACAAATTATGTCCATCAAACATATAAACAACCGGATATCTTTCATCACTTTGATAATAATCATTAGGTAAATAAATATGCAATGTTCTTTGACAGTTAAATGGTCTTAAATAAACATCATATTTCTCTAACATTGAAAATACCTCTTTTATAATGAAATAATTTCATCAAGATCGCATTGATCTATTTGATTTTTACCACCAATAATACATATCCCACCTTTTTCTAAAGTTTCATCGATTTCTTTCGCAATTTCTAATAGCTCATCCTTATCTACATTTAAAATAGCTTCCAATTGTTCTTGTCTTGCTTTTTCATCTTTTTGATTAAAATAATATAAATCACCATATTTGCCAATATTATAAGGCATCATAAGTGGCATTAATCCTGAAAGTGTGCCAATAATAAATCCTGTTAACTCATGATTTTCCTTTAAATAATCTTTTAAAAATGTTCCACATTTTTCATATTTCTTTAAAGATTCTTTTCCATTTGGATCACGATAAGAATAACAACATGTAAATCCTGAAGCACGCGATACTAAACCTGTACCATAAGCACCTCCTTGTACTCTTACTACATTCCATAAATACGCTAAAGAAATAATGTTTGAAGCAAGTGGTGTTATTTTAGAAGTCTCTAATAGATAACCTCCTTTAGAGGCATAAGCAATATCTGAAGGAATAATAATTCCTTCTTTTTTAATAGAAAAAGGTTTTATGATTGCTTTTTCTAAAGCATCAGAGATTTTTAATGTTTCTTTTAAATAAAGAGCTTGTTTTTCTAAGTTTGTATCATCATTTCCAGTAAAAGATAAAGTTAAACGATTATAGAAACAAACATTTTGATAAACACTTTCTAATTTTTGTTTTAAAGCAACAAAATCAAAATGATCATCTAATTCTTTTAACCATTTATAATAAGCAATTCCACTACTATATTCATCAATAACACCCGAAGAACTTACCATTGCTAAAACTCTTTTCATAGATAAACTATGTCCTGACATAGTAATCGCTTGTTTTAAGGAAATAATACGTTGTTTTAAAATATCACGAATCATTTTTTCTTGATCAAAAACAGATTCTTGTAAGATTTCAACAAGAAGTTGTAAAGCTTCTTGTTCATTTTCTTCTAAAGTAGAAAATGTTGCTTTGAAGTAAACTTGATTTTCTTTATTAGTTGTTTCATATGTATTAATAGAATAATTCATTGTTCCACAAAGAAGACGAATCTTTGTAGAAAGATCTTTAGCACTATGTTTTATTGTAGAGATATTTCCTAATAAGGAACAAATAAAAGATAAGGTACTGATTTGATTTAAATCTAAATGATCTATATTAAAATAAAGAGCATAATAATAAATACCATTAGTTTCTATTGAATGTTTTAAAACTTTGCATCCTTCTAAATCTATCAACTTTGAAGGAATCTTTTGTACTTTTGCTTCAATATCTTCAAGATTTAATTTTGGTAAAGTATTTAAGTTTTCTAAAGTGTCTGGTGCTTGTTGGAAAGCATCTAATTGTTTTTGTTCTATTTGTAATTGTTGTTTTTGAACATCTGTCATAGAATTTAAAACATTTGTTAATTTCTTTTCTTCTTTTTCACGACGAATCTTTCCTAACTCTTTTGAAGGTTTTAATACAATTTCGCAACTATGTTTATTTTCTAAAAGAACTTCTTGGATAAGGTTTTCAAAATACCCTTCATTTACTTTCTTTTTCAAATCATCAAAGATCTTTCCATATTCTAAATGGGCTTCTGGTTTACCTCCATAAAGCCAACTTTCTAATACTTGGAAACCAAAAATAATTCCTTGAGGATATCCCCCAAAGTTTCTTTCTTTTAAATTTAATTCTAAATAAGCAAGTGTCGCATCAAGTTGTTGACGATCAATACCTTTCTTAATCAATGTTTGAAGCGTATCAAAAACAATTTCTTTAACTTGATCTAAGTTTTCTTCTTTTATATGATCAACTTCTAATTGACACCAATTTTGTAATTCACCATCATTAATCGCTAAATAAACATTTTCAGCTAGTCCTTTTTCCAAAAGGGCTTTATTTAAAACCGCTTGATTATCACCACATAAAACATCACTTAATACTTGCATCGCAATGACTTTTTCATAGTCTTGATAACTTCCAATCACATTTCCCCAGGCCATGCGATATTTATTTTCAGCGTTTTCTTCTTCCCCTATTTCATAATCTACCACTTGTCTAGAAATTTGAACAGGTTGTTGATAAATTGGCCCTTCTATTGGTAAATTCGCTTCCATTGAAGAAAGATATTCTTGATTTAAAAGTTCTAAAACGTCATCAAGTGGGACATCTCCATCTAAAAAGACAAAGGCATTAGAAGGATGATAATATTTTTGATAAGTTTGGATAAATTGTTCATAGGTTAAATCGGTAATGGATTCAGGATCACCTCCTGAAACATATTGATAACAGTTGTCTTTAAATAAAGCACGATTCAACGCATTCATCATAATTTCACGAGGACTTGAAAAAGCCCCCTTCATTTCATTTAAAACAACCCCTTTATAAGTTGGTTTTTCTGTAGCTTCAACATGCCAGCCTTCTTGTAAAAAGATTTCTTTTTTATTTAAAATCAAAGGATTGAAAACTGCATCTAAATAAACTTTTGTTAGATTCATAAAATCTTGATTATTTCTAGATGAAATAGGATAAAAGGTTTTATCTTCAAAGGTCAAGGCATTTAAAAAAGTACTCATTGAACTTTTCATTAATTCTACAAAAGGCTCTTTGACAGGATATTTTTGAGATCCACATAAGACCGAATGTTCTAAAATATGAAAAACCCCACTATCATCACTTGGTAAGGTTTTAAACGCAATACCAAATGTTTTATTTTCTTCATCACGTTTTAACCAAGCAAGTTTTAAATGGGTTTTTATATGTTCCATTTCATACATTGTTGCATTAAGTTCACTGACTTCTGTCCTTTTTTTAACGACAAAGCCATGTTTTGATTCATTTATTTTCATTGTACTACCTCATTTCTTTACACCTTATTTTACCTTTGAATAAACGTTTTGTAAACGGAGATGATATTTTAGTAAATATTGATTTCAAGTTTACTAAATGATAAAATAACCATAGATTGGAGGTTCTTATGGCAACAATAAAAGATATTGCTGAATTAGCGAAAGTATCAAGCGCCAGTGTTTCACGTATTTTAAATAATGATCCTACGTTGTCTGTTCCTAAAGAAACAAGACAACGTGTTCTTGATGCAGCTAATCAGCTTGGTTATAAAAAGAAAAATAAAAAAATCTATGATACAGTGATGACATTAGGAATCATTCAATGGATATCTCCTATTGAAGAATCCAATGACCCTTATTATTTAAGTATTCGTCAAGGAGTAGAAGAATATTGTTTTAAAAACAAGATTGCTATCAAACGTGTTTTTAAAACAGATGTTGATTATTTAAATCAATTAGAAGATATTCAAGGTTTAGTTTGTATTGGGAAATACAGTCAAGAAGATATTGAAACATATAAAAAGATATGTTCAAATGTTATTTTTTTAGATATGAATATTGATCCTATTCATGAATGTTGTATTTTACTTGATTTTAAAAATGCAGTTAAAGATGCGGTTTCTTATTTAAGTCAAAAACATACTTCAATTGCCTATTTAGGTGGTAAAGAAATAATTCATGATAAGCTCTATCATGATCAAAGAAAAGAATATTTTGAATACTATTGTAAAGAATACAACATTGATTATTCTATAAGCGAAGAAACGTTTTCAATTGAATCTGGTTTTAATATGACTTATGAACTTATTAAAAACAAGAAACTTCCTTCCGCCATTTTTGCAGCAAGCGATCCTATCGCTATTGGTGCCATGCGTGCTTTAAAACAATATGACATCAAAATACCTGAAGATATATCAATCATTGGTTTTGATAATATTGAAACAACCAATTATACCGATCCACCGCTTACAACAGTCTTTGCGCCAACGTTTGATATGGGCTTTATGGCTGCTAGACAACTTTTTGATGCTTTTAAACATAATGAAAATATTTCACCGATTAAAATTCTTTTACCTTGTTTTTTAATTGAAAGAAATTCATGTATTTAAAAATCTCTAGATTTTTTCTCTAGAGATTTTTTATAACTTCAAATTTATAAGATGTTTTTTCATCATAAGTGTCGCCTGCTTTTAAAATCGTACTTGGGTTTTCTTCTAGATGAATCGCATCCGGCATATTTTGTGTTTCAATACAAATGGCATCACGGGCATTGTAATGTTGTCCATATTTACCAAGACGACCATCTAAATAATTTGCTGTATAGATTTGTGCTTGTGGTAAAGTCGTTGAAACGGTTAATTTTCTTCCTGTTTTTTCATGAACCAATTCAACTTGGTTTTCTTTTGTATTAAAGATCATTGGATGATCAAATCCTTTACCAAGTTGTAATTGTTCATCATCATTATCGACACGATCTCCAATATAGGCAAATTCATTGAAATCAAAAGATGTTCCTTTGACATCTTTTATTTCACCTGTAGGAAGTCCATCAGGATCAATGCAAGCAAAACGATCAGCATGAACTTTTAATAAATGTTGATATACATTTTCTTTTTTGCCAGATAAGTTAAAATACGAATGATTCGTAATATTAATAAGCGTATCTTTCGAAGTAGTTGCATGATAATGCATGGTAAGTGTATCGCCTTCAAGTGAGTAGATTGCTTTAAAATCTAACTCACCAGGATATCCTTCTTCCCCATCTTTAGAAACATAATAGAATTCAACACTTGTTTCATCAAGCACTTGATAATCAAATACTTGATAAGAAAAGCCTTTGATTCCTCCATGTAAGGAGTTAGGTCCATTATTAATTGGTAAATGATAAGTTTGACCGTTTAATTCAAAAGTTCCTTTTTTAATACGATTAGCAACTCTTCCAACAAGCGCCCCAATATAGGCATCTAATGTTTGATAAGATTTAAAATCATCATATCCTAAAACCACATCATCAACATTTCCTGCTTGATCTTTCATCAACACTTTAACAAGTGTACATCCATAATTAGAAACAACAACTTCTAATTCATCATTTTTAAGTGTAATTAAATCAATATTATTTTCTACTTTCTCTATTTTAATCATCTTAAAGTACCTTCATTCCACCAAATTTTCTTACTTTTAAGACATGACAGGAACCTTCACCAAAATACTTTTCAATTTCTTCTTTATAATGATCAACGTATTCATCTTCCACAAAGGCTTGGATCGTTCCCGCAAATCCACCTCCATGAACACGACATACACCATGATTTTCTAAAATACCTTCTGATAAAGCAAGGGCCAAAGAAACAGCTTGATTATCTGGATATTTATTTGAATAAACGTTTTGTAAGTATTTATATGAAGAATCTCCTGAATCTTTAATAACTTGTTTAAACGTATCAAAATCATTATTTTTTAAAGAAGATACTGCTTTTTCCACACGTTTATTTTCATTAAATAAATGAATTGCTCTTAAAATCGCACGATCTCCTACTTCTTTTCTTACTGCGACTAATTGGTTATAAAAATCTTTTTCATCCACTTCTCTTAAAAATTCTTTGCCAAAGAATTGAGCTACTTTTTTCATTTCATAAGGAACAGCTGCATAATCATCTGTTAAATCTGCATGAGACGCATGGACATCTACGATACATAAACTATGTTTAAATGAAGAAAATTCAACATCTACTTTTTCGACAACAGGTTTACTATTATCCTTAAAATCAATATGAATCAAACTTCCTACTGAACAAGCACTTTGATCCATTAAACCACATGGTTTTCCAAAATATACATTTTCACTATATTGTCCCACTTGTCCAATCACGACAGGATCGACTTTCATTTCATTATAAAGACCTGAAAGAATGGTTCCAATCATAACTTCAAAGGCTGCTGATGAAGATAACCCTGAGCCTTGTAAAACATCACTTGTCATATAGCCGTTAAATCCACCAATGGCATAACCTAATTCTTTAAAACGGGCAAGAACTCCTCTCATTAGTCCTTCAGATGTGCCCACTTCGTCTTCTTTTTTTGATAAATCATCTAAAGAAATAGGTTTTAAATCATAATCATCCGATAAAACTTTAACGACATCATTTTTAGAAACAACCGCAATTATATCTAAGTTGATGGCTGCCGCTAAAACTTCACCATTTTGATGATCCGTATGATTCCCACTGACTTCACTTCTTCCTGGTGTACTATAGATTTCAATTTCTTGATCTCCATAAAGTGAAATAAATTTTTCAATTGCTGCTACATATCTTTGAGGTTGTTTTTCAATACGGCTTTCATCAATATAGACTTCTTTTAAAACATCATTATAAGTTCCCTCTTGAATTTCTTTAATCACTAAACTTGCTTTTTTCATTCTTTTTCTCCTACCATTTCTACAAATTTAATAAAAGCTTCTTTCCCTTCTTCATTCATTTTAAAGACACCCGCATCTTCTAATACATTAACGAATTTATGTGTTAATTCTTCTTTTAGTAATTGATCCACTGTATCTTCATTAAAATCATGGCTCTTTAATTCATTATACCATGCCTCATGCTTTTTCATATTTGAAATTTCTAAAATATTCTTTTTTCCTAATAAACATTCTTTTAAAACTTCTAATTCATCTTTTAATCTTGCTGGTAAAACCGCAAGTCCCATCACTTCAATTAAACCAATATTTTCTTTTTTAATATGATGTAAGTTTTGATGAGGATGGAAAATACCATCAGGATATTTTTCACTTGTTCGATTATTTCTTAAAACAAGATCCATTTCATACATGCCATTTTTCTTTCTTACAATTGGAGTAATCGTATTATGTCTTGTTTTTTCACTATAAGCGATAATATCCAATTTTTCATTAGAATAATTGATCCATTTATTTAAAGTATCTAAGGCAAATCGAATCATTTGTTCATCATTTGTTGAACGTACACGAATGGTTGATAAAGGCCAATTTAAAACACTGATTTGTAAATCAGGATATTTGTCTAAAGATATATCTTTAACAACTGTCGCTCCTTCTATTGGAAAGATATAATGTCCTCCTTGGAAGTGATCGTGTGTTAAAATAGATCCTCCTACAATTGGTAAATCCGCATTTGAACCTAGCATATAATGTGGAAATTGTTTAACAAATGAAAATAATGATCTAAACGTATTTTCATTAATGACCATTGGTTGATGGTTTTCATTAAAAATAATGCAATGTTCGTTATAATAAACATAAGGTGAATATTGCATGTAATAACGATATCCATTTAACATTAATGGGATAATACGATGATTTTGCCTTGCGGGATGATTAAAGTTTCCTGCAAAACCCACATTTTCTTTACATAAAAGGCATTTGGGATAACCACTGGCTTTGATTGTTTTTGCCTTCATGATTTCTTTTGGATCTTTTTCTGGTTTAGATAAATTAATGGTAATTTCAATATCACCATATTTATAAAATTGTTTGAAACGAATATTTTTATCTGTTCTTGTTTTTCGAATATAATTCGATGCAATAGATAAATCATAGAAATACTTTGTTGCTTTTTTAGAATCTTCTTTATAATACTCTTTAAATGTTTGAATCACTTCACTTGGACGAGGCATTAAACAATTCATAATGCGCGTATCAAAAAGATCTCGTTCTGTAATATTATTTTCAATGAGGCCTTCTTGACAAGCATAATCTAACATTTCTTCTAAAATGTCTGTCGCCACTTCTAATTCTTCACTCATTTCTTCTTTAGTAAAATGATCTAAATGAAATAAATCTAATAATAAGTTCACTGCATAAATTTCATCATCTTCGCTAATTAAATGATGTTGTAAACCAAAATAAATAAGTCGGTTAATTTGATGATTCATTTTCTATCCCCCATTCTTTCTCAATCTCATTTTATCACTTTAGTAAACTTTATCAATATATTTTACTAAATATTAGTTAATAAAATGTGTTTTTAGTAAAAAAGATAATACTTCCGTATTACCTTTCAATTATTTCTTTATCATTTTTAATCATTTCACTTTGATTTTTATAAGAAGGAAGATACAGAAACACTATAAATTCTACAACCTCATCTGTTTGATTTTCAAATGTATGAATATCTTTATCAATAGAAAGCAAATCCCCCTGTTTTAATTTTAATGATTGTTCCTTATTTATTTCATCTAAATAACGATAAACAAGCTCCCCTTTTAAAATAAAAATATTTTCTGAAATACGATGATGTCTATGCCATTCTTACAATGTACGAGGATTAATTTTATTATAATGAATTTCAGCATCATTTAATAAATAATAGTCCACCTTTGTGCCGTTTGTTTTATCTACATGAATCGCCTAATTTTTCCTAATTAATTTCATACAATTATTCTCTCGCAAATGAATTTACATATAAAGCCTTTAATTCTTCATCATCCATTTCATCAACTTCTAAATAAAAATGTTTGATCCCTACTGCATCATAATAACCTATCACACGATCTTTCATCTCTTCTTTACTGACTTCTTTTTTTACACCATTAATTGTTACTTCCATAATTATTCTCTCCTTTTCTCTATTCTATCAAAAAAATGGACTCTTCGTCCATTTTTACAACAATTATTTCTGTTTCATAAATCGTTAAATCATCCATAATTTTCCTCCATAGCTCTACTCTAACAAAAAGAAAATATTAAAGATGTTTTTATCTTTAGTTAAACCACAAATAAACGTATTTAAATATGATTTGTATCTTGAATAATTTTTCCATCTTCAATCGTAATAACACGATCAGCAATAGAGGCAATTTCTTGATCATGAGTTACTAAAATAACCGTTTCATGATATTTTCTTTGGGCGATTTTTAATAAATCAACAACTTCTTTAGAACTTTTAGCATCGAGGTTCCCCGTAGGTTCATCCGCGAAAATAATCGCTGGTTTACTTGCAAGGGCTCTTGCAAGGGCAACTCTTTGTTGTTGTCCTCCTGAAAGTTCATAAATAAAAGAATTCTTCTTTTCTTCTAGACCTAATAGATTAATAATTTCATTTAAATAATCATCATCAATCTCGCCATCATCTAAATGAATTGGTAAAACTATATTCTCTAAAACATTTTGTGTGGAAATAAGATTGAAGAATTGAAAGACAAAACCCATTTTTCTTCGTCTAAAACGCGTTAAAGTATGATCATTCATTTCATAAAGAGACTTTCCTTCTAAATAAACTTCTCCTTTTGTTGGTTTTACTAAACCTGCCAAGATATGAAGAAGTGTACTTTTTCCACTTCCACTTCTTCCAACAATGGCTACAAAAGAGCCTTCTTCTATTTGTAAATCAATATGATTGGTTGCATAGATTTTATTATCTTCATAGCCATATGTTTTAACAATATCTTTCGCTTCTAAAATAACATTCATATTAGTCATCTTCCTTTCTTATTTCTTCATTTTGATGTGCTTTTAAAACAATTAATAAAGGAATATTATAAACACATAAATAAACTAGAAAAATAATCCCTACTAAAAGTATTAATTGCGCTATTGGAAAATAATGATCGATACTTCCTCTTAATAAAATCAACTCATAAAAACCACAAGGAATAAGTGTATATAAAAACATTTTTATTGATTTCCATACTTGTTTTATTTTAATTTCTCGATAACTTAAACCTATAATATGATACATAAGATAATCTTGATAATTATTTTCAATATGAGTGTAATTTAAAAACATCATTAAAATAAAACCTACAGCTAATGCAAGTATTAAAAGATGTTTAGGAATATTTAATGTAGAAAACAAACTTACTGAAAGTTCATCACTTGTTACCATTTCATAAACTCTTGCTTTATAATGTTTTTTCATGAACTTTTCTACTTTTATAACATCTTTTATTGGATACCAATGGTAACCTGAATAATATTCATCACTTGTATTGAATCGTTTTAAATCATCTTCAAACATATAAATCATTGAATCATTATAATATTCATTTTCATTGATTCCAACAATGGTATATTCTTCACCTGCAATTATCACTTTTTCATTGAGTTTTACTTCATCAAGAGCAATCTCATAATTGTCATCTCCTAAATAATTTCCTTGATCATTATGAGAAGATGTTGAACTTTCTACTCGATATTTCTTTCCTTTAAAAGTTACTTGATTCGCTTCAACTTTAAGATTTGGATACCGTTCTTTTGAAAGAATAACATGATTAAAATAATTGCCCACGACAATTTCATGACTTTTTTGGGGAAATCTTCCTTTTAAATCATCTTTATTACTTTGATAATAATAAAGTTGGCAAAGTTCATAAACAGATTGAGGAATTTCTCGATAGGTCATAGTTACTCCTTCATCAATATAATGATGATTAATAATAATGTCATTTTGAGAAAATTCTTTTAAAAATAAATTTGCTTCTTTTTGAGTTGCCATAATAAGTTCTACCTGACTTTGTTCATTTTGATCTTTTGTTTGAATGGGATGTCCTTGATAGAAATAAACAAGTCCATATAAAGAAAGTATTAAAACAAATACATAAAAACAGATATTCATTCTTTTATTTGCCCATAATTCTCTTGTAGCTAAAGAAGCAAGTGTTTGTTTTTTTAATTTTTTATATCTTACTTGAATATAATTAAACTTTTTGCTATCAAAAATACCTATCAAAGCATTCTTAGAGCTTGAATAAATGGGAATGAGAATCGTTATAAAAATACAACTCATCAATACCAATACTAAAAATAGTATTTCTTTAAATGAAATTTGATAAATAAATGTATGATAGGTTTTACTTTGAAGATAGAGATAACCTAAAGATACACATACACCTATTAACAATCCTATTAAAATAGAAAAAAAAGAAATCAGCATGTTTTCTTGCATGACCATCATCATTAATTGATTCGTTGTCATTCCTATTCCTCGATAAAGAGCCATTTCTTTCATTCTCTTCTTTAGGGAAGTAGAAGTTAAAGCGAATAAAACAAAAAGTGTAATTATAATAAATTCAAACGTTTGTTGGAGTTGATTGGTTGCTTTTTCTACTTGATTATGAAATTCATTATGATCATAACCATAAGGATTATAATCATAATGAATTTCTATTTCTTGATAGTTATTTCCATCATTAAATTGAATATAATGATTATCTGATAAAACAGACATATTCGAATAATAATCTTTTGTTTGATACGTCTCTAAGTTTGTGTAAATATCAGGTAAGTTTTTATTGGCGGTTTGTATAATACCAACAATCGTATAATTTTTTCCTTCTATTTCTATTTGATCATAAAGTTTATACTTTTTAGAAACTTTTTGATTGATTAAAATTTCTTGATCATTTTGTATTTTTCTTCCTTTAATAATTTTTACTCGACACAATGAATAAATATCCTTTTCAATATGACCTATTTGGTAATTATCATATTTTCCTTGAAAATCTACATAACCATATTTAATAATATCTTTAAAATAGTCTTTGCTGTAGATTTCAATTCCTTTTTGAGTTTGTTCATCAATATTTTCTATTCGTGTATACCAAGAACCATAGGTAGAAATATGATAGTTCTTTTTCATTTGATACAGATTATCAACAATAAAAAAACTTGAAAAAATAAAAGTAGAAACAATTAAAAGAACGATTAAAACAATAAGATAATGCTTTTTATACTTTTGAATATTTCTTTTTGCGAGCATATTGATCGTATGTGACATATTCTTTCCTCCTCTAACTTTATCTTACGATTCAATCATGAAAACTAAGTGAAATTAGATTTTTTTCTTCATTTTCATTTGAGGAAGTACAATTTCAAAGCAAGCACCTTGTTGATTATAAGCTTTCATAAAACCGTGATGAGCCTCTATTATTTCTTTAGCTATATAAAGTCCTAATCCTGTCCCTTTTGAATTTTCCCCACGATAAAATCTTTGAAATAAAAAAGGAAGATCTTTTTTCTTAAAACCATTTCCTTGATCTTGAATCATCATTTTTAAAGTTGTTTCATTTTCATAAGCAAAAATAGAAAGGGGTGTAGAATTTTTTTCTAAACAATTCTTAATAATATTTTCCAATGCTTCTATAAACCATTTTTCATCACATAATACTTTTATATTTTTATTTAAATGAATTTGCGGATTTAGGTAGTCTAGATCTTCTTCTATTTCATCAATAAGCGTTTGTAAATCATATTCTTTAAAACAATATTGGATATTATGAGAATCTAATAAGGCGATGGTTTGTAAGTCATTGACTAAAAGTTGAATTCGTTGTATTTGATGTTCTATAGAATACAACTTTTTATTTTGGTTTTCTTCAAGTAACAATTCTGTTTGTATGCGAATAGAGGTAATCGGTGTTTTTAGTTGATGAGAGATATCTTCAATATAGTCTTTTAATTTGAGTTGTTCTTTTTTAACAGCTTCTAATGATTGATGATATCTTTTATTAAGCACATATAATTTATTAGATAATAGACTTTCTTTAGATTCACCATCAATAATCGAAAAATCTTTTTGTTCAATAATAGCATCACAACATTGTATTAAATAATTCATTTGTTTCTTTTTATGATTTTGATTCCACAAATAAAAAATAAAGCTTATAAAAATAAAAATATTCAATAAATTTAATCTCATTAAAAAAGCATATATTTCCATAAACATAGCTAATACAATTGAAACCATGAAATACATATGAATATTCTTTTCTTTTTTTATATCTTCCATCGATACCCTACACCCCTTAATGTTTCAATATATTTTTGGTTTTGATATTCCCCTAAAGTCTTTCTGAGTCTTTTTAAATGAACAGTTAACGTATTATCTTCTACTACATGTCCTGTTATCTCTTCAATCATCATCAATAAATAATCCCTTGTAAGTACTCTTCCATGTCCTTCGACAAGTGCTACTAATAAAGTAAAAGTAATAGCACTCAATTCTAATTCTTGATTTTCTTTAAATACTTTATGTTTTAAAGTATCAATAATTAAGTCATCTATATAATAGATTCCTTGTTGTTTTATTACCTTTCTAAGAGCACATTCAATTCTGGCACAGAGTTCTTTAATTCCAAAAGGCTTACAAACATAATCATCGCCACCTTCATTTAATCCTTTTACAATTGTTTCTTCATCATTTAAACAACTTAAAAAAATAATTGGCATCTCATACTTTTCTTTAATTTCTTTACATAAAGAAATTCCATTACCATCAGGTAATTGAATATCTAAAAGAATGAGATCAATATATTCATTTAATTTCTCTAAAGTTTCTTTTTTAGAATAAGAAACTTCCACAATATAATCCCTATTCTCCAACATTTCCTTTAAAGAATCTGCGATACTTTCATCATCTTCTACAATTAATATTTTTTTCATAATTATCACCATCTCTATCATACCATGCTTAAATGAAAAAAAGATGAAAGTAGCCACTTTCATCTTAAAATTATTTTTCTAAAACAAATATTTGTTTCTCTTTAATATAAACAAGTAAATGAACTAAAAAACAAATACAAACCATTTTCATAGCAGGTGAACTTACTAACATAGGAATAATAAAAAAGCCATATAATACAAGATCCATAAAAACGATTCCAAATAATAAACCTGTATTTTTCTTTAAATCAATACTTTCATGATGCCCTACTTTATAAATAAGCAACAAGATATAAAGAATTCCTACAATAAAAATCATACAATAAGCGATTTGATAAATATTTTCAAAGATTTCTATTTTATGTGTTACCATAAAACTATTAAAATACATGGCACTCATTGTATAAATTAATTCAAAAATATAAATAAGATAAATCAAATACATGCCTAACTTTTTTTTCATAAGACTTCACCCTTCCTTTATTTAAGTATATAAAAGAAATGTGTAAATCTTGTGAAAAAAAGAACCAAAATGGTTCTAAAGACGTTTTTTCAACATTGTAATATTTTCTCTTGCCCAAACTTCTTTAAAGCCTAAATCAAGAAAAAGATTTTTGGCTGGATTATTTGTTTCAATATCATCACATAAAAAGCGAAGACCATTTTCTTTAGCTTGTTGACATAAAAGTTCTAAAGCTTCTTTCCCTTTACCTAAATGACGATATTTAGCTTCAACAATAATATTAAGAACATACTCACGATATTCTTCTTCAAAATAGTAAGAAACTTCTCCAATATATTTTTTTAAAGTATCATCATAAATATAGGCATAGTAATATTTAGCATCATTCATCCATAAAGCATACCAAGGTTGCCAGATTTTTTCATTGAAATCAACAGTTCCCCCATTGTTTTTATTAAAGGACATGGTTTGAGGATCTTTTAAGAGCTTTTTACGGTATTTTAATTCTTCAATTTGAGGTTGTACTAATTTAATCATATTCTTCTCCATAAACAAAAAAATCCTTTATTAAGGACTTTATCTTCACTAATGGGGCGGACGATGAGAATCGAACTCACGAATGCCGGAGCCACAATCCGGTGCGTTAACCACTTCGCCACGTCCGCCATGGACTATTATTATACAGTTAAAAAATGGGGCGGACGATGAGAATCGAACTCACGAGTGCCGGAGCCACAATCCGGTGCGTTAACCACTTCGCCACGTCCGCCGTATCAACTGCATGTATTAATTTACACTATTTCATGAATTTTGTAAAGTATTTTTTACAAAAATATCTACATTCTTTTTAAGATTTATTATACAATAAAAAAGAATATAATAATGAAAAGGATAAGTGTATGAATGAATTAGAAAATTATTATGGAAAATTTTGTGAAGACAAACGTCTTTTAAGAAAACATGGACAAGTAGAATATCGTACTTCTATGAAATATATTCATGATTATTTAAAAGCTGGTGATCGCATTTTAGATATCGGTGCTGGTACAGGAAGATATTCTGTCGCTTTAAGTCAAGAAGGTTATGAAGTAGACGCTATTGAACTTGTGAAATATAATCTTGGAATGTTAAAAGCAAAGAAAAGTAATGTGAAAGCCTATCAAGGAACTGCTTTAGATTTATCACGCTATCAAGATGAAACTTTTGATTTAACACTTTTATTTGGACCAATGTATCACCTTTTTAGTTACGAAGATAAACTTAAAGCATTGTCTGAAGCTAAACGTGTAACTAAAACAGGAGGAGTTATTTTAGTTGCTTATGTCATGAATGATTATAGTGTACTTGTTCATGGCTTTAGAGATGGTCATATTAAGGAAGCTTTAAAAAGTGGGAAAATTGATGAACATTTTCAAACACAAACCAATATCGATGATCTTTATAGTTATGTCAGAATCGAACTGATCAATCAATTAAATCAAGATTTGAATTTAAAAAGAATTAAGATTATTGCTGCTGATGGACCAGCAGATTATATGCGTCCTATTTTAAATAAAATGGATGACGAAACATTTGAACTTTTTATGCAATACCATTTATCTACTTGTGAAAGATTAGATATGATTGGCGTAAGTTCTCATACTTTAGATATATTAAGGAAGGTGTAGTTATGGCAATCATTAAATTAAATTATTTATCAAAAGCATTACTTAGAACTGTTGATGTTACTGTTGTTTTACCAACAGATACATTAGATATGGATACAATGACATATAATCAAAAGAAGGAATATAAAACACTTTATTTATTACATGGTATCTTTGGTGATCAAAATGATTGGCTTTATGGTACCCGTATTCAAAGATTTGCGAGTGAAAGAGGATTATGTGTCGTGATGCCAAGTGGAGAAAATATGTTCTACGTTGATCAAGAAAATACGCATAATTTATACAGTCAATTTATTGGGGAAGAACTTGTAGAAATGACACGTGCAATGTTCCCTCTTTCTCATAGAAAAGAAGATACTTTTATTGCTGGTCTTTCAATGGGAGGCTATGGTGCTATTGTCAATGGTTTAAAGTATTACAATACTTTTGGTTTTATTGCCGGTCTTTCAAGTGCTTTGATGTTAGATGATTGGGTAGATTGTAAACCTCCTATCATTCAAGGGGTTGACGCTAAAAAATATTATGAAAGTTTATTTGGCGATATAACAAAATTAAAAGAGAGTGATAAAGATTACTATGCTTTAGTAAAGAAAATCCCTCATGATCAACTTCCTAAAATGTATATGTGTATTGGAACGGATGATTTATTACTTGCCACAAATCGTAAATATCGTGACTTTTTACTTGAAGAAAAAGTAGATTTAACTTATGAAGAAGGACCTGGAAATCATGAATGGGATTTCTGGGATCGTTATATTTTAAAAATTTTAGACTGGCTTCCTTTAAATAAAAAAGATGGAGGTTTAAATAGTGGCCACGTAAGCAAATAAGAGCAGGATAACCTGCTCTTATTTTAAATCAACGTTTGATTAAGTCCCCAATGATCAAATTCATGGAAAATAACATAAATATTATCAGCTTCGATTTTCGTTGTTTCATGAATCATTTGAATCATCGCTTCTGTTAATTTTTTCTTATCATCAAATTCTGCACTTTTATAAAGATTGATTTCAATCATCATACAAGGAGTTTCTTCTCCTTTAAAATACATAATTTGATCATCTTCCATATGAATCATCAAAGCTTTTTCTGTTTTACCAGGAATAAGTGAAATGAGTTCCCCCGATTTTGATTTAATTGTATTTTCTTGTCTTAAGGTTAATTTATGATTTGTTTTAAATGATATATATGGCATAATAATTCCTCCTCTTCTTTCTATTTTATCATTAAAAAAATAAATTGAAACTGTTTACAAAATATTTTTTGTAATGATATAATAGATATGCAAAGGTTTTATATGATTTTCCAAAATATCTCAAATATGAGGAAGTTGTATTTCACTTTATGTACACAATCTCATATTTGCGATTTTATACATAGAGTATTTCCATTTGTAATTTTTATAGGAGGTACCAGACATGGCTGTCGGAAAAGTAAAATGGTTTAATGCCGAAAAAGGATTCGGATTCATCACTAGTGAAGAAGGAAAAGATATTTTCGTTCACTTCTCTGCAATTCAAGCTGATGGATACAAAACATTAGAAGAAGGTCAAACTGTTGACTATGATGTAGTAGAAACTGATCGTGGTCCACAAGCACAAAACGTTGTTGTAAAATAATGTATAGAAAAGAGATTGCTGATGCAATCTCTTTTTTATCTATAAACAACGACTGGTAAATTAACATAAATTTGTGAATATAAGCTTCCAGCAAATCCTGTTGGTAAGTTAATACATCCATGTGAACCGCTATTAATATAAATATCTCTACCAAACGTACTTCTCCATGAAGCATCATGTAGCCCTATACCTTTATTAAATGGCATCCAATAAGAAACAGGTGATTCGTATTCATATTTCCCATTTGGTTGTTTTGTTCCTCTTAAAACTCTATTTCTTTCCTTATTATAAATATAATATGTACCACTTGGTGTAAGTCTTGTAGGATCACTTTCTTTACCACTTACAAAATCACTTTCTAAAACAACACTTCCATCTTTAACAAACCATAAATGTTGTTTTGTAATATTGATTTCTAAATAAGTCGTTCCTAGTCCACCATTTTCTCCTGATGGAAGTTGTCCTGTATGTTCAGGTATTCTATTATTTTCACTTTTATTTTCATTGATCATTTTTAATAATGCACTTACTTCACTATCAGTAGAAACTCTAAATCCATAAGTTCCTCCACTGACTGTATGACTTTGTCCATCTTTTCCAGTAAACGTTCTTGTTGCACCAATGGAATTATATTGACTTGCAAGTTCTTTAACAAAGGCAGTTAATTTTTCTTTAAAAACACTTTCATCTTTTGTATAACTTCCATCATCTTGTTTATTTAACCAAGTAATAAGTGTACTTCCATCTAAAGCAATTTCTTTTCCTTTAGGTGTTGTATATGTAATTGCTGATAAACAATATTCATTTGCTGCCTTTAATTGATTATTCAAATCTTGATCATCTTTGTAAACTTGAGGTTTAACATAACCATTTGCTTTTGTAACATCTAATTGTTGTTTTCCTTCACTTAAAGCTACCTTGATATTTTTAACTAATTCTTCAATATTAAATTTTGATCCTAACGTTTCTTCAATAATTGAAAAATTTCCATCTTTATATTGAATACAGGCATCTGTTGGTGCAATTTGATTTTCTTCTTTAGCATGTTCCATTGATGCTATACCATTTGTTAAGTTTTCATCACTGATTTGTATTAAATCAGTTAAAGTATTTTTTTCATTTTTAAAGAATCCTATAAACCAAGCCCATTTATTTTGATTTTTCATTAATTGATTCAATGAATTATCTTTATTATAAGATACACCTAATTGAGCTGATTGTAATACTTCACTTTGTCCATCATTAAAAATCAATTTTAATGATTGTCCATTTACTTTCTTAGATAATTGATCATTTGCTTTTTGTAATGTCATTCCTCCAACATCACTCCCATTGACCATTGTTCCATTTAAAAACTTATCATTGTAATATAGCATTCCTGCTAAATAAACAATAAGAAGAACCAAAACAACGATTCCGCAAATTAAAACAGGCTTTTTATGATTTGAATACCAATTATTCTTCTTTTTTGTCATAAATATTCTCCCTCTCTTACATTTCCGCACCTATTTTATCACAAAATATTTATAGGTAAAGAAAAAGTATGGTATTTATCATAAAAAATGATAATCCATACTTTTATAAGATATTTTCTATATATTTTTCTAATTCTTGTATATTTTGATGATAAACAAAGCCTTTCATACCAACTTTTATAGCTGCGTCTATATTTTCTTTTAAATCATCAACAAAAAGGCATTCATTAGCTTTTAGATGATAACGGCTTAAAAAATCTTGATAAATATCTAAATTTGGTTTTACTTTTTGATATTTTGCAGATATATAAAGCTCTTTAAAATGTTGAAAAATAGATTTTGATTGATAATATTGATAAAATTGCATTGAACAATTAGACAACAAATAAAATTGATATCCTTTACCCTTATATCTTTTAATAAATTCTTCCATTTCATCAAACTGATCAAAATAATCAAACCAATGTTCAAAAGCATACACAATTAAATCCCTTTTTTCATCAGTAATTTGTTCAATTAATTGTTTTTTGGCATCTTGTAAAGAAAGAACCCCTTGATCGAGTTGTGCCCATTGTTTTGTTTGGAATAAATGTTTAATAATATAATCTTTTTCTTCTAAAGAAGATGCAAGCTGACTTGCAATATAGGAAACATCCCATTTACAACAGACATTTCCCATATCTAAAACAATATTTTTTATCATATGTAAAAAATAGGCAAACTGCCTATTATAATAAAGGATTAAGTTTTTCTAAGATAACATCTTTTCCAACAAAACCACTAATTTGATCAACAGCTTGACCATCTTTAAAAAGAATTAAATGTGGAATAGATTGAATTCCATATCTTCCTGCTAATGAAGGATCTTGATCAACATCTACTTTTGCAAATGTAACTTTTGGTAACTCTTGAGCAACTTCTTCTAAAACAGGAGCTAACATTTTGCATGGTCCACACCAATTAGCAAAGAAATCAATCACAACAACACCTTTAGAAATAACTTCATCAAATTGTACATTTGTAATAACTTCCATAATTTCACCTCCATTATATTATGCCAAAACTCTTTTTTTTTACAAGTGATATGCTTATATTATTTGAATTTTATCGCTATAACTGTTATTATGTGCTTGTGATTATACTAGAAATGGAGTGGTATTATGAAAAAAGTCGCAGTTGTGACTGATAGTAATGCAGGTATTCGTCAAAAAGAAGCAAAAGAACTTGGTATTTTTGTTTTGCCAATGCCTTTTACTATTGATGATCAAACATACTATGAAGATATAAATTTAACTCATGAAGAATTCTTTGAAAAACAATTAAATGGTGCAGAAATCTTTACTTCTCAACCTGTTGTAGGAAACGTTAAAGAATTATGGGATCAAATTTTAAAAGATTATGATGAAATCGTTCATATTCCAATGTCTAGTGGATTAAGTGGTTCGTGCCAAACAGCTATGATGCTAGCACAAGAATACGATAATCGTGTTTTTGTCGTAGACAGTCAACGTATCTCTGTTACTCAAAAATATGATGTCATTGATGCTAAAAGATTAGCTGATCAAGGAAAATCAGGACAAGAAATTTGTGATATTTTAACTGAAAATAAATTAAATGCTTCTATTTATATTACTGTTAATACACTTGATTATTTAAAAAAAGGTGGTCGTATTACCCCTGCTGCTGCTTTATTGGGTGGGATGTTAAAAATTAAACCTATTTTACAAATACAAGGTGAAAAATTAGATTCTTTCGCTAAAACTAGAACAATGGCTAGAGGAACTAAAATCATGAAAGAAGCAATCGCTAAAGATATTAAAGAACGCTTTGATGATGACTATCATAACGTGCATATTTGTGTCGCTTACACTTATGATGAAGCACCCGCTTTAGAATTAAAAAAAGAACTTGAAGAACTTTATCCAGGTGAAAATATTATTTGTGATCCTTTATCATTAAGTGTTTCTTGTCATATTGGACCTCATTCTCTAGCAATTGCTATATGTAAAAAAATTTAAGATTCTCGTTTGAGAATCTTTTTTATTTTTGGATATAATAATTTGACTTTTTTCATTTTGATAGTCTATAATACATTTTAAGTTTATGCTATAATAAAACAAAAAAATATAAGGAGGTCATTTATGCAAGAAAAGCCAATCCATAATAAATATAATGGCAATAAAAATACAAAAAATAAAAATTTTAATCGTCATAGATCAACACATAAAAACTATAAAAATACAAAACATAATAAAACAATCGATACTAAAGTTTATGCTTTAGGTGGTTTAAATGAAATTGGAAAAAATATGTATTGTGTTGAACACGATAATGAAATTATCATTATTGATGCTGGGGTAAAATTTGCTGAAGAAGGTTTACCTGGTATTGATTATGTCATTCCAGATTATAGTTATTTAAAACGTAATGAAAACAAAATTAGAGGATTATTGATTACTCATGGTCATGAAGATCATATTGGAGGAATTCCTTTTTTACTACAAGTTGTAAAAATACCATTCATTTATGCTTCTCCCCTTGCTTGTGCGATGATTACAAGAAAGTTAGAGGAAAAGCGTTTAACAAATGCAACGCACTTGATTCGTATCGATGATGAATATCAAATAAAAACTAAATATTTTAATATTGGTTTCTTTAAAACCAATCATTCTATTCCTGAAAGTTTAGGAATTATTATTAATTCTCCTAACGGACGAATTGTTTCAACAGGTGACTTTAAGTTTGATTTAACACCTGTAGGAGATCCTGCTGATTTCCAAAAAATGTCGTTTTTAGGTGAAACTGGTGTTACTTTATTATTAAGCGATTCTACCAATGCTGAAGTTCCTACTTTTTCTAAAAGTGAAAAGCAAGTAGCATATGCTGTTCAAGAAGAATTTAGAAAAACTGAAGGACGTTTAATTGTAGCAACTTTTGCTTCCAATGTTCACCGTGTCCAACAAATCGTAGAAGCAGCAGTTAAATTTAATCGTAAAATTCTTGTTTTTGGTCGTTCAATGGAAAATAACATCCAAGTATCAAGACAAATGGGTTATATTAAAGCACCTGATTCTTTCTTTATCAGTAATAATGAAGCAAAAAAATTACCTGATAATGAAATCTTAATTCTATGTACAGGAAGTCAAGGAGAAGCTTTGGCTGCGTTAAGTCGTATTGCTAATGGAACACATAAATTCGTTAAAATCAAACCTGGAGATACTGTTGTCTTTTCATCAAGTCCAATTCCAGGAAATGCATCAAGTATCAATGTTGTTGTTAACCGCTTATTTAGAGCAGGTGCCAAAGTTTTAGTCAATACAGCGTTCAATAATTTGCATACTTCGGGACATGCAAGTCAAGAAGAACAAAAATTAATGTTATTACTTACAAAACCAAAATATTTCTTCCCAGTGCATGGAGAATATCGTATGTTGAAAATTCATGCTGAACTTTCTCAAGAAGTAGGTGTTCCTAAAGAAAATACATTTGTTTTAAGTAATGGAGATACAATTTTACTTAATAAAGGAACTGCTCGTTTAGGACCAAGAATTCATGTAGATGATATTTATGTTGATGGTAATGATCTTTCAGGTTTATCAACTGCTGTTTTAAGGGATCGTCAAATCTTATCTGAAGATGGTATGGTTTCTGTTTTAATTGCTATGGATTCACATGAAGGAAAGTTACTTACAAAACCTGTGATTATTTCTCGTGGATTTGTCTATATGAAAGATAGTTTTCCAATGATTCGTGAAGCTGAAAATTTAGTTGGCCAAGCTTTAGGTCAATTACTTGCAGGAAAAACAACTTTTGGTGAAATCAAAAATACAACAAGAGATGTTCTTTCTCAATATTTTTATCGTAAAACAAAAAGAAATCCAATGATTATTCCTGTTATTATGAATAAAAAATAATGAAAAAATTAATCAAGAAATTTAAAAAACTATTTCTTATTGTTCTTTGTGTTCTTGTTGCTTTATGTATTTTTCAATGGTATGAACAAAGCCAAGATCGCTGTTCAATTACAAAAACAACATTTACAGAAAATTCATTACCGAAACAATTTAATGGGTTTACAATTGGATATCTTTCAGATTTGAATTTATCTGAAAAAAACGATTTAACAAGATTAAACAGTATTATTCAAGATTTAAACGCTAAAAACTTAGATATGATCCTTTTTGGGGGCGATATTTTTAATGAAAGTAGTTTTGAAAACAATCAAGTTTCAAAAGTATTAAAGAAACTTCAAAGTCATTATGGAAAATTTGCAGTACTAGGAGATAAAGATCAAAATGATTCTTCTACCTGTTCAAATATTTTAACAGAAGCTGGTTTTGAAGTATTGCATAATGAAGTTAGAAATATCTATTATAAAGAAGATATTATTCAATTAATTGGTTTAGAAAATACAGGAGATTGTTCTGGTTTGATTAACGAAACCAACGAAAAGAGTTATAAAATAGCACTTATTCATCAACCTGATTATTTTAAAGAAATAAGTCAGTACTCCATTCAATTACAATTATCTGGGCATACATTAGGTGGTTATTATAAAATACCATTTATTGGTGGGATTGAAACGAAGGATAAAGGTAAGAATTATGTAAATGGAAAGCATACAAAAAATAAGACAACTTTATTGATTTCTAATGGTTTCAATAAAGAAAGTAGTGAAAATCATCGTTTTTTAACGCGTGATGAAGTGAACATAATTACATTAAAAAGATAGAGAATTAACCATCCCATACAACATTTAAAAAAGCGTGAAAGCCACTGATATCAACGGTTTTCACGCTTAACTGTCAAAAACGGGATTTTATCTTATTTTTAAATATTCATTTTGTATCTTCTTTATAATTGGATGCATTTCATCAACACCAATCACATTGCTAATTGCCTTTTTAATTCCCTTTTCAAGGATAAGATTTTGAATCTTTTTTGCTGATATGTCTTCTTTACAATCGTAACTCATGCCATACGCAATTGCTTTAATCAAATTTGGACATTCAATATTATTTTCCATACAAATCATCGCTATTCCCGTTAATCTATCATTTCTGGATAGTTTTCTAATTGGATCCAATGCAACTCTTGTAATATATTCCCTTTCTTCTCCATTTGGTTTCGGTGCATCAACAAAATCATCTAATTCTTCTGCTGTAATTTCAAACGAGGATAAAATACCTTTTTTTGCTTCTAAAACACAAGCTTCCATAATTGTTTTAATATCTTTATTTTTACTCGCTTCTTCAATAGTTTGATATCCGTACTTATAACCAACATACGCACATGCTGCATGCGGTGAATTATAGGTAAATAATTTAATATCTTTCATCATTTCCAAATTATTATTCAATTCAAACCATTTAAATTTAGAAACATCAAAATAGACAGGACTTTGTATTAATAACGTTTGTACTATCTTCGTAGTTAATTGAACAGCATCTTTTGCATCTGAATTAGAACTTCTTCTAATAATCATGTCCCGTAGCGCAACATTTGAACAGTACCATTCCTTTTCGATTTTTAGATCATCTAATAAGAAATTTTCTAATTTTGACATCATGTGATTTTTATTTGTTCCACATAAAATTGTTAATTTTTGTTCATAATTACTTTTTATTCTCTTTTGTAAAGAAAACTTCAATTTACTTAAAGCTTCTTTTATATCTTCAGGATATAATGCCAAAACGATAACATCAGCATTAAGGATAGATTCATAACTATTAGTGTAATCATCAATAAGATATGCATGATAATGATCAATAATATGTTTTTCGTTATAATTTTCATATAGGGCTTCAACTATATAACTATTCTTCTCGTTTAATGAATTAATAACGTTTTCATCTTTATCAATAAAAGTTATATTCCATTTATTTTCATAAAATATATCACCAAATGTTCCTTTTCCTTCCTTACCTGCCCCTACTATCACTACATTTTTCATCCTATAAAACCCCCACAAATGAAGCCACTAAACAAATAGCTACAATTCCAATAGCTAAAACTCCATAATTAACTTTTCCTTTTTTTAAGAAATAATAAATACCAAACACTGCACACAAAGGTAGTAAACCTGGTACAATACTATCTAAAATTTCTTGGACAACTAGCGTTTGCCCTTTTGCTATTTCAAAAGATAATGGTGTTATTATTTTAACAAAATTACTTGTTAATGCCCCCATCATGAATAATCCTAAAATACTTGTTCCAAAAATAAGTTCCTTGATCCATCCCTGTTGTAATATAGATTTTACTGAATCCTTTCCAACAGTATAACCGAAATTCGTTAAATACCTACCAATAATAAAAGTTAAACATGTAAATACCAAAGGAATAAATGCCCCTAATATATTACCCGATGATGCGAAAGTAACAGCAATACCATAAATGATTGTTTTTAATGTGCCCCAATCGATTGTGTGCTAATGGACCCATCAATCCTGTTTTTAACGATGTAATTGCCTCTCCTGGTATTTGCTTAGTTTTTGCTTTTTCTTCTTCCATAGCAATTGCAATTCCTAAAATTGGTGAACCCCAAGTTGGTTCGGTATTAAAAAAGTTTAAATGTCTCTTAACCGCCTCTCCAAATTCTTCTTTATTTGGATATAATTTTTTTAAAACAGGAATGATACTATAACAAAACGATAATGATTGTAGTCTTTCGTATGAATTTGACATCTCAGCTGAAAGCCAATATCTAAACCATGATTTATTAACTAATTTTTTCATATCTTTCTCAACAGTTTTGTTTTTTTCTACTTCATCCATATTAAATAGCTCCCTCCATATTTTTTTCTCTTCTCAATAAAACAATTAACAATGCAATACAAGTTCCAAAAATAGCAGCGGCCATTACATTAATTTTTAAATATTGAACCATGAAAAATGCAATAATGAAAAATGGTAAATATTGTTTTTTTCCAATAATATAAATTGTCATTGCAAATCCCATTGCTGGTAAAATACCTCCTGCAACACTTAATCCATGTGTAATCCATTCAGGCATAGAAGCTAAAATATTTTGCACTGTACCAGCACCTGCATATGTAATCGCAAATACAATTGGGAATCTTAAAAAGAATCCTAAAATTACTGGATACACAATTGCACAACGTTCAATCTCTTTTATGTTTCCAACCTCTGCCATTTTATCTGCTCTATGAAGAAAAACAGCATTGATAATTCTTCTAAGTTGATCTTGTAAAACTCCAATTAATCCAAAGGGCATCGCTAAAACAACTGCTTGTCCAGGATCCATTTGACTAACTAAAGCAATTGGAATTGCTACACATCCAGCCAAACATTCATCAGCCGGCAAATTTCCTCCATTTCCTACTAATCCTAAATATACCATTTGAATACTTGCAGCAATAATCATTGCTTGTGATAAATTTCCATAAATCAATCCAAATGGTAGCGCCATTACTAATGGCTGACATAAAATTGCATGTAATGTATATCCCACTTGTGTTCTGGCAATCCAATACCATAATCCAGCACAAATCGCTAATGATAATTCCATTTTTTTATCCCCCTTATTTTATCATTTTCATTAAATCAGATTTTGTATCTTCTGGTATAACCTGCATATCAATATACACACCAGAATTGGCAATATCTCTTAATTTATTAATTTCCTCTTCATTAAGAAAAATAGCTTTGTATATTGCTTTTTTTCCTACACCGCTTGGTAATCCTCCAAGTTGAATATGTTCCATTTTAAATTGTCTTAAGTAAAGTTCATAAACTGTTTCAATGTTTTTTAATAAAATTAAAAGTCTTTTATTACTATATTTATGAGTGCCAGTATTTTTCATAAAATCATCAATGCTTAAAATTTCTACAATAATTCCATTGGGAGCAGAGGCCTTATATATTTCTGACATAAAACTATCTTTTGAGAGTTCATCATCAACAACAACAATAACATTTGCTTTAGAATAATTTAACCATTTTGTAATAACTTGTCCATGGATAAGTCTACTATCTACCCTAATTAATCCTATTTCCATTTTAGTTTCCCCTTTCCATCATTTTTCTAAAACTATTTCTCTTAAATTAAATATACTATTCTTTTTAACATCAACTGCAATATTCACGAGTTCTTTAAGTGTTTTTATATCTCTATTAATTAATACTTCCAACATCATCGGCAAATTCAAACCTGTTACACATTCAAAATCTAAATTATTTAAATTTGCAAATGATGCGTTAGAGGGAGTCCCCCCAAACATATCGGTAAGCACTAACACACCTTCTTCATTTTCCAATTCTTTAATTTTATTTTTCACTTTACTTTTAAACATATCAAAATCATCTTCTACAAATAAGCCTAGCGCCTCAATATTCTCTTGCTTTCCAGCAATCATTTCTGCACTTTTAATTAATTCGTTACCAAAATTCCCATGAGTTACTACTAAAATATTTATCATGCACTATCACCTCCATCTCTATTTCAAAATAAGTAAGAATACATAATGATTATTACCATTTTTTACCCTCCTTCTACATTATTCTATTCTTATAATCCTTACTTTCCTTACAATGTGATTTTATCACAAATCAGTTTTTAGATATTTACATACTTTTTCCTAAAATTAATGAAACAATTTGGTTGTATTTTTTTTCAAAAATTTTATGAAAAACAGTGCAATAAAAATCAAATTGTAAAATCTTTTCTCTATTAAGGTTTATGATATAATAAATATACTTATAATATTATTAGATTAGGAGGTATTTTTTATGCTCACCAAACGTCAAATTGAAATATTATTAAATTTATTTTCAAACTTAGATGCACCTGTTTCTCTACAGGTCTTTACAGATCAGTTTCATTTAAGCCTTCGTTCTATACAAACTGATATTGCTGAAATAAAGGAAACCATTAAAGAACATGGTTTATATATCGAAAATAACAAAAATTGTATTTGTATGTCTATCACTAATCAAGAAACTGCTAATATATTTATGAATTCAATCATACAAGATTATAACCTTAATCAATTTTTTGAAGATCAATCTTCTCGTATTTCCTATATAATTTCTAGGTTGTTAGATTCAAATGATTATTTAAAAAGTGCAGATTTAGCAGATGAAATGTATATAAGCCGTTCCCAAATATCCAATGACATTAAATTAGCTAAAAACATGTTATCTTCATATCATTTAACTCTTATATCTAAACCTTATTATGGTATTAAAATTATTGGCAAAGAAAATGATATTCGTAATTATATTATTCAAGAAAAATTAAAAATTAAAAATCTGGTTTGTGATGAGATTACACATTCTTTTAGTTCACATGAACATATTGATGATATAAATAATATTGTTATTAAAATTCTCACTCATTCACATTATATAATTTCTGATATTGCCCTTCAAAACCTTATCTTGCATATTGTTACTGCTGTTAATCGTATTAAGTCAGGTCATCTTATTCATATGGATTCACTAAACATATCGCCAGTGTATGCACATGTCATCGAAATTTCAAAAAATATATTAGAAAAATGTGCAGATATATATAATTTTGAGTTTAATGATGATGAAATCTTTTTTCTAGCTTTAAATTTATATGGTAAAAGAGAATTTGATAAACAAGAATTTATTACTGATGAAATTAATAATTTAGTTTTTTTAGGCTTATATAAAATCAAAGAAATATTTGGTTTAGATTTTACCTCTAATCTCAATCTACGAATATCATTAGGTTTACATATTTTACCTCTTTTAACTCGTATAAATACTAATATGCAGTTAAGAAATATTATGACATTCAATATTAAGCAAAAATACACACTTGCATATGATCTAGCTTCTACTTTCACCAATACAATTATACCAAGTGATAAAAAAATTTTAGATGATGAAATTGCATATGTTGCTTTACATTTTGTAAATTATATAGATGAAAATTCTCCACAAAAAAAGAAAAGAATGTTAATCATTAGTTCTTTAAGAAGGAGTGAGACTATTTTGCTTCAAAATAATATTTTGAGAAATTTTCCATCAATAAAAGAAGTTAAAATTATTTCTAAAAATTCGTTATCAACTACTAATGTGAATAATTATAATGTAATATGTACAACTGAAAATGATATATTCATTAATAATAATAAAATACAAAAAATTTCTTATTTTTTAAATGACACTGATATCAAGAAAATTGAATTACTTCTAGATGGGTTCAATGGTCCAAAAGATATTTTGGATTGTTTTAGTGAAGATTTGTTCTATTATGGAGATGCTCCATCTAAAAACGCCGTTATAAAATGGCTTTATGAAATGGCTTATAAGCAAGGCTTAGCAGATGAAAAACTATATCATTCAATTATGAATCACGAAAATGTTACTTCCACTTATTTTGGTAATTATTTAGCAATACCACATCCTGAAATTTTTTTAAGTGAAACATCTTTCATTTCTGTTGCTATATTACCAAAACCCATTTTATGGGATGATGAATATGTAGATATTGTTTTTCTTGTTTCAATACAAAAAAATAATCCTAACGCCTTTAAATTATGGTCTTACTTATCATTTTTAATCTCAAATAACACAACATTAGAAGAAATCAAAAAAGAACCTACTTTTCAAAATCTTTCTAAAGTCATTTCAAAAATATATGAAGATTTATTTTAGCCAAATAAATATCCACCGGTTTAGCCGGTGGTTTTACATTTGCGGGCATAGCCCTACTTTCTAAGCGCATGTCTCAAGACACTCCTTATGCCTACAGCTACCGCGTGCACTCTGTATTTACTTAGTTTTTCCCTTTTCCTTTTTTAAACAGGTCTTCCAAATCCAGTGTCAGCTGTTCACTTTCCTGATCATCTTTTAATTGACTCACTATATAATTTTTTATTCTTTTCGTATTCTCTCCTACTGTATCTTTTTATTGTGGTAGATATATAAGCTCTCACCAACCTCATATATATCAACCCTAAAGTCTATATTCAGGTGGAACGGAATATTTTTTATCTTTGTATGATATGAGATGTGTTGATGGTACATTCTGGCGTAAATGTTCATTTATATATGAATCAAGCACTATCTTGTTTGACAATGGTTTTAGATATTCTTTGTCTTTTTCAAAAATAGTATTTTTTGATTGTATGCCTGTCCTTTTTTGTACTTTCTTGAAAGGGCAGAAATGTTTGGTTTAATGTTTAGTTCTTATGTAATTCTTATTTCTCCAATTAAATTTTTTTCCATTATGATTAATCATCCTAAGGAGATTGTATCAAAAATAAAAGATAACCTTTATCTAGTTGTAGTATTTTCACCATTATTGGTGATTTTTACTACGCCCGAATTGGTTATCTTTATATTAACCTTATTATTCAACATTATTTTCTTCCAAAGAAAGAGATCTCATGATAATATCTTTAATAGGGATTAGCCTCCTCTCATGTATGATTTTAGTAGGCAAAACAATCATATCATGAGAGGCCTTTTTTATATGCAATAAGGGTACCACATAAATATTTAAAGGGTACCCCTATTTAAATAGAGTAGAGGGAGAATAATTATTCTCTCCCCTCTCATTGCACCGTACGTACAGGTCTCGTATACGGCGCTACATTTATATGGCAATTCAACTACCCTAGATAGTATTTCATGGAATTGACCAAACCTGGTCTTTCCCTTTTATTTATGGCTAGTATGTCCGCATTTATCAAGAAATTAACTACACTTCCATTTGCACGTTTGTACCAACCTAATCTTGAATTGGCCACTGCATATATTTGTTCTTCACTGAACTTGTATGGCAATTTCTTGTTTAATAGTTGCAGACTCTTGTATACTCATGTTGTTGTTTCTTCCTTCATTTGTAAATATATTTGAAACCATTCCCTCTACCTTCATCTCCTTGGAATTACGATTTCCAATTATAAGATTATCCTCGATTTCGAACTGTTCAAACATTGCTTATGATAAACAAACATCATATAAACATTAGGTCCTTCAGTATTTGGTGTTATACCTACTATGACCTCAGCTGACTTCTTGTGATAAACCTTTTTCGACCAACGGTACCATCACTGCTTTTAAAGTTTACTGGACTTCGTTGTTCACAAGACCTCCCGGGGTAATTCACTAATCCTATTTCCTTTACAACGTCTTGATTTACTGTCTTGGTTTTACGTTTACCTTTTGGATTTCGATTTGTGCTGCAATCTCATCCACCATTTAGCCTTATATCAAGTTTCTGTTCGTACGCTCAAAGGAATCACTACACCACTTCTTTCATCCTTGCCATCACTGACAACAACTTGTGGTTCATTACACTTGGCGGTAAATACCTGTGGTTGGTTTATTTCCAACTGAATTAGTGCCATGCACGACACACAATGATAAAAAGATAGTGCTTTCGCACTATCTTTTTATCATTGTTCCAACACCCTTTTTAGTAAAGATTTCTATTAATAAGCTATGTTCTAATCTACCATCTAAAATATGAACACGCTTAACATCATTTTGTACTGCCTCTAAACAGTTTTTAAGTTTTGGAATCATACCGCCGGTAATAATACCACTTTCAAATAATTCTTTAGCTGATTCAGTATCAATTTTTGAAATCAATGTTTCTGAGTTATTTGGATCTTCTAATACACCTTCAATATCCGTCAAGAAAACAAGTTTACTTGCTTTAACAGCGCGTGCAATTGCTGTAGCAACATCATCTGCATTAATATTATAAGCATGATATTTTTCATCAAGACCAATTGTTGAAACAATTGGAGTATATCCTTGATCTAATAAAGTATTGATAAGTGTTGTATCCACATGAGTAATCTTTCCAACAAAACCAATATCTTCACCTTGAGGCATTACTTTTTCTACTGTGATCATATTGCCATCTTTTCCAGATAGACCAACAGCATGTGTTCCAATTTGTTCTAAATGTGTTACAAGACCTTTATTGATTTTTCCAGATAAAACCATTTCCGCAATTTCTAAAGTATCTCTATCAGTAACTCTTAGACCATTTTTAAACTCACTTTTAATTTGTACACGGTCTAACATTCTATTGATGTCTTTTCCCCCACCATGAACGATAATTGGTTTTAACCCAACTGATTTTAAAACTGCAATATCTTTTAAAACGCTCTTTTTGATGATTTCATTTGTCATTGCACTTCCACCATACTTAATAACAACAATATCACCTTCATATTTTTGCATATATCCAAGCGCTTCTACTAAAATTTCCGCTTTATTAATTTCCTTCTTAAACTCTTGTTGCATCTCTTTTCCCCCTACGAACGATAATCAGCATTGATTTTGACATAATCATAAGTCAAATCACATCCCCAAGCTGTTGCCTTTGCATCAGCAATTTTCATTTCAATATTTGTTTTTACATAATCACTCGATAAAATCTTAGTTGCAAATTCTTCACTATAATCTGTAGCCATCCCATTTTCTACAAGTTTTAAATTGCCAAATTCACTTTCTATATATAAATCTACTTGATAAGGATCAAATTCTTCCCCAGAATATCCCATCGCACATAAAAGTCTTCCCCAATTTGCATCATTTCCAAAAATAGCTGTTTTTACAAGTGGTGATGTGCAAACACTTTTAGCAATTACTTTTGCTTGTTTAACATCTTTTGCACCATTTACATTTACTTCTAATAATTTAGTAGCCCCTTCTCCATCACTTGCAATACATTTAGCTAAGTATTCATTAACATAATATAAAGCTTCTTTAAATGTTTGATAATCTTCATCTTCTTTTACAATTTCATCATTACCAGCTAAACCATTAGCAAGTAATAAAACAGTATCATTTGTTGAAGTATCTCTATCTACAGAAATCATATTAAAAGTATCTGGAATAACTGATTTTAATGCTTTATTTAATAATTCTTTAGAAATATTTAAATCAGTTGTAATAAATCCAAGCATTGTTGCCATATTTGGATGAATCATCCCTGAACCTTTACAACATGCTCCAATAGTTACCGTTTTTCCTTTTACTTCAATTTCAATAGCTAAATGTTTTGGTTTTGTATCTGTTGTCATAATTGAAGTAGCTACATCAATTCCTGCTTGATGATCATCTTTTAATTGTTTTAAAGCTTCATCAATCCCTTTTTCAATTGGATCAGTAGATAATTGTTTACCAATGACTCCTGTTGAACAAATCAATACTTTTTCTTTTTCTACATTTAAAGCATTTCCTACAATATTTGCGAATTTTTCATTTGCTTCTTCACCAAGTTTTCCAGTACAAGCATTGGCAATCCCACTATTAATCGCAATAGCCTTTACTGTATCACTGTTTTCTACAACTTGTTTATCCCATAAAACAGGAGCCGCTTTTACCATATTTGTTGTAAAAGTTCCTACTGCTTTTGCTTCAACATCAGAAACAATTAAAGCAAAATCTTTATTTCTCTTTTTAATACCAATATGTAATCCAGCACCTTTATACCCTTTTGGATTAGTAACTGTTCCATCTTCTATTATTTTCATACTCTTTTTCCCCTTATAAAACTGCAGGTGCTAACATAAGACCTGTCTTTTCATCTAAACCAAACATAATATTCATATTTTGAATTGCTTGACCAGCAGCTCCTTTAACTAGATTGTCCATGGCTCCCATCATAATCACTCTATGTGTACGAGGATCTACTTTATAAGCAACATCAACAAAGTTTGAACATTTTACATTTCTTACTTCTGGAACATTTCCTTCTTTTAAGACACGTACGAAATATTCATCTTTATAAAGATCATACGCTTTTTTAACATCTTCCTCACTTACTCCTTTTTTTAATGAAGCGTAAGCTGTAATTAAAATTCCTCTATTCATTGGAATAAGATGAGGTGTGAAGTTAAGTAATACTTTTGATGAAGAAGCATACCCTAATTGTTCTTCAATTTCTGGTGTATGACGATGACTTGCTACACCATAAGCTTTAATACTTTCATTCACTTCACAATAAAGATTTTGAACTTTTGCTCCTCTACCAGCACCACTTGTTCCACTCTTTGCATCAATAATCAACGTATCCATATCAATAAGTCCTGCTTTAGCAAGTGGATAAATCGATAAAATAGAACATGTTGGATAACATCCAGGATTAGCAATCAGTCTTGCATTTTTAACATCTTCTCTATTGATTTCACATAATCCATAAACAGCTTCTTGAATAAATTCAGGTGAAGCATGTTTAATTCCATACCATGATTCATAAGTTTCAACATCTTTAATACGATAATCCGCAGATAAATCAATAACCTTTACTTTCTTTAAAACATTTTCATTGACCATCTTTGCACAGACCCCTTGAGGCGTTGCAAAGAATACAACATCAACATTATCTAAATATTTTTCAATATCTTCATCTACACACTTTTGATCTAATAAAGTGAAATAACTTTTATAAACATCACTATATTCTTGATCACTATATGTTCTTGATGAAACCCATTCAATATTGACATTGGGATGTGTTAATAAAAATCTTACAAGCTCACATCCTCCATAACCAGTTGAACCAACAATTCCGACATTAATCATTCTACTTTTCCCCCTATAAAAAATAAAAAGCCGTCTCTAAATAGAGACGACTGATCGCGTTACCACTCTAATTGTTGTAAGTTGACCTTACAACCTCTTTCATCTTTAAGGCAGATCTACCAAAAGATATACTTCTATTTCCATCTTTTCTCTCGTAAATGCGCTTCGTCTTTACTTCCATTCCTATCTTCCATCAACATAGGATCGCTCTTATTTCCATAAAGACTACTCTTTTAGTCTTCGAGTTTAAAACCATTATATGACAAATTTCCATTTTGTCAATAATGATTTATTAAGAAAAAAATTTTTTAATATATAATAAAGATGGGGCTTACTTTTTGGGTCTACAACATTTCGACAAGTATATTGCATATTTGAAAAAAGTAGTTTATGATAATAATAATTTATAAGATAAAAAATAAGGGGGAAACTATAAATGAAAGAAAAAGTTGTTTTAGCTTATTCTGGTGGATTAGATACAACTGCGATCATCCCATGGCTAAAAGAAAACTATGATTGTGAAGTTATTTGTTGCTGTATTGACGTTGGTCAAAAAGAAGAATTAGACGGTCTAGAAGAACGTGCTAAAGCTTGTGGTGCAAGTAAACTTTATATCAAAAATGTGGTTGATGAATACGTAGAAAATTACATTATGCCTACTGTTCAAGCAGATGCTGTATTTGAATACAAATACTTATTAGGGACTGCAACTGCTCGTCCATTAATTGCAAAAGTACTTGTTGATGTTGCTCGTCAAGAAGGTGCAACAGCAATTTGTCATGGTGCCACTGGTAAAGGAAATGACCAAATTCGTTTTGAATTAGGTATTAAAGCTTTAGCTCCAGATTTAAAAATCATCGCTGCATGGCGTGATCCAAAATGGACAATGGATTCTCGTGAATCTGAAATCGAATATTGTAGAGCTCATGGTATCAATTTACCTTTCTCTGCTGATAATAGTTACTCACGTGATAGAAATATTTGGCATATTTCTCATGAAGGATTAGAACTTGAAGATCCATCATGTGCTCCAAATTATGATCACTTATTAGTATTATCAAATTCTCCAGAAAAAGCTCCAGAAGAAGATGTTCACTTATCAATTGATTGGGAAAAAGGTGTTCCTGTTGCTTTAAATGGTGAAAAGATGTCTCAAAGAGAAATCTTAGAAAAATTAAATGAAATCGGTGGTCAACATGGTATTGGTATTATCGATATCGTTGAAAACCGTGTTGTTGGTATGAAATCAAGAGGTGTTTATGAAACACCAGGTGGAACTATCTTAATGGAAGCTCACCAACAATTAGAAGAACTTATCTTAGATAGAGAGACACTTAAATATAAACGTCTTGTTTCTGTTGAATTTGCTGAACTTGTTTATGCTGCTAAATGGTTCTCACCACTTAGAGAAGCATTAACTGCTTTTGTTGATAAGACTCAAGAATATGTAACAGGTACAACAAACTTTAGATTATATAAAGGAAATATTATTAAAGAAGGTACAACTTCTCCTTATTCATTATATGATGAAGATATCGCATCATTTAAAACTGGTGATTTATATGATCATCATGACGCTGAAGGATTTATTACTTTATATGGTCTTTCAACTAAAGTACGTGCAATGAAATTAAATAACAAAAAATAAAAAGAGCCCACTGCTCTTTTTATTTAAAGGAGGAAATTTATGAATTTATGGGGTGGAAGATTTACTAAACCTACAAACCAACTTGTTTATGATTTTAATGCTTCTATTAAATTTGATAAAACTTTTGCCAGTCAAGATATCAAAGGAAGTATCGGTCATGTAAAAATGTTAACAAAACAAGAAATCTTAACACAAGAAGAAGGTCAACTAATTGAAAAAACTTTAAAAGAAATTTTAAATGAAGTTGAAAATGGAACATTAGAAATCGATGAAAACTTTGAAGACATTCATAGTTTTGTCGAATCAACATTGATTGATCGTATTGGTGATACTGGTAAAAAATTACATACTGGTAGAAGTAGAAATGACCAAGTTGCTTTAGACATGAGGCTTTATACAAAAGATCAAATCGAAATGTTGAATACTTTACTTGTTGATTTATTAAAAACCATTCATGAAATCATGAAAGAACATATCGATACCATCATGCCTGGTTTTACCCATCTACAAAAAGCACAACCAATTACTTTAGCTCATCATATGGGAGCTTATTTTGAAATGTTTAAGCGTGATCAATCACGTTTACATGATATTTATGAAAGAATGGATTATTGTCCATTAGGTTCTGGGGCTCTTGCTGGAACAACTTATCCCTTAGATAGAGAATACAGTGCTGAAATTTTAGGTTTTAAAGGACCTTGTTTAAATAGTATTGATGGCGTTTCTGATCGTGATTATTTAATTGAACTTTTAAGCGCAATGTCTACAATGATGATGCATATGTCACGTTTATCTGAAGAAATGATTATTTGGAATACAAATGAATATCAATTTATTGATTTAGATGATACTTTCTCAACCGGTTCTTCAATCATGCCACAAAAGAAAAACCCTGATATTTGCGAATTGATCAGAGGGAAAACAGGACGTGTTTATGGTGCCCTTATGGGATTTTTAACAACTATGAAAGGTCTTCCTCTTGCTTATAATAAAGATATGCAAGAAGATAAAGAAATGTATTTTGATGCTTTAAATACAACTAAAGGATGCCTTCAATTATTAAGTGATATGTTAAAATCAACAACATTTAATAAAGATAAAATGAAAAAATCAGCTACTGGTGGTTTTACAAATGCAACTGATGCTGCTGACTATCTAGTAAATAAAGGTGTACCATTTAGAGATGCTCATGGTATTATTGGTCAACTTGTTTTATATGCAATTAGCCAAAACAAAGATCTTGATGAACTTTCTCTAGAAGAATTAAAAAATATCTCTGATGTTTTTGAAGAAGATGTTTATCAAGCAATTGATGTCAACACTTGTGTCAACAAAAGAAATACAATTGGTGCCTGTGGTCAAGAGATGATGAAAAAAGTCATCGCTTTAAATGAAGAATATTTAAAACAATTTTAAAAAGGGCGTTTGCCCTTTTTCTTATACTCTTCCATATTTTATATGATAAAGTGCTTCTAATAATTCAAAAATGTACGTAATCGAAAACTTACCAATCAAAGATAAATGATCTGTTCCTACTTGAATAATCATATCAAATTGCTCTTGATATGGTATATTTTCTACTTGAGTAATACATATTTTATGTGCTTTACTTTTTGCAATCTCTCTTAACATATCTGGATGATCTTGCCAATAACCTCCTGCAATCGAAGAAACAATAATCAAATCATTTTCTGTTAAATCATGAACCACTTCTTTTTGACTTTGTAAAGGATACATTCCTGTACATTTCTTTCCTAAATAAGATAATTCAATTTGTAGTTGCATGGAAACTGACTGAGTAAAAAAGTTTCCCGCAAAACAAATTTCATTACTTTGATAAATAAGATCTACCAGTTTTTCTAATTCTTCAAATTCGATCATTTCATAAGTTGATCTTAAGTTTTGTACAATATTTTCAAAATGATCGCTAAATAAATCTTTGGTTGTTTTTCCTTCAATAGGAAAAACAGGCAATTGATGATCAAATTGCATACGCATGGAGTCATGATTAAAATAACGTAAATTCATGGTGACATCCATTTTAAAGTCACTAAAACTTTCATAATTTAATTTTCGACACAACCTTGAAATCGTCGCTGTAGAAACAAAACACATTTCTGCCACATCCGTAATATTATATTCTGGTATTTTATTAATATTTTCTAAAATCATCTTTGCTGCATTGGAATAAACATCATCTACTTTTGATGTATTGATAAAATTAATTAAAGCATAAAAAGCACTACGCATCGTTTACCTCACTCATTTTAAGGACAAATACTTGTCCATCATCTAAACAAATACAATTAAGTTGACCTCTTTCTCCTAAAGCAAGTCCCCCATCAATTCCAATTTTATTATGAAATTCATCATCATACCAAACATTAAAACTTTGATTTCTATTAATAAAACAAAGTGGGGTATGACCAAAAATATAAGTCTTATTTAAATCACATTCGCTTAAAAAGAAATAATCACGAATCCATAAAAGAGTATCCTCTTCTTGATCATCAAGATTTCTTTCAGGATCAATTCCAGCATGAACTAGAACATAATCTTTATTATTGACTGTTAATTCTAAATACAAAGGTAAGTTTTTAAGATAATTATAGAGATTTCTTAAAAAAACATTTCTTACAATGGTGTAATCACAATGATACAATTTCTTTTTACGTAGATATGAACGGATATTTTCAATCGTTTTTTCTCCGCCATTTTGTGACCAAAGCTTAAATTCACAACTTGGAAAATCAAAATCATCGTGATCAATGGCTTCTTTTAAAGCCTCTTGCATCATATATTCATGGTTTCCTTTGAGTAAGGTAATATTATCAAATTTTTGAATATAAAAATAAATATCCAAACTACAAGGTCCACGATCACAAATGTCTCCAAGTATATAAAGTTGATCATGACTATTAAATTGTATTTTATCTAACATTCTTTTGAATATTTCAAAATTACCATGAATGTCAGAAAGTACATATGTCTTGCCTTTCATGATGATCACCTAAAATTATCATAGCACAAAATTAAACAATTTGCTTAAAAAAGAGTTAATTTTAAAAAGATGCTTACGCATCTCTTCCAATTGTCGCTACCATAACTGCTTTAATTGTATGCATTCTGTTTTCAGCTTCATCAAAAACAACAGAATTCTTTGATCTAAAGACTTCATCTTCAACTTCACGAATATCGATTCCTTCGTCATGTTTTGTTTTAGCAACAGTTGTTTCAAAATCATGGAATGATGGTAAACAATGCATAAATAATGTTGAATCTTTACCTGTTTTACTCATCATTTCTTGAGTAACTTTATATGGTGACAACATTTCTACTCTTGGTTTATACAAGCTTTCATCTTCACCCATACTTACCCAAATATCTGTATAAATAACATCTGCATCTTTTACTGCTTCATCTACATTATCTGTCACTTCAATTGTTCCACCCGATTTTTTAGCTTCTTCCTTACAATAATCAAGTACTTCTGGATCGATATGTAATGATTTTGGACCAAGGCAAACAAAATGCATTCCCATTTTAACAGCTCCATACATTAAACCATAACATACATTGTTACGAATATCTCCAGTAAAGACAAATTTAATATCTTCTAATGGTTTATCTAAATGTTCTTCAATTGTAAGAAAATCAGCAAGTGTTTGTGTTGGATGATCAACATCAGTTAAGCCATTCCAAACTGGAACTCCTGAATATTTAGCAAGAGCTTCTACTGTTTCTTGTTTAAATCCTCTAAATTCAATACCATCATACATTCTACCTAATACTTTAGCTGTATCTTCAATGGATTCTTTTTTCCCCATTTGTGAGTTACTTAAAAATGTAGCATGTCCACCTTCATCTAAAGCAGCCACTTCAAATGAACAACGTGTTCTTGTTGATGTTTTTTCAAAAATCAAACATACATTTTTCCCTAATAAATGTTGTCCAATTTTTCCTGCTTTTTTATCAGCTTTTAATTGATGTGCTAAGTCCAATAAATATCTAATTTCTTCTTTTGAATAATCTTTTAATGTTAAAAAATGTCTATTTTTAAGATTCATAATAATCCCCCTTTTAATAACCATTATTTTATCAAAATATTGATATTTCTTCAATATTGATAAATAATTATTATTTTGTTTAAAAATAAGACAAATTATATATAATAAGGAACAGGGAGAAAATGAAAGATGAGAAAAATTGGATTTAGTAACGAAAAATACATTGAATTACAATCAAAACATATCAAAGAACGTATCAAACAATTTGATAATAAGCTTTATTTAGAATTTGGTGGTAAATTATTTGATGACCACCATGCATCTCGTGTTTTACCAGGATTTGAACCTGATAGTAAATTAAAAATGTTATTAGAATTGAAACAAGATGCAGAAATTATTATTGTCATTAACGCCAATGACATTGAAAACAATAAAATGCGTGGTGATCTAGGAATCACTTATGATTTAGAAGTTTTAAGATTGATTGACGCTTTCCAAAACATTGGACTTTATGTTGGAAGTGTTACAATTACACGTTTTGAAAACCAAGTACATGCTATTGCTTTTCAAAAGAAACTAGAAAACTTAGGAATTAAAGTCTTTAGGCATTATCCTATTGCAGGTTATCCAAATGATATTGAAAAAATCGTCTCGGAAGAAGGATTTGGAATCAATGATTACATTGAAACAACAAAACCACTTGTTGTCGTAACAGCGCCTGGTCCAGGAAGTGGAAAAATGGCGACTTGTTTATCACAACTTTATCATGAATACACTCATGGTATTAAAGCAGGATATGCAAAATTTGAAACATTTCCTATTTGGAACATTCCTTTAAAACATCCTGTAAACTTAGCTTATGAAGCAGCTACAGCAGATTTAAATGATGTCAATATGATTGACCCATTCCATTTAGAAGCTTATAACGAAACAACTGTCAACTATAATAGAGATGTTGAAATCTTTCCGGTTTTAGAATCAACATTCAAAAAAATCATGTCAACTTGTCCTTATAAATCACCTACTGATATGGGTGTCAATATGGCTGGAAATGCAATTATTGATGATGAAGCATGTAAAGAAGCAAGTAAACAAGAAATCATTCGTCGTTATTATCAAACAAAACTTGATTTTAAACGTGGTCTTGTTGATAAATCAGCAATCTCTAAAATTGAAGCCATCATGCTTACTTTAGATTTAAAAGCTATAGATCGTAAATGTGTCAATCATGCATTAGAAATCGAAGAAAAAACCAACGAACCAGGATTTGCGATTGAACTTAATGATGGACATATTATCACTGGTAAAACAACATCTTTACTTGGAAGTGCTTCAGCATGTTTATTAAATGCATTAAAATATCTTGCCAATATTGATGATGATATTTTACTAATTGAACCTGAAGTTATTGAACCTGTTGCTAAACTAAAAAAAGGAATCTTAAAAAATAAGAATCCTCGTTTACATACAGATGAAATTTTACTTTCATTAGCTATTTCTGCAAATAATAATGAAAACGCTAAAAAAGCTTTATCATGTATTGAACAATTACAATACTGTGAAGCCCATTCATCAGTCATCTTATCTGAAACAGATATCGATACTTTAAAACGTTTAGGTATTCGTTTAACTTCAGAAGATAAATTCCAATTTAATCGTATATATCAAAAATAAGCCAATTTTGGCTTATTTTTTTAATGTTTTAAACAATAATGTAAATAGTTCTTTATTTCTTGTTTTCTTGCTTCTATTTTCAAATAAATACTCTTTTCTAAGTATTCTATTTCTTTTACATAACAATGTTGATGTAAATATTTAAAATCTTCTCCTTGACTATAAGGAATAGAGAGTTCAAATACTTCATAATCTTTAAAGAGAAGATGTGAGATTTCATCTTCTAATAAATCAAGACCTCTTTTATATTTTGCTGAAATAAAAACATAAGGTGATTGTGGTTGGATATAAGCATATTTATTTAAATCAATTTTATTATAAACATAAATCATTGGTGTATTTTCAACCCCTAATGATTTTAAGACTTCATTGGTTGTTTCTATTTGCATTTGATAGTCTTCAAAACTTGTATCTACAACATGTAATAAAAGATCTGCTTCTTTTACCTCTTCTAAAGTGGAACGAAAAGCTTGAATTAAATGATGAGGCAATCTTTCAATAAAACCAACAGTATCTGTAAGTAAACAACCATGATTTTTTATTTTAATATGTCTTGTGGATGTTTCTAAAGTCGCAAATAACATATCTTTTTCAAAAACTTTCTTTTGTTTATCAGGACATAACGTATTCAATAAAGTCGATTTTCCGCTATTTGTATAACCTACTAAAGCAATAACTGGAATTTGGTTATTCTTTCTTCTTTGTCTTTGTACTTGTCTTTGTTTGACGATTTCAGCCAGTTCTTTTCGAGAGCGGGCAAGCTTTCTAGCAATGATTCTTCGATCAAGTTCAATTTGTTTTTCACCTGAGCCCCTAAAACCAGAACCACCTTGTTGATGAGACATATGTTCTTGCATTCCCACAAGACGTGGTAATAAATACTGATCACGAGCAATTTCTACTTGCAATTTAGCTTCTTTTGTTTTAGCGCGCTCATCAAAAATACGTAAAATCAAATCTGTTCGATCTGTAACTTCTGTTTCAAGTAAATCCGTTAAGTTTTTAACTTGTAATGGTGTCAATTCATCATCAAAGATAACCATTTCATCTTGAAGTTTTAATTTAATTTCTTCAATTTTACCTTTACCAATATACGTTGCTGGATTTATTTTTTCTAATTTTTGAATCACAACATCAATCACTTCAATATGACACGCCTCACATAAAGATTTTAATTCTTCTTCATAAAAAGGATTTGTTGATGTTAATACTAAGATTGCTTTCATTCTTTCACCTCTTTAATTATTCTACCAATTAGGAGACGCTATGAAAAGATATAATGACTATTTTACTTTACTCTTTGTCACATTTTTAACACTTTTTTCTTTTTTTCATATGTCAACGATTGTTGATGTCAGCCATGATGTCATTACTATTGTCTTTAAAAATCTTCTACCCTCTTTACTTCCGTTTATGATTCTTGTTTCACTTTGTTTAAACCTAGGTATTTTAGATATCCTTGCTTATTTTTTACAAATTCCTTTTTATAATTTATTTTCATTGACACCAATGATGTCCTCTCTTTATTTTGTCTCCTTTTTTTGTGGTTATCCAACCAATATCAAAATTATTAAAGAAGCTTATGAACTTCATTATATCGATCTTGATGAACTTCAACATCTTCTCTCCATTGCTTCTTTTAGTTCCATCTCTTTTATTTTTGTTTCCTTAAACACACCCTATTCTCTTTTGATTTTTATTTGTCATCTTCTACCAAGTCTCATACTTGCCTTATTTTATCACCATCCTCAAAAAAAACTTACCTTTAAACAAGTACGACAAACTTTAAAACAACCACATCTTTCTTTTGTAAAAGCCTTTAAAAAAAGTGTTCTTTCCAGTGTCTATGCTTTCCTCTTTATTTTAGGATATATGTTGATTTTCCAATTTTTTGTTTCTTTTTTACAAGATGTTTTTCCTCAATTTTCTTTTGATTATCTTAAAGGAATTTTAGAATTTAGTAGTGGCTCTTTAAAGATCATTCATCAGTCCAAAAAAATGCTTCCTTTTGTATGTTTCTTTCTCTCTTTTAGTGGTTTTTCCGTTATGATGCAAGCTGATAATCTCTTAGAAGCTATTCCCTATTCTTTTAAAAAATATTTTCTTTCTCGTCTCTATCATGGAATTCTTTCTTTTATTCTTTGTTTACTATTTCTTCAATTTGGATTGATTTGACAGATGTATGGTATTTATTTATAATAATAGTAACCATTACTATTAGGAGAAAATTATGAAAGAAATTAAGATTCGATACTCTAAACAAAGAGAGCTCATTTTCAACAATTTAAAACATAGATACGATCACCCTACTGCAGAAATGATTTATCAGGACTTAAAAGTAGATTATCCCCATTTAAGCTTAGGAACAGTATATCGTAATTTAAATCAACTTGTTGAAACAAAACAAATCAAGAAACTCGATTTAGGAGATACCATGGTTCACTATGATGGCAATATTCAACCACATATGCACTTTATGTGTAACTGTTGCCAAACAATCTATGATCTTGATAATAATGATAAAAAAATTATTAAACAATTTGAAAAAACGTACAAGCATCATATTGATGTTATTGATATCAATATGTCAGGTATCTGTGAAAAATGTTTAGAAAAAAAGGCAGCTTAATTGCTGTCTTTTAATTCACTTTAGATGGATTATAAACACTTGGTCTTTTTAAAGTTTTAACTAGTATATCACATTGTTGCTTATTTAAATCTATTGCGTCAATATGATAATAATATTGACTTGCTGCTTGAATCCCATAGTTCCCTTCACCTAAATAAGTAATATTCAAATACATTTCTAAAATTTCATCTTTACTATAGTGATCTTCTAAATCTTTAGCAATAAAGACTTCCGCAAACTTACGTGAAAGATCTTTTTTAAAAGAAAGACAAAGATTTTTAGCAAGTTGTTGTGTAATAGTTGAACCACCCTCTTTAAAAGAAAAGGTTGTAATATTTATAAACATGGCACGTGCTAAACCATAATAATCTACAGGACCATGTTGATAAAAACGTCGATCTTCGCTTTCTAATACTGCTTCTTTATATATCGGTGAAATTTGATCAAGAGTTACATAATCTTCTTTACTCTTTAGTTGATTGACTCTTTCAGATAAAGATTGTTCTTGGATTTTATCTTGGTAAATTTGATAGCCTAAATAACCATAGTACCCACAAAAACCAGTAATAATAACTAATAATATTATAATCATTTTAAAAAGTAGTTTTTTCATAGAATACTCCTTATGTTATAATCACGTAGAGGTGAATTTATGTCTTTTATTTATAAAATTTTTCTTTTATATCCTTATTGGTTTATTAAAACACTTATTCATTGGATTTTTCAATTTTATAAAAATATTTTTTGTTTACATATCAATGAAAATAAAATTGATCAACTTTCTGGCTTTGAATTTGAGTTACTGATTCAAAAATTGCTTATTAAAAGCGGTTATCATTCTGTCAAAATCACTCAAGCAAGTGGTGATTACGGCATTGATCTTCTTGCCAAAAAGAATCAAGTTTCTTATGGATTTCAATGTAAAAGATATCAAAAAAATATTGGTGTCAGCGCTATTCAACAAGCATATGGTGGTATTTCTTACTATCATTTAGATCGAGCAATCGTTATTACCAATTCTTATTTTACAGAAGCCGCTTATCAATTAGCTGCTGTCAATGATATTTTATTAATTGATCGTCAAAAGCTTTTAAAAATGCTTAAAAAATCCAAACTCTTTTCTAGTCAAATACCTTTTTATTGTTATATTGTTGATATCTTCATTATTGGCCTTTTTTACTATATATACTTACAATTGCGTGATCTTATTTATTTGAGTATCTGTCTTTTTCATCTTCTTTTACTTATTTATATGTTTTTTAAAACATTACGTTATAAAAAATATAATCAAATTAAAGAGTATACGATTCATGATTATCAATAGCTAGAATCATTTTTTGATAATGTTGATAGATTTTATAACAAATAAATGCACTGAATAAAACAATAAAAACAATCAATATAAAACAATGCATAAAAAAGTTTTCAGGCAAAATATTAATAATTGGATCTAGACGAGGATTAAAAAGCCAATAATCATTACTAAACACCAATTGATGAAACATCACAAATAAACGATCAAAATCAATAAAAGCAAAGAAGCCTAAAATCAAAGGAATGACAATCGTTAAAATGGCTGTCAATTTAAAAAAGCGATATTCTTTTTGTTTAATTTGTCTATAAACCAAATAAGAAGTTGTACAAAAAGTAAGCAAACATACTATTTGAATTATTTCAAAAATGCGTTTCACTTCTTCAAAATGAATACGTCCACCTTTTGACATGATAAAATCTTTAAAAACAAGTTTTCCTTGATAAAAGATAGATTGATAATGTATTAAGATTTGATAATTTTCTTTAATTTGTTGATATGTATAACGTGTATTTTCAACAAGTTTTAAATGATGAATATCAAAATAATAAAGTGGTTTAAAAAAGGCAACAAAAACAACAGAAAAAGAAATGATAAATAGCATGAAAGATATACTTGTCAGTATATCTTTTTTACTATAAGTCATATAAAAATTCTTCACCTTTTTGAACTTCTACTTTAGAAAGGTTTGGATAATCTTGTTGTCTTAAAACTTCATAAATCGTAAGCGCTGCACAGTTAGATAAATTAAGACTTCTTACTTTATCTGACATTGGAATACGTACACAACGATCTAAATTTTCTTTTAAAATTTCTTTAGGAATTCCATCATGTTCATGTCCAAAGAATAAATAATGTTCCTTAGAACTATCACTATAATCTTGATCCGTATAACAAAGTTTTGAATAGCGTGTAAAAAAATGATATTCTCCTGGGTTTTTAGCTTTGAATTCTTCATAAGATTCATAGACATGTAAATCTAAATCTTTAATATAATCAAGCCCCGCTCTTTTCATTTTTTTATCATCTAATTCAAATGACATAGGTTTAATAATATGTAACGCTGTATTGGTTGCGACACATGTTCTCATAATATTTCCAGTATTTTGAGGAATTGCTGGGTGTACTAATACAATATGGTTCATTTTTATCTCCTTCTATAATTCTTTTAAAATTGCATATAATTTTTTGAGTGCTTTAGCACGGTGTGAGTATTTATTTTTTTCTTCTAAAGTCATCTCTGCACTTGTTTTTTGACAAGGTGGGAAATAGAAAATTGGATCATAGCCAAAACCATTGACCCCGGCAATATGATCATGAATTTCACCTTCAAATGTTTCTTGAATCAAGATAGGTTCTTGATCTGGAATACATAAAGCTAGAGCACATACAAAGCGGCATGTTCTTTCTTTACCTTCAATTGCATCAATGATTGCTTGATTGATAATTGGATAAGGGGTATCTTTTCCTAAAAAGCGAGCAGAATAGATTCCTGGAAGCTTTCCAAAAGCATCGATTTCAATGCCACTATCATCCGCTAAAACAATTTTATGTAAATCATCAGCAACATATTTTGCTTTAATCAAAGCATTTTCTTTAAATGTTTTTCCATCTTCAACAATATCTGGAACATCATCATAAACATCTTTTAAAGATTTGACTTCAATATTTAAATCCTTTAACATTGCTTGAATTTCTTTGACTTTTCCTTGATTGGTTGTCGCCACTATGAGTTCTTTCATATTTTCATCTCACTTTCTTTGTATGTATTTTAGCATTTTTTGTATCATAGTTCACTTATTTTCTTTATAATATCTTTAGGAGGTTCATTATGATTAAAAAATTAATTGTTAACGCTGATGATTTTGGTTTATCAGAAGGTGTATGTTTAGGAATTTTAAAAGCACATAGAGATGGTATTTTAACTTCAACAACTTGTATGATGAATATGGAAAATATTGAAAAATATTTAGAAATGACAAAAGCGTATCCAAATTTAGGTTTAGGAGTTCATTTAAATATTACCGTTGGAAAGCCTTTAACGAAAGTTAGCTTTATTGATGAAAAAGGAAATTTCAAATCAAGAGATACTTATAAAAATCGAGAAGCGATTGTATTACAAGAAGAACTGTATCAAGAATGGAAAGCCCAAATTGAAAAGTTCATCAAAATTACAGGACATAAACCAACCCATTTAGATTCTCATCATCATGTTCATTTACTTAAAAGCAACAGGGATGTCGTTTTAAAACTGGCCTATGAATATGATTTACCTATTCGTCAAGAAACGTACTTACAAAAAGACTTTGAACCTGTTTATTTTGAAGAACTTTTCTATAATCAAGATGCAACTTTTGAAATGATTAATATGATTTTACATAAAGATGTTGAAAATTATGAATTGATGTGCCATCCTGCCATGATTGATTGGAAACTTTACCAAATATCTTCTTATCATTTAAGACGTGCTCATGAATTAGATCTCTTATGTAGTCAAAAAGTTAAAGAAATGACGAAGGATATTGAATTCATTAATTACCATGCTATTAAAAAAATCTAGCTTATTCGCTAGTTTTTTTTGGTCGAATCATTAAATAGATTGGTAAGCCAAGAAGAATGCTTCCCCCAATAATATTTCCTAAAGTCGAAAGTAACATATGTAATCCTACTCCACTCCAAGATATGCTTGTACCCAAAGCGGTAAAGGTCATAGAAAATGTTCCCATATTCGCAATGCTATGTTCAAATCCTGGTAAAACAAATGTCATGACAATAATCATCATAATAAATGTTTTAGCCATTTCTTCTTTTAGTTTCATGCCAACAAATGCAGCCGCACATACAATAAAATTACATAGAATTCCTTTAATAAAAAGTTCTAAACCATCAAAACTTAATTTATTAGAAACGACGTTTGCAAGATATTGATTCATCGCTTCATGATTAACACCACTTCTAATAAATAAAAAACAAATCAAGGAAATTCCCACGAAGTTTCCTACATAACAAATTCCCCACATTGGTAAAATATCTAAAAATTTTAATCTTTTATGGTAAACTGGAAACATCGTGGTAAAACAATTTCCCGTAAATAGCTCTGATCCAAGTAAAACAATAATCACTAAACCAATTCCAAAAGCTCCCGCAAATGCAATCTTAGCCGCAATTACATGATGTTCTACAAGTAAAACTGCCAATGTATAAGATAAAATGGTCGCAAGACCTAAATAAAGACCTGCCACAATACTTCTTATAAAAAAACGAAATGGATCTTTTTTAGACATTTCATATTTTGTCATGGCAGCTTTCTCTAATAATTCATAATCCATAAAATTTCCTCCGTCTCTTACAATAACATAAAAAATATATAAATGTAACCTCTTCCATTGTTTTTATGTTACTTTATAGATGAGGTGATTTTATGTTGAATCATATAATTCAAGAATTAATAACCAAAGCGATTGAAAAGCAAACAGAAAAAATCATTACCAAAAAATCACAAAAAAAGATACAACAAGAAGCAGTGATCTTTAATAAACCTCATCTTTTTGTATCTGGTTATTATCAAGCTTATGCTTTTTTATTCGCATGTCCTATTTTAATAATCGTTTTATTATTATGCATTTTCATTCAATTTCAAATACATCATTTTGATATGGTTGCTTTATGTTGCATTTTAATGATTTTCTTACTTTATGCTACTTATAAAAGAGTCCATAAAATGTATTTACTTGCCTATTGGCAATCAGGTTTAACTTTTTATGACCGCAAAGGAAACCAACTTGTACAAATTCCTTCATCCTATTTAAAAAATGCTACTTCAAAAACCAACAAACTTATTATTCCCTATCATAATGAAACTTGGATCATAGAAAAAAATAAAAATGATAATTTAAAAGAAGTAGAAAAAATGCTTTCCTATTTTAAAAACGACTCATTTTGTTATGAATGCCAAAATTTGTACCAATAAGTTATCAGTCTTGACTTCTAAAAAAAGAAGCATAAAATATAGTTTGAATCCAAACTATATAGGAGGCACTTATGTTAGAAGATCAATTTTATTTTCAATTACTTAAATGTTCTAATCATCAAAAAAGATGGATCAATCAAAGAACAATACAAATCGATGTTTTACCAGGACAAAGTAAAGTCCTTCAATGTTTAGATGAGCATGGTCCCTTGTCTCCTAAAGAAATAGGAAAACTATGTATTGTAGATAAATCTACAACAACCTCTTTACTTAATAAGATGGAAAAGATGAATTATATTGAAAAGAAAAATCAAAATCATGATAAGCGTTCTATTCTAATTCATCTAACTAAACTTGGAAAAGAAAAAGCAAAACTTGTCAAACAAATTTGTTTAGAAAGCGACCAATTTATTTTACAAGGACTTTCTAAAAAAGAACAACGAGAAATTATTAGTTTGCTTAAACAAATGAATAATACCTTAGAAAAGGAGGATACACATGGAAACACAAAATAACTTTGCGATAGGAAGTATTCCTAAACATATTATGTCAATTGCGGGACCAATGATTGTCGCTCAACTCATTAATGTTTTATACAATGTTATTGATCGTATTTATATTGGACGTATACCTCATGTAGCGACCCTTGCTATGGGTGGTCTAGGAATTTGTTTACCAATTATTTCCATTGTCATGGCTTTTGCAAACCTCTTTGGTATGGGTGGTTCCCCTCTTTGTTCAATTGCGAGAGGTCAAGGTAAAAATGATGACGCTGAAGAAATCATGGGTAATTCATTTTCTTTACTTGTCATCTTTGGAATTATTCTTACGATTGTTGGTTTTATTTTCAAAGAAGATATTTTATGGGCTTTTGGTGCCAGTAAACATACTATTAGTTATGCTTTGGATTATTTATCTATTTACTTAATTGGAACTATTTTTGTTTTAGTAAGTCTAGGGATGAATAGTTTTATTAATAGTCAAGGTTTTGCGAAAGTCGGAATGATGACAGTTCTTATCGGTGCTATTTTAAATATTATTTTAGATCCTCTATTTATCTTTGTTTTACATATGAATGTTAAAGGAGCTGCCATTGCGACCGTCATTTCTCAAGGTGTTTCTGCTTTATGGACCTTACAATTTTTAACAGGTAAACAAACTATTTTGAAACTTAGAAAAAAATATTTTAAACTTAATTTCTACTATGTAAAACGTATTTTTTCACTTGGTACAGCTGGTTTTATGATGGGGATTACCAATTCTGTTGTGACGATTGTTTGCAATTCGACTTTACAAACTTACGGTGGAGATCTTTATATCGCCATCATGACAATTATCAACTCCATTCGTGAAATTGCTCAATTACCCGGTCAAGGAATGGCCAATGCCTGTCAACCAGTTTTAGGTTATAACTATGGGGCTAAAGAATATAAACGTGTTCTTACAGGTATTAAGTTTGTCACAATTGTTTCTTTTATAATGATGTTTGTGATATGGCTTGCAATTACCCTATTCCCTGAATTTTTCATTCAAATCTTTACACATAATCAAAAAATCATTAGTCATGGTATCACATCTTTACATCTTTATTTTTTTGGTTTCTTTATGATGACTTTCCAAATGGTTGGACAATCAACTGCCGTTGGTTTAGGAAAATCAAAACAAGCGATTTTCTTTTCGATCTTTAGAAAAGTAATCATTGTTGCTCCTTTAACTGTCATTCTACCAAAATTTATTGGTATTAATGGTGTCTTTATTGCTGAAGCTATCAGTAACTTTATCGGTGGTGGTGCTTGTTATATTACCATGTGGTTGACAATTGGTAGAAAACTTCAACAAAAATGCAAGGAAGAAGCCGTATGAATACCCCAACATTAAACACACGTAGATTGACTTTAAGAAAATTCAATGAAAATGATTTAGAAGCTTTTTATGACATTTTTTCTGATAAGGAAGTCAACCAGTTTCTTCCTTGGTTTCCTTTAAAAAATCTAGATGAAGCTAAAAGCTTTTATCAAGAAAGATATGCTTCTATTTATCAAAAGAAACAGAGATACGCTTACGCTATTTGTTAAAAAAACAATACTCCCATTGGTTATATCAATATTGATTTAGATGAAAGTCATGATTTAGGCTATGGTCTAAAAAAAGAATACTGGCATCAAGAAATTGTGAGTGAAGCTGTAAATCCATTATTCAACAAGCTCAAAAAGAAGAGCTTAATTATTTAACTGCTACCCATGATATTAAAAATATTCATAGTGGTCATGTTATGAAAAAAGCAGGTATGCATTATTGTTATTCTTATAAGGAACACTGGATGCCTAAAAATATTCCAGTTATTTTTAGAATGTATCAAATAAATCTTGATGGAAAGAAACGGATTTATCAAAAATATTGGAATCAATATGAACATTTTATTGAAGAAAACATATAAAGGACAAGTTATTTAAAACCTGTCCTTTTTCCTATATAACAATTAACTTGTTGGTAATATCGAAGGTATTGTTCTTTGAATTCTTGTTTTAAAAAAGGCTCTTCAACATATTTGATTTGAAGATGAAACATCATCATTGCAAGTAATGAAATAATCAATAAAATTGTATTAAAAAACATTAAACACATTCCTAGATAAACAAGATTAAAACCTAAAAAGGCTGGATTACGACTAATTTGGTAAATACCATCTGTAATCAAATCTGTTTTTTCTTCATAGCTCACTCCTACACGCCAACTATCTTTCATTGTTAAAACAGAAGCAATAAAAACAATATCTCCTATGATTCCTAAAAATATTCCCATGATGCGAATTATCAATGGAAAAGTCGTTGTATTTAAATAAATACTTAGTATTTCTATGATAAAAGTAGCAATCGTTGCTCCTTTCATCATTATTTCTATCTTCTTTTGAATTCCTTGTTTTCCTTTTCCCATATGATCTGTTTGAATTCCTTGTTTTCTCTGTTGAAACATCTTTATAAAATAACAAAGATAAAAGACAAGCAAAATCATATATCCTACTATTTGCATCTTAATTCCTTCTTCTACTTATTAAATCTATAATGATCATCACGACACCATATAAAACACCAGCTATTGCCCAAATAATCCAACTATATTGTATTTGTCCATTACCATTTTCACCAAAAGTATAATAAAGAAAAATAGCGGTCACAACAAGCCAATAGATGGCACTTATTTTTGATTTTAAAGCATTTTTCTTTTTTTGTTCAGGTGTATAATCCCCTGTTTGTAGAATCTTATCCAATGCATTTTGATAAGTTCCTGCTAAAACAAGAAAAAAACAACCAATACTTACAAACAATAAAAGAAAACAAACAGCAATACTTTCTAAAAATTCATAATTTAAAAAGATAAAAATAGGTAAAACTGATAAAATACATAGAGCAATGCCTAGAATTTGATAACGGTGATAGTGATCTTGATAAGCTTCTTTTTCTTTAACTGCGTATTCTTTCACACTATTTTCAAGAGAAAAATCTTCTTTTTCTAAAAAATCATATTTTTTAACTTTAAAAGCACATAAACAAAATAAGATAACTGCTATCGTAATACAAATAACTAAAAAACTAAGACCTATACTTATTGCTAAATTTTCTGCCATATAAAATCGTTGGTACTGACATAGCGTTGTAAAACCAATTAATGGAATAGGTGAAATCACACATAAAAAGGTTGCAAAGGCAATTTTTAAAGATGATTGTTTTCTAATCTTTAAATATTCTTGTACTTGTGTCAAAGATAAATAAATCCCTGTTTGAATATTCCCTTCATTTTCCTGATCTAATAATAGATAATCTGTCGTTACTTGAAAGAGTTGGCTAAGTTGAATAATTTTATCGGTATCAGGCATCGATTGACCTGACTCCCATTTTGAAACAGCTTGTCTTGAGATTTGAAGATGGTTAGCCAGTTCTTCTTGTGACCACCCTTCTTTTTTTCTTAACATCATTATTTTTTCTGATAAATTCATAACTTCCCTCCTGTTTCTATCTTAGAACAATTATCCAAAAAGTACTACCAACTCTACTTTTCGTTTTGTCAACTATCAGTTGACATTTAGATATTTGTTTTAAAAAAGCTTATAATTCCTACAACAATTAATAAAACAAAGGCAAAATAAAGCAAACCACATGAGACCATCACCATTAAAGTAATCGGCAATAAAATAATCGTTAAAACAAATTTTGAAAGTCCCCAAGCTGCCTTTAAGCCAAAGAAAAATAATTTTCCAAAAATGTAAAACATCAAAATCATAAATAAAAAATAGAACATTTTAATCTCCTCTTATCCTAAAAAAACATCCATTAACATCATGATCACAAAACCACTCAAAACACCAAAAGTTCCGACATGACTATGTTTACCAAGCTGTGCTTCTGGAATGAGTTCTTCTACTACAACATACATCATCGCTCCTGCAGCAAATGACAAACAAATAGGTAATATTGTTTGCATAATATGAATTGTAAAACCAGCAATAACTCCTGCAATAGGTTCAACAATTCCTGAAAGACTTCCATAAACAAAAGCCTTTGTACGTGACATTCCTTCCTGTTTTAAAGGAAGAGAAATAGCTGCTCCTTCAGGTAAGTTTTGAAGTCCAATTCCAAGAGCTAAAGCAAGTGCAGAAGCAAATGTAATGCTCGAATTGCTTGCTGCAATCGCAAAAGTCAAACCTACCGCAAATCCTTCAGGAATATTATGTAAAGTGACTGCTAAAACAAGCATGGTATTTTTCCCCAACATACTTTTAGGTCCTTCAGGCTTGTCTTCATTTAAGTGTTGATGTGGAATCACATGATCTAAAAAAAGCAAGAATAAAGCTCCAATGATAAATCCTCCACCTAAAATAAGCGCACTATTTTGACCATTGGCTTCCGCCATTTCCATGGAAGGAATCAATAAAGACCAAACAGAGGCTGCAATCATAATACCTGCCGCAAATCCTAAAAAAAGTTGTTGATAAAAATCTTTGATTTCATCTTTAAAGAAAAAAACCAACGCACTTCCTAAAGTAGTCATTAAAAATGTAAATAAGGTTCCAAATAATGGATATAATAATGTATTCATAAATTTCTCCTTCTTCTTTTATTATAAAGATTTTGAATATTTTGCATAATGATATGCTAAAATAATTATGTTTTTGTTATAATAAGGACAAATGGAGGAATTTTATGAAAGATGGATATATAAGAGTTGCCAGTGCATCAATTGATACACTTATTGGCAATGTTAAACATAATGCTAATGAAATTAAAAAGGTCTTAAAAGAAACAAGAGAAAAGAAAGCACAAGTGGTTGTTTTTCCTGAACTTGTTTTAAGTGGTTATACTTTAGAAGATTTATTTTTACAAAATCGTCTTTTAAATGAATGTCTTGTTCAATTAGAAGAAATTATGCATGATACAAAAGGACATCAACAAATTGTCGTTATTGGTTTACCTTTTCATTATCAAAATAATTTATATAATGTATCTGCTGTTTTATATGATGGAAATATTTTAGGAATTATTCCTAAATATCATATTCCAAATTATAATGAATATTACGAAGGCAGACGTTTTACACCTTGTTTTGAAGATAATATTGAAATTGAGCTTTTTGGACAAATTGTTTTATTTGGTCGTAAAGTAGTTTTTGCTTGTCAAAATTTACCAAGTTTTACATTAGGTGTAGAAATTTGTGAAGATTTATGGCTTCCAAATGCGCCAAGTAATGAACTTGCTTTAAATGGAGCAACGGTCATTTGCAATACATCTGCCAGCAATGAATTAACTGCTAAAAAAGATTATCGAAGAAACCTTGTTTCAATGCAATCAGCAAAACTTGTTTCAGGATATGTTTATAGTAATGCAGGAAGTGGAGAAAGTACAACCGATGTAGTTTTCTCTGGGCATCATTTAATTTGTGAAAATGGAATGATTATTAATGAAAGTACTGGTTTTGATGCTGAAGTGATTTATGGTGATTTAGATGTTGAAAAACTTATTAGTGAAAGAAGAAAGATGACAACTTATCAATCTCATCATGATTATGACTATGTTTACTTTGATATGGATTTGATTGATATTGAAACAAATCATTACTATGATCCTCATCCTTTTGTACCAAGTAATCCTGCCCTTCGAGAATTACGTTGTAAAGAAGTCTTTGAAATTCAAACAAGAGGTTTAATGCAAAGATTAAAAGCTACTCATATAAATAAAGTCGTAATTGGTATTTCAGGTGGCTTAGATTCAACGCTTGCACTCCTTGTTTGTGTCATGGCATTTGAAAAATTAGGTTATGATAAAAAGAATATTTATGCAATTACCATGCCTTGTTTTGGAACAACATCACGTACAAAAAATAACGCTTTAGGTCTCATGGAAGAACTTGGAGTGACAAGTCAAACTGTCAATATTGCTGAAGTTGTAAGAATGCAATTTAAAAATATTGATCAAGATGAAAATGTACATGATGTTACTTATGAAAATGTTCAAGCCCGTGAACGTACTGAAATCTTAATGAATAAAGCAAATCAAATTGGTGGACTTGTCATTGGAACAGGTGATTTAAGTGAAGTTGCTTTAGGTTGGTCAACTTATAATGGTGATCATATGTCCATGTACGCTGTCAATGTTTCAGTTCCTAAAACACTTGTGCGTTATCTTGTGGACTATGTTTCTTCTCTTTATAAAGGTCAAGTTCTTGAAACAATTTTACAAGATGTTTTAGATACTCCTGTATCTCCTGAACTTCTTCCTCAAGAAGATGATAAAATTGTTCAAAAAACAGAAGATATCGTTGGTCCTTATGAACTCCATGATTTCTTTATTTATCATATGGTACGTTTTGGTGATGAACCTCGTAAACTTTATAAAAAGACAAAACTTGCCTTCAAAGATAAATATGATAAAGATACAATTAAAAAATGGTTACGTTTATTCTACTGGCGTTTCTTTAGTCAACAATTTAAACGTAGTTGTATCCCCGATGGTCCAAAAGTTGGATCTGTCGCTTTATCACCTCGTGGTGATTGGCGTATGCCAAGTGATGCCAATGTTCAAATATGGCTTGATGAAGTCGAAAGAATTTAGAACTGCTTGCAGTTCTTTTTTTATTAACTCCGTATTTTATCCTTTTAATAAGAGTTTTCACTAAATATTTAAATCTATCTATGATAAAATAAAGCAAGAGGTGACATTATGCATATTTATAACTCAAATCACTATAGTTCAACAATGAAACAAATCATAAATGATTGTTTACACTCTGCAAAAGAAAATCCTTTTGCTATTCATTACGTCATTGTTGATGATCCTAAATATTACGAAGAAATTTTCTTAAAATGTACAGATACCCTTTTTAATATTGAACTCATGACATTATCGTCGTTTTATCAAAAGATTCTACAAATATATCATCAAGATTTTAGAAAAAAAACAGATATTCAAAATCTTTTAGAAATTATTAAAATGAATAAAGAAGATACCTCTTCTTTATTTCATTTAAGCGCTAATCATGTTTTAACAGCTAAACAAATATTAGATATTTTTAAAAATTTCTATCTTTATAATATTCAAGAAACAACAAAAGAGTTACCAGATTTATCAAAAGAAAAAATTAAAACACTTTTCAATTTATATCATCAATTTGATCAAACTCATTTTTTAGAACATGATCTTATTTATTCACTTATTGATGAAAAGTGCCACAATTATTATTATTTTCTAACAAATCAAATAACAATTCCTAAAAATCAAGCACTTATTCAAAAGCTTGATCAATATGGTCATGTTTTTATTTATCAAGATACAAAAGAAAATGAAATTCTTGATTATACAGGTTATGTCACAAATCATTTATTTGATTCATCACATACAAAAAGTGATTTTGAACATCCTTATCAAATCTTAAAAGCATCAACGATTCAAGAAGAAGTCAAACAAGTTGTTTTTGATATTAATACATTACTTAAAGAAAATGCTTTACGTGATTTTGTGATTTATTACCCAAATGATGATTATTATCGTCATCTTTGTCGTATTTTAGATCAATTTAACCTTGCATATAATCGAAAAGAAACAATCACTAATCAAGCTTTTCAAGTCGTTAATATGCTTTTACAATATTGCCTAAGTAAAGATGAAACATATCTTTTAGATGCAATCAGTTCTTTATATTTATTAAATTTTCAAGATCATCAATATGTATCTTATTTAAAAAATTTATATACTTTACAAGGTTTTATTGATGATGAAAATTATCGAGCATTAAAAAAAGCAGTTTTAAAGATTCAAGGTCATGATTTATCATCCTATTCTTTATCTTTGATTGATTTTATTGAACACTCTTTTTGTAAAAATGAACTTGTTTATGCTTTACTTTCAAGTTTAAAACTTGAAGGAACTGAACCTCTTTCTTTAAAAGAATATTTAAGTTTACTTCAAGAAATGTTTTCTAAAAAAACACATTCTCTTAAGGAAAGCTATGACAGTCTTTATTTACTTAATTACAATCAACCTTACAGTGAACTCTTACAAGCAAAATATGTTTATTGTTTAGGTTTAAATGAAACAATTATTCCTCAAGAATTTAAAAATACCAATTTACTTTTAAATCAAGAAGCACTTGCATTAAAGTATCCTACAACCTATGATGCACTAAATAAACATCAAAATACTTTAAGACATCTTTTTTCTTGTCACCATCAAAAAATCATTTTAAGTTATGCATTAAGAGATTTAAATGGTGGAGATTTGGTTGTTTCATCGATTATTCAAAAATTAACGAAATTATTTACGATACCAACTTTTAAAAAACATATACTTATTCATCCTTCATTAAAAGAAGATTATTATTTAAAAGGACATCAAGATGATTCGTTATCTGTTTTAAATCATCATCTCTTGGTTTACAAACAATCCCATCATCAAGTATTACCAATGCATATCAATCATCAACATAATCCTCTTTCCGCAAGTAAATTAGAGGTCTATAACCAATGCCCTTATAAATACTATCTACAATATATGTTAAAAGTAGATTCTATAAATAATTCTTTAATACAAAGTAATGAAATCGGTACTTTAGTTCATTATGTTTTAGAAAAAAATCATCATTATTTCAATAACTATCAAGCTAAAAACTTTGATTCCTTAAAAGAAGATATTCATTTAAATATTCAAAACTATTTAAAGACTCATATGTTAAAGAAATATACTTTGAAAAAAAATCAATTCTTTTTAAAACTGATTGAAGATGATTTATATAATACAATTATTGTTCTAGCAAAACAGATGCAACATGGTTTATTTGAACTCTCTGCTTGTGAAGAAAGAGTTTATGATAAGATTCAAGATATTGAACTTAAAGGTTTTATTGATCGTGTAGATTTATATCAAAATTATTTAAAAGTCATTGATTATAAATCTTCGAATAAAGTATTGAATTTAGAACTAGCACGTTTAGGATTTAATATGCAAATGTTGATTTATTTAGAAATGTTATCAAAGAATAAAAACTATGATAAAGGCGCTGTTTTGTATTTTAATACAAAGAAAAGAATGTTAAAAAGTGAGATTTCTATTTTAGAAAAACAAGATCCTGAAAGTTTTTTTAAACTTTATAAAATGGATGGCTATAGTGTAGATGACACTTATTTAGAAATTGATCATGAAATGGAACAAGAAAGTGATATTATCAAGATCAAACTTAAAAAAGATGGTAGTCCTTATAGTAACGCTAAAATTATTTCTCATGATGAATTAGATACCCTTTTACAAGAAATCACTTTACACATTCAAAGTCTTTACCAACAAATGATTACTGGAGATATTCGTATTTATCCAACACGTAGTGATAATCCAAACATTGATATGCATATTAATCCTTGTCGTTTTTGTCATTATAAAGCCATTTGTAATTATGATATTTTCTATAATGAAGATCATCAAATTGAATTAGGAGGTCAAAATGAAGAAAGATAAAAGTTTAAATGATGAACAAAATCTCGCTGTTTATAGTCGTGGAAGTTCTATTTTAGTTTCAGCACCTGCTGGTTCTGGAAAAACAAAAATTCTTGTTAATCGTATGATGTCTTTAATTGAAGATGATCATGTAAGTGTAGATTCTTTACTTGTTTTAACTTTTACGAAAGCAGCTGCTTTAGAAATGAAACAAAGACTCGTAGAAAGTTTAAATAAAAGAATTCATATTGTTGATGATTCTTTAAAAGTACATTTAGAAAAACAAAAGATATTATTAAATGATGCTTATATTACAAATTTCCATTCTTTTTGTAGTGATTTATTAAGTCAATATGGCTATACAATTCATTTGGATTCTAAGTTTGAAATTCTTGAAAACCCTACTTTAATTAAAGAAAATATTTTAAATCAATGTCTTGAAAAATGGGTTCAAGAAAAAGAATTTTATGATTTTTATCAAGAAAATTATACTGGTTATCAATTTAATTCTTTTAAAGAAATTCTTTTTCAATTAGATAATTTATCACATACTGTTTATCATTTTGATGATTATTTAGATCAAGTGAAAATAAAACTTTATGATCGTGTCATCAATGATCAAACAATTGAAGATACGCCTTTTGAAAAACCATTAAAAAAAATATTACACGAAGCTTTTCAAGAAGCCTATGATAGTTATTTAAAGCTTGAAGATTATTGTCAAACATATGGTTTAGGTTTTTACTTTGAAGAAACAAAGAAATTACCTGCACCACATACTGTTTTAGAAAATTATTTTCAAAATTTAAAAGAATGTTTTAATCAAGGAAAATATTTTTCAATGGGTATAGAAATTGAAAAACATCGCGCAGCTAGTTATAAAGATGTTGATGATTCAATCAAAGAAACATATAAATCCTTATTAGATCAAACTAAAAACACTTTTAGTAAAGCTTATCAAAAATGTATGCCTTCTTCGATTGAAGAATTAAGTGAGGTTTTAAAAGTTTCTTATCGCCATTTAGAAATCTATTTAAAATATCTTAAAGAATTTCAAAAAGAATACCAAGCTTATAAAAAATCTCTTTCTTATTTAGATTTTAATGACCTTGAACAATATACCCTTCAATTATTAAGTGAAAATCAAGGGGTTGCTCAAACTCTTTATCAACAATTTCATGAAATTATGATTGACGAATACCAAGATACAAATGAAATTCAAGAAAATTTGATTTTATTAATTTCTCGTTTTCAAGAACCTGAAATTAATCGTTTTATGGTTGGGGATATGAAACAATCGATTTATCGTTTTAGAAAAGCGGATTTAGATATTTTTAATGAAAAATATCTCACTTATGGTCTTGAAGATAATAATCAAAGAATCGATTTAAAATTCAATTATCGTTCAAATAAAATTGTTTTAGATAGTATTAACTATATCTTTAATGCGATTATGGATCGTCGTTATGGTGGTTTGGAATACGACAATGATCCTCATGCCCAACTAAATTACGACTTTTTACGAAAAGAAAAATGTGATACTGATGAAAAATTACAACAAGCCATGTTACGTTACGATCAAGAAAAACGTTTCGATAGTGAAATTATGCTGGTTTTAAAACCCGAAGATGAAACAGTGGATATGATTGAATATGAAGCAAAAATGATTGGAAAAAAAATTCATGAGATGGTTGGTCATCTTGAACTTGATTTTTATACTGGAAATCGTTTGGCAAAGTATCAAGATGTTGTTGTTTTGATGAGAAATGTTGCTAATTTTATAACTTATAAAAAGGTCTTTGATGCTATTTCTATTCCGAATTTAATTGTTCTTACTAAAGGATTTTTTGAAAGTAATGAAATTTTAGATTGTGTTTACTTTTTAAAAGCATTAGATAATTGTTTAGATGATTTGGCACTTATTTCATTGCTTAAAGGAAATTATAAAAAAACATGCTTTGATGAAAACTGGCTTTACCTTCATAAAATAGAAAATACATCTATGTATGAATCTTTAAAACAAGCAGCCGATCAAGAAGCGATTGATTTTTTAAACTATTATCATAAAATGCAAGAATTTGCTAGAAATCATCCAGTATATGAAGTTTTAGAAAAATTTATTAAAGAAAACGAATATGATCTATTTATCAGTTCTCTTTATAATGGTAAACAACGCTATGCCAATGTTCAACTTTTAATTGAAATGTTGAAAGCAGATGAAGATCTTTCTTTATATCAAATTGTTCATAAATTTGAACAAACAATGACTTTAGGAATTGATTATAAACCTGCTACCCTTTCAAGTGATGGTGATGCTGTTACTTTTATGACGATCCATCAATCAAAGGGACTTGAATTTCCTATCGTAATCGTTAATCAAATGAACCATCAATTTAATTTTGCTGATGGAAAAGCACCTTTAATTCAAGATAAAAATTTAGGAATCATTTTAAATCCTCATCAAAAACAAGATTTAGGAGATTTTCAAAATGTCCTTATTGAATATCCACATCCTTTACGTGGTATCTTTTCAACAGTTCTTGATAATGAAACCATTAATGAAGAAATGCGTATTCTTTATGTAGCTCTTACAAGAGCATCTCAAAAGTTGATTTTAACGGGGGGTTTAAAAGAGATTAATATGATTGAAAAATGGCAAAAACAAGTCATTGATTATGCGCTGGATGCTTCATGTCATCTTTTACCTGCAACGATTCGTAAATCAAATCAAATGTTGAATTGGATCATGCTTGCTTTAATACGTCATCCTGATTTTATTCAACAATGTATTGATTTATCATTATTTGATGAAAAAATTAAAAATTATTATGATTTGGATCAAGTAAAAAATAACGCTTTACAATTAAAACTTTATCAAGAAAACACGATGCAACTTAATACCTGTCATTCTAAATTTCATACATCAATTGTTGATGTTCATACAATTGATGAATATATCTATCCAACAAGTCAAATAGAAAATAATGATCGAGAACTTTATTTAAAAAATAGTCAATTTAATTATCAAAACAAAGAACCTTTTGATAAAACAGTAGCAGTTACTTCTATTATTGATGATGGAAATCGTTTTTTTGAAAGAGATGATGAAGAAAATGAATCATCAATGAAAGCAACTGATCGAGGAACTCTTGTTCATTTATTTTTAGAATTATATCCTTTAGATAAAGAATTAAATTTTGAAGAATGTTTTCAAAATATTATACAAAGATCTTTATTTAATGAAGAAGCGAGAACTCTTTTAAATCAATATAAGGTTCATTTAGAAAGCTTTATTGAAAGTGATATTTATCAATTGATGTTAAAAAGTTCATATTGTTATAAAGAAAAAGAATTTTCATTTTTAAATGAAAATAAACAAATTATTCATGGTATTTTTGACGTTTTATGTATTAACGAAGATAAAATAACAATCATTGATTATAAGACAGATACATTAGCTAAAAATAGTTCTGATGAACTCTTAAAAGAACTTCATCAAGGTCAAATGTATTATTATAAAAAGATTATGAAGCAAATGTTTCCAAATAAAGAAGTGGAAGCTATTGTTTATTATTTACACATTCATCGTTATGTTACACTTTAGGAGGTTTCTATGAAAATATTAATTGCAAGTGATTCTTATAAAGGAAGTTTATCTTCTTTAGAAGTATCTAAAAGTATTCAAAAAGGATTTAAAGAAGTTTTTGAAGATGTTTCTTTTAAAACGCTATCAATGGCTGATGGAGGAGAAGGAACAACACAAGCTATTGTTGAATCCTTAAATGGTCAATATATAACAATTGACTGTCATAATGCCTTACAAGAGCCTATTCAAGCAAGCTATGGTATCACTAGTCAAGGAGCTATTATTGAAATGGCAAGTGCTTCTGGACTGCCTCTTGTTAAAGAAAAGAAAATTAGAGAAGCAAATACAAAAGGAACTGGTGAACTTATTAAAGATGCACTAGATCGTCATTGTCAAAAAATCTATCTTGGAATTGGCGGTTCAGCTACCAATGATGGTGGGATTGGAATGGCTCATCATTTAGGAATTCGTTTTTTAGATAAAAATCACCAAGTTTTAGAACCTATTCCTGAAAACTTACCTTTCATTGAAGATATTGATACTCATCAACTTGATTCTCGAATAAAAGATACACAAATCATCGTCATGTGTGATGTAACAAATCCACTTTGTGGTAAAACAGGTGCCAGTACTATCTATGGCCCTCAAAAAGGAGCTAATGAAAAGGATATTCAATTTTTAGATCAAGGGTTAAAACATCTTGTAGAAATATGTATTAAAAAAGGCTATCAAGATTATAGTGAAGAAGCTGGTTCTGGAGCTGCTGGTGGTTTGGGATTTAGTTTAATGACGTTTTTAAATGCTAAACTACAAAGTGGAATTGAAACTGTTTTAGATGTTGTTCATTTTGATGAATACGTCAAAGATTGTGATCTTGTTATTAGCGGTGAAGGATGTATTGATCATCAATCAATGTATGGAAAAGTACCTACTGGAGTGAGTCAAAGAGCAAAAAAATATGGTGTTGACACAGTTTGTATTGTTGGCTCTATTGGAGAAAATGTTGGTGATATTTATGATTGTATTACCACGATTGAAAGTTGTATCGATCATTGTTGTCCTTTAGAAGAAGCTTTAGAAAATGCTGGTGAAAATGTTTATAAAGCTGCTTTTAGGCTTGCAAGAAGTATCCAATTAGGGCAAAAGATGCGTCACTAAACGCATCTTTTTTGTTTCATAAAATTCCAAAAAGCAACTCCAATGATAATTATATAACCGATTACACTATAAACATCAGGTACTTGATTTAATAAGAAAAATCCAAGTAGAGCTGCAAAAATAACTTGTGTATAATCATAAATCGATATTTCTTTAGCAGGTGCATATGTATAAGCATTCGTAATTGAAAATTGTCCTCCTGCTGCCATTAATCCTGCCATGAGTAAACAACCAATTTGTTGAAGTGTCATAGGTTGAAAATGAAAAATTAAATAAGGTACAACAGATAAACATGAAAATAATGAGAAAAAGAAAACAATTTTTGCTCCAGCAACACCTTGTTGTCCTAATTTTCTAACACAGGTATAAGCAATCCCTGCTCCCATCGCTCCTAAAACTCCAATAAACGAATTTATATTACTTACAAAATGAATAGAAGGTTTAATTACAAATAAACTTCCTATAAAAGCAATCACAACTGTTACTTTTTGAATCGTATTTGCTTTTTCTTTTAAAAATAATGAAGAAAAGATAATAACGAAAAATGGTGATAACTTATTAAGCATAGATGCATCACTTACTAATAAATGATCTACTGCATAAAAATTACATAAGATACCTATCGTTCCAAAAGTAGAACGTAAAAGCAACATCGGTATATCCTTCTTTTGATAGGTAAAACCTTCTTTACTTTTAATTAGAATAATAAATGCAAAAAGTGCTGCAATTAAATTACGAAAAAAACTTTTTTGAATAGATGATAAATCACCTGATAACTTAACAAAAACATTCATACTTGCAAAAAATAATGCTGCCATCATAATAAATAACATTCCCTTTTTTGTATCGTTCATAAAATACCTCCTTAAAACAAAAGAATAAGGACACTGTCCTTATTCAGTAATTTTAACAACTTGATGTGCTTGAAGACCACGATCTCCTTCAACTAATTCAAACTCAACCTTTTGTCCAGGATCAATTGTTTTAAATCCTTCTTGAACAAGTTGTGAATAGTGGAAGAAAATATCTCTTTCTTCACCTTCCATGTTGATAAATCCAAAACCTTTATCTTTGTTAAAATTCTTTACAATACCAATAGCCATGAACACTTCTTCTCCTTCTTTTTTATCTACTTAATATTTTACATCATATTGCTTATCTAGACAACCACATTATTCTAAAATTAAAACATTCTAAAGTGAAAAGTTAAATTCCACTTTAGATATGACAAAGTGGATTTTAGTCTT
>NZ_JABWDK010000029.1:0-26189 GCF_013361255.1 Faecalibacillus sp. H12 | reverse complement strand
AATCCACATTCACATATTTCAATATTACAGAATACACAAAACGTAATCAATCGCGAATAAATAAGATTGATAGAAAGGAATGTATATTGTAGATGACTACTCAGATGGGTCAATTACAATATACCAGGAGTAACAATGTTGATAAAAAAGATTCTTAATAATAATGTTGTAATTACTATAAACGATGATCATGAAGAAATAATCGTTATGGGTAAAGGAATTGCTTATGGAAAAAGAAATGGCGATCTTATTGATATTAGTAAAGTCAATAAGACCTTTGAATTAAGCTTAAAAGATGAACAAAAAAAGATGCTAAACATGCTAAAAGACATTCCAATTGAATATATGGATACTTCTGATCAAATAATTCAAAAAGCAAAGAAAGAATTAAAAGTGGGAATTGATGACTCTCTTTATATTACTTTAACAGATCATATTCATACAAGTATAGAGAGATATAAAGAAGGGGTTATATTAAAAAATCAGCTATTAATGGAAATTAAAAGTTTCTATAGAAAAGAATTTGAATTGGGAATGTGGGCATTAACTTTAATAAAGGCTAAATATGGAATATCTATGGATGAAAATGAAGCTGGATTTATCGCTTTACATATTGTATGTAGTGAAACTGATAATGCAATAGAAAATGCCTATGAAATTACTGCTTTTATTAAAGAAATATTGGAGATAGTAAAGAATTATTTTCATATAGAATTTGATGAAGAATCTTTATCATATTATAGATTTGTTACACATTTAAAATATTTTGGTTTACGTTGTTTTAATCATATGAAACATAATCAAATCGATTCATTAAATAATGATATTTTAGAAATAATGAAAGAAAAATATGTTGATGCATATTTATGCGTCTTGGAAATAAAAAAATATGTAAAACAAAAGTACGATTACATTTTAGAAGATGAAGAAATATTATTTTTAACAATACATGTTGCAAAGATTATCTTAAAAAAATAAACAGAGATAATTTGCATATAGATGGATAGTAACATTCAGTTGGCTAAACCTCATAGTTTGAAAGAATTCAAAAAAGGAGGAATATATTATGAAATATGAAGAACTTTCAAATGAAATAATTGAGGCTGTTGGGGGAAAACAAAATATTGTTTCTTTACAACATTGTATGACAAGATTGAGATTTACCTTGAAAGATGAATCTCAAGCAGATGATGAAAAAGTAAGAAACATAAAAGGAGTTCTATCATTAATAAAAAAGGGAGGACAATATCAAATTGTAATTGGGACATATGTCCATGATGTTTATCTAGATATTTGTAAAATAGCGAATATTGAGGAAAAAGAAGAAAAAAAAGATAATGAAAATAAAGAAAAGAAGAATATCATAAATTCTTTAATTTCAACTATTATAGGAGTAATTGCTCCAATTATACCTATTCTAATCGGTACAGGATTAGGAAAATGCTTACTGATGATTGTATCTATGATGGGATGGGCTAATGCAGATACATCTATGACGTATTACATCTTCAATTTTGTTTTTGATGCAGGTTTTACTTTTTTACCTGTTTTCGTAGCAGTAGCTGCAGCAAAACATTTTAAATGTAATACATTTATGGCAGCACTATTAGGATGTGCACTTGTTCATCCTAATTGGAACAGTATTGTTTCTGCGGTGGATCCAAAATTTATTGGAAGTATTTTGGGAATATTCCCTGTTTATGGAATGTCATATACATCTTCACTAATTCCAGCAATATTAGTTGTTTGGGTAATGAGTAAAGTTGAGTATGGTCTAAACAAATATTTACCAAATATGATAAAAGATATTTTATCACCATTATTAACATTATTAATAATGGTGCCATTAACATTTGTAGTATTAGCACCAGCAATGGGTATTGTTTCAATTTATTTAGGCAATGCACTATTATGGATCTATAACACATTTGGAATGTTTGCTCTTGCAATTTTATGTATAGTATATCCATGGCTTGTAGTTACAGGAATGCATTCAACACTTGCTATCGCTGGAATTCAAATATTGTCGCAATCAGGATATGATCCATTTTCAAGAACTTTAACATTGACAGCAAATATGTCACAAGGTGCAGCTGCAATGGCGTGTGCTTTAAAAACAAAAAATAAAGAATTTAAACAAACTTGCTTATCTTCAGGACTTACGGCTTTTCTTGGTGGTATAACTGAACCATGTATTTATGGAGTTACATTAAAATTGAAAAAACCAATGTATGCAGTAATGATAGGATGTTTTTCTGGAGGATTGTATGCTGGTTTTGTTGGACTAAAAGCTTATGCGTTTATGACACCAAGTATTATCAATATTCCTATGTGGATTGGTGGAACAAGTAATTCAAATTTAATCAACGCAATTATTACAATTATTATTTCTGCTGTTGTTACTTTTATTGCAACATTAGTTATTGGATTTGATGATCCAGTTGAAGAAAGTAATGATATTAATCATAATTTGATGAATAATGTAAAAAGTCCAATAAGTGGAAAAATTTTAGACTTAAATTCTGTAAATGATGAAATGTTTTCTAAAGAAGTTTTAGGTAAGGGTGTTGCTCTTATTCCTAATGATAATAAGGTATATTCGCCAGTTGAAGGAATTATTTCTGCTACATTTGAAACAAAGCATGCTATTGGAATTACAACAGATAAAAATATGGAAATTTTAATTCATATTGGTATTGACACTGTTAAATTTGGGGGTAAACCATTTAAACAATTCGTTGAAAAAGGTCAAAGAGTAAAGCAAGGAGATTTGTTAATTGAATTTGATAAAGAATTGCTAAAACAAGGAGATGCGGATTTAACAACAATGGTTGTTATTACCAACTCAAATGATTATTTAGAAATTATTCCTACCAAAGAAAAAAGAGTTAAGATGAATGATGATTTATTAACAGTTATTTAAGGAGAAAACATATGGTTTATGCAGATTTACATGTTCACACTAATTATAGTGATGGAACTCATTCGATAGAAGAGGTTATTAGATTAGCAAAGAATAGAGGAATAAAAGTTGTGGCAATAACTGATCATGATACACTTTATCACTATGATAAAGTTAAAAAAATTTGTGAAAAGAATAATATAAAGACTATTCGAGGTGTGGAAATGAGCTGTTATGATTTTGATGTTTATAAGAAAGTTCATGTTGTAGGGTTATGGCTAAATGATAACCCTACACATGTAGAAGAATTATGTAATCATACTTTGAAATGTAGAGATGAATATCATCATCAGTTAATTGACGAACTAAATGATAAGGGATTGGATATAACATATGAAGAAGCAAAAAAATTTTCTCCATATAATATAGTGTTTAAAATGCATCTTTTTCAGGCAATTGTCAATAAATATCCAGAATATAACAATTTGGAAAAATATAGAGAATTATTTGCAGGAAAAGTATCTCAAGATGTTGATCTACAAATGGGATATATTGATGTAAAAAGCGGCATAGAAGCAATACATAAGGATGGTGGTATAGCTATCCTAGCTCATCCATGCGAGTATGATAATTATGATGAAATAAAAAAATATGTTTCATATGATCTTGATGGAATTGAAATTTCTCATCCAAGTATGAAAGAAGATGATTATCCATTAACTCAACATTTTGCTAAAAAATATAATTTATTGAAAAGTGGAGGAAGTGATTTTCATAATATAAAACTAACAAGTATAGGGGATTTTGGCTTAACAAAAGAACAATTTGATGATTTGGGAAAAGAGGCATTACAAAAATGAAGAACATAAATAACTTTAGAAATGTTAAAGGGTATATTAATAAAGATAACAAAAAATTAAAAGCTAATATGATTTTTAGAGGTGGTGCTTTAAATCGTTTGATTCCAGATGAGATAAATTATTTCGAAAAAAAACTAAATATACGATATGTACTGGATTTCAGAGATCAAAATGAAGCTGAAAAAGATCCAGATATTATAGGAAATCGAATTAATTATGAACGTATAAGTGCGTTACAACTTCAAGACGAGCGTTTTCAGGGATTTGATTTTGGTAAAGAACTTAGTAAGAATTTATCTTTAACGCAAATAGATTATTTATCACAATATCTTCTAGATGGATATAAAAATATGCCTTTTAATAATAAAGCATTTGATAAATTATTTAAATTACTTCTTAAAAATGATGGTAGTGTTTATTATCATTGTAGTGCTGGAAAAGATAGGACAGGTATTGCTACTTTTCTTATTATGATGGCATTAGATATGAATGAAGAAGATGCAATAAATGAATATCTATTATCTAATAAGTATTTAAAAAATTTTATTGACCAATTTTATTTGGAACATAATGTATCAAAAGAATTTCAAAAGTTAGCAGATAAGTTACTCTATGTAAGAGAAGAAAATATTCTTTTAGCGATTAATGCTATAAAGTGTAAGTATCAAAGTTATGATGATTATTTTGAAAAAGAATACAATCTAACAAAAGAAAAGAGAAAACTACTGAAAGCAATCTATTGTGAGTAAAAACAAAAAATAGTAATGGGAAAAAGTGTATTAATTTATCACGTTGAGTGGTTTGTTAGAATTTTGATTGCTGCAATATGTGGTTGTTGCATTGGTTATGAAAGAAGTAGCAGAAATAAAGGTGCAGGTATAAGAACTCATGCTATTTTAGCGTTAGGTTCAGCTTTGATGGTACTGATCTCAAAATATGGTTTTTGTGATTTTAAAAATATAGACGGATCTCGTCTTGCTGCTCAAATTGTAAGTGGTGTAGGTTTCTTAGGCGCTGGTGTTATTTTTGTAAGACATGGAACTGTTTCGGGACTGACTACGGCAGCAGGAATGTGGGCTACTTCAGGAGTAGGAATGTGTATTGGATGTGGATTGTATGATTTAGGAATAATTTCTACTTTTCTTATTGTTGGTTTGCAAACACTTTTTCATAGGGGATTTTTCTTAAGAATGACACAAAATACCATAAAAGTTCGTTTAGAGGTGTTATATAGAAAGAATCTCATATATGATATAGAAAATTTATTTAGTAATAATAATTTGAATATTATTGATATTAAATATGAAAAAAGAAGCGAAATAGTAATTATGGAGATAGAAATTAAGTTTCCTTCAAAAAATGAAAAATATAATCTAACAAATGAAATTCTTGAAAAAGATTATGTTGTAAAATTAAGTTATTTTTAGAAGGGAAAATTTTATACTTTTCAATATTAAAAAGATACTTTTGCAGTATCTTTTTATGTTCTCTCATTTTTAAATTCTAAAGGGGATTTATTATATTTTTTTCTAAAAACCTTACAAAAATAATTTGGATCCTCAAATCCACATTTATATGATATTTCCTTTACACTTATTTTTTCATTAATCAATAATTCGGATGCTATTTCTAATCTATAATCTAACAAAAACTTATGAATGGTTGTATTGTATTTTGATTTAAAATGATTTAACAAAGTTGATCTACTGCAAAAAAAGTATGCACATAATTGTTCGATGGTAATTTCTTTATTATAATTAGAAATAATATATTTTTTTACTTCTTGAGCTAGATTATCATGTTTTGCTTGTACTCGGTTTGTAAGCGAAATGTATTTTGCATATATATCACAAATATTAGCAAAAGAATAGACTTGATCTTCATTTAAGATTGCAATCTTGGTCACATATTTTTTTAACTTTTCTTGGTCATCAAAATATTCTTTTGATTTTTCAATGATCTCAGAATAATTTCTGTATGTACCAATGACTGCTTGTCCCATCATTAAATATCCTGTAAGAACTCCGTAGGAATATAGAGGCATAATAGCTTCATTTAAACCAAAATGACATTTGTATATATATAATTCTCCTGATTCTTTTACGTGTTCCATAGCCTTATAATCACAATCCAAACAATGTTGGTATGATTTTTTATTTTTTCCTATTTCGTTACAAAATTTTGATTTTTTGTGTGGATAAGAAGCTAATAAATTTTGATTTAAATCAAAAATAGACATATTTAATCCTGAAAGAAGGTATAAATCTTTTAGCATTTTTTCTAGTTCAATCATAATTTCTCCTTTAAATAATTTATATCATACTAATTTACCCTTAATTATACTTTATTCTCTTTTGAAATGAAATAGATATTAATATAATTTAAAAGAAAAGGGGAAAGATAATTTGAAAATAAATAAGATATTAAATAATAATTATGTAACATCCTATAATGATGATACAGGAGAAATAGTAGTTATGGGTCCAGGTGTTGGATTTAGAAAAAAAGCAGGAAATACAATAGACAATAATAAAATAGAAAAAATCTTTTATTTGCCAATTGGACGAGAAATGGATATCAATCAGTCTATTCATTACAAATTGGCACGAAATATTGTAAAGATGGCATCGGTAAAGTGGAATACTCAGTTCTATAATGAAGTCATTGGAATGATAGCCAGCTATCTTTCTTTTGTTTTAAATGCACGAGAAAACAATAAAAAATTATTTCAAAACAAAGCAATGAATACTAGAATTGAGAATGATTTTGAAAGTGAAATCATGCAATACATATACGAAAAAATAAATATTAAACTTACTAAAACAGAAATTAAATACATATTACATTGTTTGAAAAATTACTCATTCATTGAGGAAAAAGAAGATGATCAAGTGGGCACTCTTGTTAATGAAATAATGTATATTGTAGAGAAAACATATAATATAAAGTTAGAAGAGAATTCAGAAAAATATATAATTTTTAAAAACAATATTATTAGTTTATCAAGAGAAATTGTAAAGTTGATCAATCAAGGTATTAAAGTTCATCAGGAATCAAAATTTACAAACGATTCCAAATCTAATATGTGTACTAATATCGTAAATAAATATATACGAGAAAAATATCAATATAATTTATCAATTGAAGAAATGAAATTTTTAAATGATAATATAGAAAATATGAGTATTAATTAAAAAAATAACATATCAAGACAAAATGTTGTAAAGTTTCTAGCATAGATAAGAAATTTATGCTAAACATCATTAATTTAAACATAGATTATGACTTTAAGTAGGCAAGTTCAAATAAATTATATTTTTCATGTGTGATTTATATGGTCTTTATTTTTCCAAATTTATAAATTTAAAACATAATTTTATATTAGTGACTCTAATAATTATTTTTGATTAATACTTTACTTTAATAAAGACCTGGCTTTTAATGTTGGTTATTTACTGTTTTTGATAGTATTTGTTTCTCCAGTTGCAGGATTTCTACCTTGTCTTTCGCTACGATTTCTTACTTCAAAAATACCAAATTCTTTTTTAACTTATTAGAAATTACTTTTGTAAAACTTGTGATTACTTTTTCAATTTCTGCATCTGGAAGAGATACTTTCCATGAAATAGCTTCAATTAATTCTTTTTTATTCGTTTTGAATAAAAAAGAATTATATTAAATTATGATAAAATAAAAAAATATAAATTCCATATTAGAAGATTTCAAAAAAGATTGATAGTGTTTAATTTGTTTATAATTTAAAAAAAAAGCTTATACACTAATGCAAAAAATATTAAAAAGTCAAAAGAGTGTTTAATTGGTTTATTTATTATGACTTTTAAATATGTAATTCTTAATTATTACTAGTCATATTGTATAAATAACGAAAATTTAGTTAGTTTGAGAAGTGATTTTTTATTTTGTATGATGAATATGGATAGAAAAGGGAGATACAAATGAAAACAAACAAAGAAAAAGTATTTGATTTTATTGTTGAATATTCTAAAAGATTTAAAACAATAAATGATGAAACTCCTAAGTTAGATACACAATTTCTATCTGAAAAATTGGAAATGCGTAGGAGTAATCTTTCAAGTATATTGAATCAGTTGGTTGATGAAAGAAAAATTGAAAAAACAAAAGGGCGTCCTGTGCTTTATTATCTGTCAACAGATCAAGAAGTACAAATTGAAAATCAAGTTTTCGATTCATTGATTGGACAAGATTTAAGTTTAAAAGATACGATTCAGTTTACAAAATCTGCTATTGCATACCCTATGAGAATACCAAGAATTCTTTTTACAGGACAAAAGGGTATAGGGGTGAGAACATTAGCGGAAAAGATTTACGAATATGTGTGCCTTCAAAGAATTTTAAAGAAAGATTCAAATTTCAAAATTGTTGATTGTTTAGATTACAATGAGAAACAAATAAGTGAAAAGTTAATAGGTAAAGAAAATATTTTTTTAGAAAATAATCATGGATTGATTTTAATAAAGAATGTAAATGTAGTGTCTAAAGATTTGATTTCAAATGTTATTAGAATGTTAAAAAATAATTCCGATTTTGATTTTATACTTATTATTCATCTTAATGAAGACCTCGATAAATTGGATTACTTACGAGATTACTTTAATTTTATGGTCCATATCCCTTCCTTGGATAACAGAAATCTCTCGGAAAGATTCCAGTTTATTGAAAAATTCTTTCAAAATGAATCAAATAATTTGAATAGATCAATTGAAATTAATGATGGTTTAATGCAATGTTTATTACTTTATCCTTGTAAGGATAATCTTATTGAACTTAGAAACAACATTCAATTTGGTGTTGCAAATGCACTTTCTAAGTCAAAAAAGAATACGAACATAGTTATTGAATTAGGTGATTTACCACCTAATGTCAGAAAAGGACTTTTATATATTAAAAAGCATATAAATGATTTAACTAATGTTTTAGAGAAGGATACAACATATGTATTCAATCATAATCGAACATTGAGAAAAAAGATTAAAAGTGAAAATTTAGATATCTATGCACAGTTAGAACAAAAATACAAAGCTCTTGGAAAAATGGCAAATGAAAAAGAAAAAGATGCTTATCTAATTGCTAATATTGAAGAACAGATTGATGACTACTTAAAACAAATTACACATGATATAGATAAAGATAAAATCAAAAAAATTTGCTCTACAAAGTTAATTAATTCTGTAGAAAAATTCTTAAACAGTGCAAGTGTTCGATTTAATCAGGTTTATTCAAATAAAATATATTATGCAATATGTCTTCATTTGAATAATGCAATAGTTAGAAACAGTTCAAAACAAAGAATTTCTAATGAAAATATTATGGAAATCATTGATAAGTATGATGAACAGTATGTGTTTTCTAGAAAGTTTTTAAAATCAATAGAAAAAGAATTCAATGTAACTCTATCTATGGACGAAAGTGCTTTTATAACTTTGGTTTTAACTCTTCAAGAAAATGAAAAACTAAAAAAGAGAAATGTTGTTACATTAATTGTAATGCATGGAAGTAAAACAGCACAGTCAATAGTAGAGGTTGTCAAACTTCTGATGCCAGTACAAAATATTGAAGCTTTTGATTTATCATTAGAAGATGATCCAAAAGAATCTTATGAGCAATTAAAAAATAAGATTATTGAAATAAATCAAGGAAGAGGAATATTAGCTCTATATGATATGGGTTCTATTCAAGTCATGTTGGATTCAATCATGGAAGAAACAAAGATAAATATTAGATCAATTGAAGTTCCTATTCCATTATTAGCGATGTCTGCTTGTAAACAAGCTGAAGAAGGAAAGAATGTTGATGATATTTATGATCATTTGGTTAGTGAATATTCCGATAAATCATATTCAAGAATGAGCAACAAGGATGTTATTATTGCATTATCGTCAGCTAATGAAAATAACAGTGAAAGTATTAAAAGATATTTACAGACTTTAGAGGATTACAGAGATTATCAAATATTATCATTTAATATTTCTGATAAGCACAGTTTAATCAATAGAATCAATGAAATCAAACTTAAAGGTAAGGTTATCGGGATTGTAGGAACTTATAATCCTGATATCTTCAATATAAAATTTGTAGATTATCAACATTTACCTAAAGTTTATACAATACATGAATTATTTGCAGAAGGCGATGATGATTTTGATATCATTGAATACTTAACAGAACAGTTTGAGATATTCAATTATGATGACCTTCAAAACTCATTATTACCATTTGTAAAGAAACTAGAAGAAATATTTGAAGAACCATTTACAGAAGATACAAGATTAGGAATGCTTATTCATATGGGATGCTTAATTGACAGATTGACAAAAAAGCAAGCATCTGCGGTCAATTTTAATTTGGATAGTATAAGAACAAAGTATCATGATGAATTTACAATGGTTTCTGAAGCCTCTAAGAAACTTGAATCAACGTTTAATGTTACATTTAGTGACAGTGATAAAGCAACAATTATAGAAATTATTATTAATAACAAAAGGAGAAATTAATTATGACAAAAGAAGAAGCCTCAATGATTGGGTTTGAAATTGTAGCGTACTCAGGAGACGCAAGAAGTAAATTACTATTAGCTGTAGAAAAAGCTAAACAAAAAGAATTCGGTGAATGTGATAAATTGATTGCAGAAGCAAATGAATGCTTAAATGATGCTCATAAATCACAGACAGAATTATTACAAATGGAAGCTAGAGGAGAACATATCGATATTGGATTTATTACAGTTCATGCTCAAGATCATTTGATGACAACAATTTTATTAAAAGATATTATTAACAATTTATTAGATATTTATAGATAATGAGGTAAAAAAAGATGGATGCGTTGATTGGAAAAATCGAGAAAGCTAAGCCTTTCTTTGAAAAAGTTTCTAGAAATAAGTATTTAAAAGCAATCCGTGATGGATTCATGTCAGCTATGCCAGTAGTACTATTCTCAAGTATCTTCATGTTACTTGCTTATGTACCAAACATTTTTGGATTCTATTGGCCTAGTGATATCGAAGCAATGATTTTAAAACCATATAACTATTCAATGGGATTATTAGCAGTGCTTGTAGCTGGGACAACAGCAAAAAACTTATGTGACAGTTTAAATAGAGATATGCCAGTTAATAGACAAATCAATAATATTTCAACTCTTATGGCAGGTATTGTAGGTTTCCTAGTTGTAGGTGTTGATTCTATTAAAGGTGGATTCTCAAGTGGATACATGGGATCTAAAGGGTTATTAACAGCCTTCTTAGTAGCGTTTTTTGTATGTAATGTGTACAAGTTCTGTGTTAAAAGAAATATTACAATTCACATGCCAGAAGAAGTACCACCAAATATTTCACAAACATTTGCAGATGTTATTCCTTTCGGAGTTTCAATCTTATTATTAGCTTTATTTGATATAGCATTTAGACATTTTGTAGGTATGTGTTTCGCTGAATCAGTTATTGAATTCTTCAAACCTTTATTTACTGCAGCAGACGGATATTTAGGATTAGCTATTATTTATGGAGCTATGTCATTATTCTGGTTCGTAGGTATTCAAGGGCCATCAATTGTTGAACCAGCAGTTTCAGCAATTTATTATGTAAACATTGCTAACAACTTAGAATTATTCCAAGCTGGAAAACATGCAGCTAACATTTTAACACCTGGTTGTCAACAATTCGTAGCTACATTAGGTGGTACAGGAGCAACTCTTGTTGTAACATTAATGTTTGCTTTCATGGCAAAATCTAAAGAATTAAGAGCAGTAGGTAAAGCAAGTTCGATTCCTGTATTATTCGGAGTTAATGAACCAATCTTATTTGGTGCACCATTGATCTTAAATCCAATTTTCTTTATTCCATTTATTGTTGCACCAATCTTAAATGTATGGATGTTCAAAGCATTTGTAGATATTTTAGGAATGAACAGTTTCATGTATATTCTTCCTTGGACAACACCAGCACCACTTGGTATTGTATTAGGATGTGGAATTACATTGTTATCAATATTATTTGCAGTATTAGTTTTGGTTGTAGATTTCGTAGTTTATTATCCATTCTTCAAAGTTTATGATAAACAAAAATGTGAAGAAGAAGATGAAAAAGGTGGATATGTTAAAGAAGAAGATGAAGATGTTGAAGTTTCATCTGATGTAGTTAATGAAAAGCGTGTATTAGTGTTATGTGCTGGTGGGGGTACTAGTGGATTATTGGCTAATGCATTAGCTAAAGGTGCTGATGAACAAGGCATTTCAATTATTACTGCCGCAGGTTCTTACGGTGCACACTATGATATGTTAAAAGACTATGATTTAGTAGTTCTAGCTCCTCAAGTAGCAAACTACTATGAAGATTTAAAGAAAGATACAGATCGTATTGGAATTAAATGTGTTGCTTGTGAAGGTAAAAAATATATTGAATTAACTCGTAATCCTCAAAAAGCATTACAATTTGTATTCTCAATTTTAGATGGAGAAGAATAGAATTTAATAATAACCATTAGGTCTAATCCTAATGGTTATTCAATATCGTTAAGTTAAGGAGAAAATTATGAAATTTAGTAAAGATTTTGTATTTGGTGGAGCAACAGCTGCTTATCAATGTGAAGGTAGTACTAGAGAATATGGAAAAGGAAAAGTAGCATGGGATGATTATTTAGCTAAACAAGGTAGATTCTCAGCTGATCCTGCTAGTGATTTCTACCATAAATATCCTGTGGATTTAAAATTATGCAATGATTTTGGAATTGAAGGTATAAGAATTTCTATTGCATGGTCAAGAATTTTTCCTGACGGAAAAGGAAGAATCAATCAAGAAGGTGTAGACTTCTATCATAGAGTATTCCAAGAATGTCATAAAAATGGTGTAGAACCTTATGTAACTTTACATCACTTTGATACTCCTGATGCTTTACATAGTCAAGGGGACTTCTTATCAAGAGAAACAATTGATGCTTTTGAAGAGTATGCAAAATTCTGCTTTGAAGAATATAAAGATGAAGTAACTTATTGGTTTACATTCAATGAAGTATGGCCAATTGCCACAAATCAATATATTGAAGGAACATTCCCACCATGTATTACTTATGATATTACAAAAGCGGTTAAATCAATGCATGGTATGATGGTAGCACATGCTAAAGCAGTTTGTGCTTATAAAGAAAAAGGTTACAAAGGCAAAATTGGAATCATTCATTCATTAGAAACTAAATATCCTTTAAATGAAAATGATCCAAAAGATGTATATGCAGCAAAAAAAGAAGACGTGTTAGCTAATCAATTCTTATTGGATGCAACTTTCTTAGGATACTATACAGATGAAACAATTAAAATTATCAATGAATTAGTTCATATTAACAATGGAACATTTGAATATGATCCAGCAGATATTGAAATCATGAAAAAAGCAGCAAAAGATAATGATTATTTAGGAATGAATCATTATCAAAGTCACTTTATTAAAGCTTATGAAGGTGAAAATGAAATTCATCACAATGGTACTGGAGAAAAAGGTACTAAAAAATTCAAATTAAAAGGTGTAGGAGAAAGAGTGTTTAAAGAAGGTATCCCTACAACTGACTGGGATTGGTTAATTTATCCTGAAGGTATGTATGATATGATTATGAGAATTAAAAATCAATATCCGAACTATAAAGCAATCTATATTACTGAAAATGGTATGGGATATAAAGATCATTTTGATAATGGTAATATCGATGATTCTCCAAGAATTGATTACATTAAACAACATTTACAATGGTTATTAAAATCAATTGAAGATGGTGCAAATGTAAAAGGATATTTTGTTTGGTCATTAATGGATGTATTCTCATGGTCAAATGGTTATAATAAGAGATATGGATTATTCTATGTTGATTACGATACACAAGAAAGATATCCTAAAAAATCAGCATATTGGTATAAAAAAGTAATTGAAACAAGAGAGGTATAATTATGGATTATAGAGGAGTCATCTTTGATTTTAATGGTACATTATTTTTTGATAATGATAAACATGTTAAAGCGTGGGGTGCTATTTCACAATTATTAAGAAATAAAGGTATAACAGATGAAGAACTCCATGAACACTTTAATGGAGTACCTAATAAACAAATCATTCAGTATATGTTAGGTGATAAATGCACAGAGGATGATATTGTTAAATATTCTTCATTAAAAGAAGAATACTATAGAAAATTTTGTAAAGAAGATACTGAAAATTTTCATTTGGTTAAAGGATCAGAAGAATACTTTGATTTGCTAACAGAAAAAAAAGTACCATTTACAATTGCAAGTGCATCAATTAAAGAAAACATTGATTTCTTTGTAGAATCATTTAACTTAGATAAATGGATTGCACCATCTGATATTGTTTATGATGATGGTACTTACGAAAATAAGATAGCAATGTTTAAAAAAGCAGCAGATGTCATTAAGACTGATATTAAAGATTGCTTGATTATTGAAGATTCATTAAGTGGTATTCAAAACGCTTATAACTCTGGTTGCAATATGATTATTGTTATTGATTCAGCGAACAAGAAAGACGAATATGAAAAATTACCTGGTGTTATAAAGGTAATTGATGATTTTACTCAAATTTAATTTATATGTAGCATTTTATTTAATAAAAGAGTTTCCTAAAGTCTAAAATGTCATGATTAAAAAATGCTATTTATGAATATATAAGTGTTTTATATCATTTCTTTAAACCCAACCCTCTTAATAACCTAATGTGTTTATTATGTAAGATTAAAATACTTTAAAAAAATATGGTACTATGCCATATTTTTTTATTTAGAATAAGTGTTAAAATAAGTTATGATGTAAAAATGACGAAATAAATAATAATTTATACGAGGTATAGATATGTTTGATAGTTTTGATATAAAATATACGGATGGTTTAGAATTGGATGGAGCTTTTTCTGTTTCGCACATTAATTACGGATGTTCCCCTAAATTTCATGGAGAGGATGCAAATGATATAGCAAAAAGCTCTAGAAAAAATAGTATTACTTTTAAAGATAAAATAGATGATGTTTTAGACAGCATAAGAAAGTTTAATGGGACAGAAAAGAATTATAAAATTGCAGATCGAATCTATTTGTGGAAAAAATATTGGTTTGACTATATAGAAGCATTTGATAAATCAACGAAAGTAATGCCTGATTCTGTAGTTACGGTATACATAGGAAGACATGCAATTGAATTAGGCTTAAAATATTTAATCATGGTAAAGAAAGGAAGTGTTGTAAAAAGCCATGGTTTAAAAAAGTTGTATGATGAGTTCGATAGTGTATATAAAATTCAGGAGCAATATATGGAATGGATGGATTTGTTTTGTGAACTATATTGTAAATACATTGAAGGAGATAATCCTGAGCATTTTAGATTTTCAGAATATAAAGGAAATACTAATTTTGCAGGGAATCGATTAGATATAAGATGGTTATGCTATAATCTTTCTTTGATTATATTGAAATTATTACATTTTTCTGGACTAGAAGACGAATACAATAATAATTAAATAATATTAGAATAAAATATAACATTAATATACTTTACACTTATTTAATGCTATAATTTATAGTATAAAAGGATTGTGATTTTTAGTAGGCAAAACCGATAATTAAATGGATCTTATTCCATATTAATTGTTGGTTTTTTTGTTTCTTATTAATAGATGCTTAAGAAAGAAGGATAGATGATGAAAAAAATATATAAATTATTGATTTGTGTTTTAGTTTTAACTATGATTACAGGTTGCTCTCAGGCTACTTCAAAAAGAAATGCAAAAGAAATTATTGAAGATATGATTTTATATTATGGGACTTATGAGTCAAAATCAAAAGATAAAGTAAATGATTTATTGGAAGAATTAGAAGATGTTGACTCTTCAAAAGCAAAGCAATGGGATGAAATTATGAAGTATTGGCAAACAAATCATGAAAAACTGGAAATTAATAATGATGTATTGCCTGACGGATTAGATAAGAGCGATAAATTATGCATTGTTGTTTTAGGATATCAACTTAATGATGATGGTACTATGCAAGATGAACTTATTGGGCGTTTGAAAGTTGCATTAGATAGCGCAAACAAATATCCTAATGCATATGTTGCTTGTACTGGTGGAGGAACTGCAAAAGACAATTCTAATGTAACTGAAGCAGATCAAATGGCACAATGGCTTATTGATAATGGATTGAACAAAGATAGATTGATTATTGAAAATAAATCATCATCCACTGTTGAAAATGCTAAATTTACATATAACATTCTTAGAAAAAAATACCAAGATATTGATAAAATTGCTATTGTAACAAGTGATTACCATATAGAAAGGGGATCATTATTGTATAAGGCTCAATTAGTTCTATCAGCGGCTAAAAATAATGATAAATCTATACAGATAGTTTCAAATGCTGCTTATCAAGCCCACAAGGATAGTGAACCATTTTTATGGCAAGCTGGTGGGCTTTGCGAAATACTTGGTGATGTCAAACTTGCTAATAAGATTTATGATGAAAAGTATACAAAACCAAAATTATAAAAGGAACAAAATTGTTCCTTTTTATAATCTAATTAGTATTTTTTAGCTTAATTGAATATCTTTTTTCAGATAATTCAAGGTTTTTATAGTCAATGTATTTGTATCCGGAAAGAAGCTTTATTTTTTTATGGTTATCTGTAAATTTGTAACCTTTCGCAACAAATTTACTATCTTCAGTTTCAAATAATAGATAGCCATCGGCATTATTATTTGATTTATAATCTATATTAGAATCAATATTAATAAATATTTTTTGAGATTCGACAATGGTTTCACCAACTGAGTCCATATTAGATGTGTCAAATAATATGTTCATACAAAAGAAAAATAATATTAAAAAACCTATATAATTTAAGAAATCAAATTTTGTTTTATTATCATTATAATTTGCCTTTTTAGTGATAGTAGTTGTTTTAAAGAAAAATAAATTATATGAAGCAAAATTTAATAAGAAAGAAATTAAAATGATAATAATTAAAAAATTTATATCATTAAAAATACATTTTATAAACAAAAATATAGTTGATAATTCCAATCCTATAAAAAAAACATATAAATAATTTTTTTTAAGTTTGGCTTTGTTATTTATATCAGTGTATTTTATGCAGGCCAAAAATAGTATGTTTATCAAAATTATACCCATAAAGCCGAAAGAGTAGAGAGGATACTCCATGAAAAATAATTTTTTTAAGTATGTAGCATTACAAATAAGATAAGTTATGAAACACGTTAAAAAAATATTTGAAAAACTGAATAGTTTCATAAAGTACAATTTACAATTATATTTTGTCTTTTTTTTTGGAGCATTCCGAATTTCAAAGAAAAAGAACATTCCAAACATGAAAATTATAATTATTGTAGGTATAATTGAAGTAAAATCTAGTTTCAAAACAACTGTGTTGAAATTTAAAACATGTGAGTATGATTTTTCAAATTTTTTAAGTAAAAGTGATTTAAAAAAAGTCCCTAGGGGCACTGCTAATGTTAGTGAGGTAGCTACAATGCTTAAATAAGTATGTATTTTATCTTTGTTTTTAATAAATAGTTTCAATCTATATAATACAGTGTTTTCTTTTGTATGTAATGTATTATTTAAATCCATATCTTTCCTCCTTGAGATAGTTTTTGATAATTAATAATGTATTATTAGTAACATTATAATTTGTTTATTTTTATATGTGAAGTATTATAAAAAATCATCTATACTTTTTTACCCTATATTGTACTTTGTTCCATTTCTATTTTTAAGGGTTAATTTATAATATAGTCAGGAGGAAAGAAAAATGGAAATGAAAAATGAATGGGTCAAAGATCCTAAAATTTTTAATGTCAATCGTTTAAGAGCAACAGCATCGATTCATAGATATGCAAGTATTAAAGAATTAAAAGAAAAACAAAGCAGTTTCAATTATTCATTAAATGGGAGCTGGAAGTTTCATTATGCAACAGGATTTAATCAATTAATACCGGAGTTTTCTAATAAAGATTATTGTGTAGATCACTGGGATGAAATCAAAGTACCTGGTCATATTCAATTACAAGGATATGGAAAACCAATGTATGTTAATCAAATCTATCCTTGGTCAGGAACACAACAAATCATTCCTGGAGAAATTCCTGATAAAAATCCAATTGGAAGTTATGTCACTTATTTTGACAGTTCAGTAATCAAAGATAATGTCGATACTTATATTACTTTCCATGGTGTTGAATCAGCCATGGCTCTATGGGTCAATGGAACATTTGTAGGTTACAGTGAAGACACATTTACACCTTCAAGTTTTAATATTACAGATTTGATTGTTAATGGAGAAAACAAAATTGCTGTTAACGTTTATCGCTTCAGCAGTGGAAGTTGGTTAGAAGATCAAGATTTCTGGCGTTTTTCAGGTATTTTTAGAGATGTTGAACTTCAAATGGTACCACACGTTCATTTAAAAGATATCAAGATTTTGACACATTTAAATGAAAATTATGATCATGCAACTGTTGAAGTAACGCCAATGATTGTAAAAAAAGAGACTAAATTTAAGGCAGTCTATACTTTAAAGTATAAAGATGAAGTTATTGGACAAAAAGAAAGCAAAGATTGTTGCAGTCCAATCAATTTTGAATTCGATGATCCTCATTTATGGTCAGCAGAAAAACCAAACCTTTACCAATTATATGTAGAAATCATGGATGAAAAGGGTTTAGTTGAATGTAGTCAATACAATGTGGGTGTCAGAGAATTTAAACTTATTGATGGTATCATGTGTATCAATGGAAAGAGAATTGTTTTCCATGGTGTTAACCGTCATGAATTTTCAGCCAAGACAGGAAGAACGGTTTCTTATGAAGATACTAAAAAAGATATCTTGAATATGAAAGCCAATAATATCAATGCCTTACGTACATGTCATTATCCAAATCAAACATTTGTTTATGATTTATGCGATGAATATGGTCTTTATGTCATTGATGAAGTTAACCTTGAAACACATGGAACTTGGAGTGAACTTTTTGATAAAGCACATATCTTACCAGATGATAAACCTGAATGGTTAGATATTATCTTAGACCGTGCTAATTCCATGTATGAAAGAGATAAAAACCATCCTTCGATTATTATCTGGTCATTAGGAAATGAATCTTATGGTGGTAAAAATCTTTATGAAATGTCTAAGTTTATGAAACAAAAAGATACTTCTCGTTTGATTCATTATGAAGGACTTTCACATGATCGTCGCTACAATGAAACAAGTGATATTGAAAGTCAAATGTATACTTTTGCAGTTGATGTTGAAAAATACTTAAAGGAACATCAAGATAAACCGTTTATTTTATGTGAATACGCCCATTCTATGGGAAACAGTAATGGAGCATTATTCAAATATATTGATTTAGAAAAGAAATATTCCTTGTATCAAGGTGGATTCATCTGGGATTACATCGATCAAGCATTATACCATGATGGAAAATTATGTTATGGTGGGGACTTTGGTGAAAGGCCAAGTGATTATGATTTCTGTGGAAACGGTATTGTTTTTGCAGACCGTACAAATACTCCAAAGATGCAAGAAGTCAAATACTGTTATCAATATGTAGATTTTAGAATAGATGAAGATGTTATTCATATCAGCAATAATTATTTATTTACTGATTTAAATGAATATCAATTACAAATGGATATGTTATGCAATGGTAATGTTGTTCAAACCAAAACAATGATAGTAGATTGTAAACCATTATCATCAGTTGTTGTTGAAAATCCATTTAAAATAAATGATCAAGACCAAGAATGTGCAGTAACAGTCTATTTGAAAAAGAATCATGAAATATACGCTCAACAACAATATATCTATGAAGTAAAAAATAAAACACATAACATTCATACAACAAAACACGTAGATATCGTTGAAGACTACTTGAATGTAGGCGTTGTAGGAAAAGATTTCAATGTGATTTTCTCAAAACAAAAAGGTTTGGTTTCTTATAGATATCATCAACAAGAATATATTAGAGTACCTGTCAGACCAAATTTCTTTAGAGCAGCTACAAATAATGATGTTGAAAACAAATATGGTTATCGCTATGGTAAATGGTTAACTGCCAGTCTATATGCAAAATGTGAGTTTGTTGGTATTTCAAAAGGAGACTGTTCTTGCAAGATTGAATATGCTTATGATTTGCCAAATTTACAAGATGAAAAAGTTCATTTAGTTTATGAAGTCTATGGTGATGGTAAAATCATTGTCGATATGTCTTATCAACCGGTTGTTTCTGAAATTGAAATGCCTGTATTTGGACTTATCTTCCAATTATATAAAGATATGGAAGAAGTAAATTATTATGGATTTGGTCCAGAAGAAAACTATATTGATCGAAACAAAGGGGCACTTCTTGGAAAATATACTTATCAAGTAACAGACAATTTAACACCTTATTTATATCCACAAGAATGTGGTAACAGAACGCATGTAAGAGAATTATCAGTTGCGGGTGAAAATACAAAATTAAGAATCAAAGGTGAAGATTTTGAATTTTCAGCATTACACTATACACCTTATGAATTAGAAAACGCGCGTCACAAAGATGAACTTCCAAATGTTTATCAAACGGTTTTATGTATCAATGAAAAACAAATGGGTATTGCTGGTGATGATACATGGGGTGCTAAGACACATGATGAATTCTTATTAGATAAAGAAAAACATCATTTACGTTTTAGTTTTAAAGGTAAGTTATAATGAGATTTATATTTGTAAGACACGGAAAGACACATTTTAATGAAATCAATCTGACACAGGGTTGGTGTGATTCTCCTTTGTCAAAAGTGGGAATCAGACAAGTTGAAAATATTTCAAAGCAGCTAGAACAATACCAAATAGATAAAGCCTACACATCTCCATTGGGTAGGGCAGTACAAACGGCAAATATTATTCTAAGTAAAAAAGAAGTCGAACCGATTTATGAAGAACGTTTTAAAGAAGTTAATTTTGGAATACTTGAAGGAATATCCACAGAACTTGTAAGAAAACTCAATATTGAATCACCTTACTGGTTAGAAGATTTGGATATGGATTACAGACCTTATGAAGGGGAAGATATTCATGATGTTATTTCAAAACATCATAAAGCACTTCAAGAAATAATAGAGGATTGTAATGAAAAGGATACCGTTTTAATTGTAGGGCACGGCTGTTCGTTATATGGATTTATCAAATCATTATTACCTCAACAATCTTTTAAATTTCCTAATAATGCTTCAGCAATGATTGTTGATTATTCAAATGGAAATTTCAAACTCGAACAAATTTTAGACCCTATTCTATAAAAATAAACAGGTTTGCGATGGTAAACCTGTTTATTATTTATAAAGTTTCAGAATATTTGATACAGATTAGATCAGAAATAAGCTGTAATGGATAGGGATGACTTGCATAGCCACCTTTACTGTTATAACGGATGTAGAAATCGATAAATGGATATTCAATTGACTGATCAGAAGTAATCATACATATCTTTGGTTTCTTTTTGTTACTTTTGAATGGCTTGGCTCTTGGAAAAATACGATCAAAATAGGTTCCTGATTCTGAAAAAATAATAATAAGGTTATTTTCATCAGCGTCAGTAATATAGTCTGCCTGATCTTTGATATTAAAACAAGAAAAGATAAGTTTACCACTTGTTTGCAGATCGAACTGTAAATTGCAGGCAACACTTTCAGATTGCATATAGCCAAAAGCGGCTATTTTCTGATAAGAACTGATTTCTTGAACAAGTGTATTGATTTGTTTTTCAATATCATTTTCTAAGAAGTAATTTAAATTGGAAATAACATTTTTTACATATGATTGAAACATTGATGAGGATTCATATTTTTCATAGTCAAACTTTCTTTTTAAGCGAGCAGCTTCAACTGAAAATTTTGCAATTTGATTTTTCAATGCATTGAAATCTTTAAGTCCAATATCACGACAAAAGCGCGAAATACTAGAATTTGACACATAGCAAGCCTGAGCTAGATCTGTGAGAGAATATTCTTCTAAATCGCGCATATTTTCTATCATATATTTAGCTATTTTATAGTTATTTGAACCTTTTGGTTCATCATTAAGTGTTGATAAAAGTATAATTATTAGGTTAAACATGGAGAATCTCCTTTATGTATATTTTAGATAATTATACCATAGTTAATTATTGTTTAACAACAATAGTTTTAGCTACTTTATCATGAAAAGATTGTGTATTTGCTTGGAAATAAGCATAGATAATTGAACCGATAGTTAAAGCATAGGCAATATATTTTAAAGGATCAACAATCATTGTAAGTTTAAATAATGGAAGTAGCTTTCTTATATAGGTTGGGATGATAATCATTCCACCTTCAAGTAAGGATGCTCCAAGAAGTTCTCTTAACATCATATCTTTTAAATTGATTGATTCATTATTTTCTTTAATGATTTTGATCTTACATATTTTTTTACCAAGTGTTTGTCCTTTAAAAAGATATGTTGGAATAAATACATAGTAAATAATACCAATCAAAACACCATAAAGACCTAAAGCAAGACCTATAGAAAAATCATAGTGTGTTAAATCAAACATATAAGGTTTTAAGTAGTCATTTCCTCTTAAATAGAAGGTAATAGGGATAGCAGCCAGCATGTTAGTAAGATACCAATCGATGATCATAGCTACAAATCTTCTAATACGTGTTTCGATAATATCCATATTATTTCTGTTTTTATTGCTTTTGTTATTTTTTGTTTTATTTTTTCTCATAAGTAGTCCTCCAGGATAGAAAAATTATAACAAATGAATGCTTTATTTACTTTTGCTTTTCCAAAAGGTAGAAATTATTTCCAAATATTGGAAATAAAAAAAGAAAGCCGAAGCTTTCTATAAAGATTTTATAATCTTTTATAATCATCCATATTTAATAAAGATGCAGCATCTTTATCACAGATAACAGTGAAGTTAGGATGTAATTTTAAAACAGTTGCTGGTAGTTCATCTGAAATAGGTGAATCTAACACTTGTTTTAAAATTTGAGCTTTTTCTTTACCAGTAACAATCATTACAAGATGTTTCACTCTCATTAGACTTTTTGGACCCATTGATAAAGTGATTGGTAGATGATCTCTTGCTGGATATGTTGGATTAGCTGCATTTTTTGTTTTACGATCCATTGGATAAGTATAACTATCCATAGGTGTACATCTTGGACAGTTGCTGCAGAAATGTCCATCCCAACCTAGTCCAATCAACATAACATCAATACCACCAGCATCTCTGATTTCTTGATCATAAGTTTCCCAGTTTTCCATTGTTGTTGTATGGATTCTTTCATCAGGAATATTTGCATCTTTAAAGAATAGTTCTTGCATTTCTTCCCAGTTTGGGCCATGTGGTTTATCTTGATAAGGTGCTTCATCAAAAAGATAGTATTGAATGTCTTTGAATTTTTCTTGGTCTTTAACATAAGGAACCATCATCTTATAAAGATTGATAGGAGAGCGTCCAGCAGTTAAAGAGATGTTGACTCTTTTATCTTGCATCATTGCTCCAAGTAAAATGTGCATTGCACTTTCGCTCATTTTTTGTTCATTTTCTTCAATGATTAACTTCATAATATATCCTCCTGTTTTATAAGAAGATATAACTCACACACAATTTCATTATAAAAAATAAAAAGGGAGTGTCAACATAAAAAAATAAATGCAGATAAAAAAAATAAAACAATTTATTTCCATGATTTGGAAAAGATTTCAAGTAATTGGAAAGATGTTTTTTATTGTGGAAATCAAAAGAATTTGAATGTGCTACAGCTATATAATTTCACTATAGCAAGAAGGGAGGGAACTTTCATGAATTTCATGGAAAAATTTAATGAACTTGCAAACCGTACACTTGTACCAATTGCTAACAAATTAGGGAATCAAAGGCATTTGGCTGCTATTCGTGATGGAATGGTAGTAGCAATTCCGTTATCTATTTTAGGAGGGGTATGTTTAATTATTTCAACACCACCTTTTAAACCAGAAACACTTCCAAATTGGGGATTTATTACTGACATGTTAAATGGTTGGTATAATTGGGCGCAAGCCAACAAAGCAATGTTGCAATTGCCTTATAATATGACAATGGCATTAATGGGATTATTTATTGCATTTGCAATTGCTTATCATTTAGCAGATGAATACGAAATGCCAAAATTAAATTCAGCAATCGTATCAACAGCAGTATTTTTAATTGTATCTGCACCAACAACTTCAGCAGTAGCATCAAATCTTATTGTTGATGGAAAAAGTGCAACAGATTTATTAGCTTTAGCTGGTAATTACATACCAACGACCTATTTGGATGCCAAAGGTATCTTTACAGCAATCTTGGTTGCTATAGGTTGTGTGGAAATTATGCATTTTATGTTTAAAAAAGACATTCGTATTAAAATGCCTGAAGGTGTTCCACCAGCAATCAGTTCATCTTTTGATGCAATCTTACCATTATTTATTTGTGTAATCATTTTTTATGGTCTTTCTTTAGTTGTACAAAACTTTAGCGGACAACTTTTACCAAATATGATCATGACAGTTTTAGCACCTGCAATTTCAGGACTTGATTCATTAGTTGGTATTTGTTTAATTACCATGATTGCTCAAGTATTCTGGTTCTTTGGATTACATGGAGCAAGTATTACTCAACCAATCCGTTTACCATTTATGCAAATGTATTTAATTGCTAATATTTCAGCATTCTCTGCTGGACAACCAATCGTACATTTCTTTACTCAACCATTCTGGTCATATGTTATTACACTTGGTGGTGGTGGAGCTACAATGGGACTTTGTATCTTGTTGTTGAGATCTAAATCAGCAGAATTAAAGACATTAGGAAAATTATCAATTGGACCTGCAATCTTTAATATCAATGAACCGATTATCTTTGGTTTACCAATGGTTTTAAATCCATTAATGATGATTCCATTTATCTTTGTACCAGTAATCAATTCAATTATTGCTTATGGCTTAATGGCCTTCCATATTGTAGGAAAAGGAATTATTGAAACACCATGGACAACACCAGCGCCACTTGGAGCCGCACTTGGATGTATGGATTTCAAAGCAGCAATCATGGTTATTTGTTTAATTATTTTAGACATGGTTTTATACTATCCATTCTTTAAATTATTAGAAAAACAAAAATTAGAAGAAGAAAATTCAGTACAAACAAATTAAAAAAAGAAGATTAACTCACACATAAATCTTTTAAAAATTGAATAACTTAAGTATGCTCTAGTGAGACCCCAAAATCATTAGAGCTTTTTTTATAAAACTTAAAGTTCGACAGTTGTTTCTCTCGGTTTATGAAGAAGGGAGGGATAATATGTCAACTAAAGTTAGGGTAAACCTGAGAGAAATGTATCCTAAATATTATAATCAAGATTGCTTTGTTGAAGTTGATTAGGATGTTTATGAGACAATGAATAAATATGATCATATTGATGCAGTATATAAAAGAAAAGTAGATTATCATAAGGGATATTTTTCGTTAGATCGAAGTCCATTTTTAGAATTAGAAAAAGAAGGCTTTGATGTTAACGAAAACATATTGTTGAAAGAATTGATACATCAAGAATTAATAAGTTTTATTGAGTTAACAATTAAAGATTTACCAGTCAAAGAAAAAGAACGTATTTTAAAAAAATATGTTCAATGTAAGACTCTAGAATCAATTGCTATTGAAGAAAACTGTAGTATACTTGCGGTTTACTATTCTATTAAAATAGCACTTGAAAAAATTAAAGAAGTTCTAATTAAAAATGGTTATGACATTAATGATTAATTTAAATATCGTAACTTAAAAATGTTTTATAAATCTCATTATTTTAAAGAGATTTAAGACTGTTGACAAATATGAAGTTGACAGTCTTTTTTAAATTGTTTTAATGAAAAAAATAAGCTCTTAACACTTCACATCATTTGTGCACATTGCACAAATACTAATGATTTATTTAGGATGCTTGTCTCTACTCAATTCGTTATATTTCATTATAATAATAATTGTAATAAAAATTAACATGTAAAAGAATGAGATAACCCATATATATTTATATCTCATATATTTACATTTTAAGTAATAGTTTCCCAAGATATTAATTTTTTTATTACACGAATTCCCTATAAAAATAAAGAAGATCATTCCCCTTAAATGATCTTTTTTATTTGTTTATAATTGTTATTAAAAATAGTTATAACATTAATGATTAATTCAAAGATCATAACTTAAAAATGCTTTATTGAATCTCCTTATATTGGCGCTCTAAATAATCGAGTGCTTTAGCGAAATTCGCTCTAAATTATTAAGGG
>NZ_JABWDK010000028.1:0-26331 GCF_013361255.1 Faecalibacillus sp. H12 | reverse complement strand
AAAAGAAACAACAGCCAGAATTCTAGCTGTTGTTTTTCAATGACAATTATTAGAAATCCATCCCCCTAAAGTAGACCCCCAAAGTTGGGACCCCTAAATTATTTGAATAGCCTAGAAATACATAGACTTTTTGTTACCTTTTTTCTATATAAAACGTATTATAAGTGAAAGAGCTCTTGAGGAGGATGTTATGAAATTAGATACAGAACAAGTGATTGCAACATATAAAGATCGTATTTTTGCGATAGGCTTATCCATTTTAAAGAATCCTGATGATGCTGAGGATGTTGTTCAAGAAACTTTTCTTAGATATCATACATATAAAAAAGATTTTGAATCTAAAGAACATATTCAATCTTGGTTATATAAAGTAGCTATTAATAAAGCAAAAGATATTCAAAGAAAGTTTTGGCGAAGAAAACAAGTATCGTTAGAAGACTATATGGCTACTATTTCTTTTGATACCCCACAGGATGAAGAATTATTTCAAACAGTGATGGCTTTGCCGTCAAAGTATAGTATTGTGATTCACTTATATTATTATGAAGATTATTCAATTAAAGAAATTGCTCAACAATTAAAATTAAATGAAGGAAATGTCAAAGTAAGACTTTCTAGAGCAAGACAATTATTAAAAAAACAACTCAAGGAGAACTGGAACGATGAAGAATAAAGAAGCGTATAAACAAGCGTTTAAACATGTTCATTATCAAAAAGAAGTTAACTTAAATCAAAAAAGAATACCTAAATCCCTTATTACTTTTGTCACTTCATTTATTATATTACTTTCCACATTTACCGTAGCTTATGCTTTCGATATAGGGGGTATACAAAGTAAGATAGAGGTATGGTTTCATGGAGAAAAAAGAATGATTCAATATGAAGAAGTGGAAGATCATGTTTATCATTTCTATACGACAGATGAGGATGGTAACGTCATTGATATGGGAACACACTCAGGATCAAAAGGAACACTTACGGGAATAGAACCAATGAGTGGTGATGAACTTGCAGAAAGTATGAATGATAATAGTGAAATTGTTTATGATGAAAAAGAAGATAAATGTTTATTCTATTATCAAGATAAAGCGATTGATATAACAAAGATGTTTGATAAAGAAAAGGAATGTTATTTAGTAATCAATAATGGTGAAAAAGATATTTATTTTGTTATTAGTTATGAAGATAAAATAGATGACGATTGCACTATATCACAGTATAGTGATGAAAATGCGACAGTTACACAAGGTGTAAAGGTCAAAGATATTAAAGATCGATTTGTAAGAATTAAATAAAAATGGAGGATTTTGAAGTGAACCGAAAAAGTTGGACAAACTTAGGAGGGTCACTTCATTTTCCTCCATTTTTTGATACAATAAATTAAAGGAGATGATCTTATGGAATTACTATTTGTTTTTGCTATGATTCTTATTGTTCTTTATTACTTTTATCAAAAAAGGCCTAAAACACATTTTCCAACAATCTTGTATCAAGATCATAAAAAACATGTACTTAACTATAAAAAAATAAATCCCAATAATAAACAGCCACAGGATTTACAATATACAACCTATTTACTTTCATTAATAAATGAACTACCTCAAGATGAATTTATTCTTATTTATGCATGTTTAAAAAAATGGGAAAAACAAGAAGAAATTGCTTTAGAAGAAAAAGAGGGGGAACTTAATATTCATTTTCATAAAGCTTATACAAATAATCTTGTTGAAGATCAATTATTTCAAATGCTTTATTGTTTAGAAATAGATCATATAGTAGAAAATGAAATAATTAGAAAATGGGTGGAAGTAGATTTTGATAAAATACTTGAATGGAAAAATGCTTATCTAAAAGATATGCAAAACAAACTCAAACAAGAACATAAATTTGTAGATGGAAGATATAGTTTAGAAATCTACCAAGATTTAGAAAAAGTATTAGGTTATAAAAAATATTTGGATGCTTATAAGGAAATAGAAACAGAAGAAGAAAAGATCTATGCAATGTTATTTGGATTAAAGGAATGTCCTTATCATATGTATACTTTCTTTATTATGAAAAACGATGATGATAAGCCAATGATAAATAGCTCATTAAAATAGAATCAAATTTTATCTGATTCTATTTCTTTCATATAACCTGCCGTAATAATACCAGCTGGTAAAGCGACAATCGCAATTCCCATAAAGGAAGAAACCATTGTAATTATTCTTCCCAAAGTTGTTATAGGATAAATATCGCCATAACCAACGGTTGTAAGAGAAATCGTTGCCCAATAGATGGCATCAAAGAAAGTATTAAAGCTATCTGGTTCAACATTAAAAATAATAAGGGCACAAACAAAAATATAACCAATAGCTAAATAAAGAACAGCAATCAAAGCCTTCTTTGAGTTTTTTCCAACCTGAAGAATGATTTGAATATTTTTTGAATAACGAAAGCTTTTAAAGATTCTTAATACACGAAAGGTACGAATAAGACGAATTGTTTTAAGGGCTTTAAATCCTTTATTTATCATATTGATTGAAGGAAGTATTGATAATAAATCAATAATTGCCATAAATGAAAATGGATATTTTATGTAAGAAATAAAGCGAGGATCATCATATTTTAAATCAGCTGTAGCCTATCTTAATAAATAATCAATAATAAAAATTATAACTGTAATTAAATCAAGTGTTGTAAATAACTTTGTTTCTTGTTTAAAAGCAAGAGGAATAATACTCATAAATATTGTAAACATCATCACAAGATCATAAATATGACTTGTTGTGTCATCTTCTTTAGATACTTCTATAATTTCATAAATACGTTTTTTCATAACATCATCCTTATTAAACATACCATAGAAAGTATTTATTTCATATCATGAAAGTTACGAAAATATTAATTCCTTTTTGATAAGATAAAAGTAAGAAAAGAGGGATACTATGTATAAAATTGTAGCATGTGATTTAGATGAAACATTGTTAAGTGATGATCGTACGATTTCTAAAGAGAATATTGAAGCCATTCAAAAAGCAAAAGAGTTAGGTGTGAAGTTTGTTCCAGCAACCGGAAGAGGGTTTAATACCGTTGATGGAACTTTAAAAGATTTAGGATTGTATGATTTAGAAAATGAATATGTGATTTCTTATAATGGTGGAGCCATTACTGAAAATAAAGGAAGTAAGTTACTTCATTTCGAAGGAATTTCTTTTGAAAAAGCGAGAGAACTTTACAAAAGAGGTTTAGATTATGATGTTTGTATCCATGTTTATACAAAAGATATGGTCTATGCTTATAAGTATGTCCAAGAAGAAAAAGATTATTTGGCAGGAAGAATGGAAGTTACAGAAATTTTTGATGATAATATTGATTTTTTAAAGGGTCAAGAAATTGTAAAAGTCTTATATATGAATACAGATTACCAATATTTAAAAGGAATTGAAAATGATTTAAAAGAGATAACAAGTGATTTGGATGTAAGTTATTCATCGAATCGTTATATTGAATTTAATCATCAAGGAGTTAATAAAGGACAAGGTTTAAAGAAACTTGCAGAGTTATTACATGTAGATATTAAAGATACAATTGCAATAGGTGATAATTTTAATGATTTATCAATGATCAAAGTAGCAGGCCTTGGGGTAGGTGTCCAAAATACAGTTGAAGAAATGAAAAAAGAATGTGATATTATTACCAAGGCAACAAATAATCAAGGAGCGATTGCAGAAGTTATCAATAAACATATTTTAGGCACAAATTAAGTTTTGTGCTTTTTTTCTTTCTTGGTATAATGAAGTGAATATGAAAAGAGGAAGCCTATGAAATCATTTTTTACAGAGACAATATTAAAAAGAGGAAAAACATATTTTGAACAAAATAGAGTTTTTTCTGTAAATCAATATGATAACCAAACCTATACAGGAATTATTTTAGGAAATGAAGCTTATCATACTAAAATCACTTTAGATGAACATTATGATGTCATGTCAGCTACGTGTGATTGTCCTTATGCTAAAGAAGGAAATCATTGTAAACATGAAGCGGCACTTTATTTTGCGATTGAAGATCGACTTCCTAAAGATGAACAACAATATATTGATATCAATGCTTTATTAAAAGATGTTCGTAGAAGAACACATAGTAGTTTTATGTTAAAACGTGAATTCAATCAAGAATTTAAAAAATATTTAAAACGTATTATTCAATTAAATGAACAAGGAAGTTTTCATATTACCAATTATCAACAAGTCATTGATGAATTTTTAAATTCTAATTATCCTAACGATTATCGTCATGAAATACTTCGAATCATGTTTCAAGGTTATAGTAAGTTACTTACAAGTGAACATAATAAAGAACTTACAACGCGCTGGTTAAAAGAAAATATGAAATATCAAAGATATGAAAATGCATTTAGCTATATTATGATGATTATCTATAAATTAGATGTCAATGATCAAATAGATATTATTAGAGAAATGCTTTTAACGAAAAGAAAAGTTTCTTTACTAAATACATACTTTAAAATTATCAATGATCATCATTTAGATATGAAAAAATATTTAGATGATATTCAAATTTATAATAACAATGAAGATTATATCACAGAAATGATACATTATTATGTTGATCACCAACAAGTAGGACTTGCTCGTCTTTACTATAAAAAACATGAACAAAATATTAGAAAAAAAGAAACCAAGGCAAAACTTGATTCATTGCTTGATCCTGAACATGAAGATGCCTACTTGAATTATATTTATTCTAAATTAGGTTATTATAATTCATCGCATATTCCTGTTTATTACGTAGATTTAAAACAATTTTATGGAATTAAGTTTGAAGATTATTTACTAGATTTTATGGATGCAATTAAACCTATCTATGATGATTATGATTTAGCTTTAATGTTTAAACAAAGTCAAGATGTTAAATATTTGATCTATGTTTTACTTCAAAGACCAAATATGACACTTTTTGAACAAACAAAAGAAATCATTAAAGAATATAGTTTAGAAATGTATTTAATGGTTTATGTTGAATGTTTAAAAAATTATATTAAAAAAGGAAATTCAAATTATTATTTTAAAAATTATGTTTATGAGTTATTTCTTGATTTAGATAAAATATCAAAAATAGAGTTTGTCGATATGATCAAAAAAGAATATCCAAGAAAAAAGAAAATACATGAAATGTTAGATGAATGTTTAGAAGAAGGTGATGAAATTGAAATTTAATATAAATTTAAATGTGGTAAAAAGTAAAAATAACTTAGAGATTGCCAGAAGATATCATCACTATGATAATGTAGAAAGTATGTATATTACTTTAAAAGATGATCTTTATCATATTGATGCTGTCGTTTCAGTTTTTAATCACATACAAAAATGTTCATTAGAAATTAAAGATAATAAAGTCGTTTCTTATAAATGTGCGTGTCCATTTAATGATCAAGATTCTATGTGTGGTCATTTAGGGGCAGTTATTATGAAACTTAATGAATTAGAAATCAATGATTTTCCTTTTGAGTATCAAAGTGAAAAATTAGAAAAAATGAAAGAGATTGAAAAAGAAAATCAAAGACAAAGAAGAAAAGCTCAACTTAGACAACTGGCACATACATCCTCACGTCTCATTGACCTTAATAAAAATCATTATCAAACAGAATTACAACTATCTATTAATAATGAAAAATATGATTTAACACCTTTTATTTATCTTCAAGATGATGAGATAAATGTTGACTATAGAGTTGGAAATGAAAAGAAGTATGTAGTCAAAAATATTACAGAATTTATTGATCGAATCAATCATCAAGAAAATTATAAATATGGAAAATCTTTAGAATTTGTACACAGTGAAAAGAATTTTACAGAAAATGCCTTAAAACAAATAGATTTCATGAAAAAAGCAATCTCCTTTAGAAGTCAAGATATAGAAGACTATAACTATTACTATGAACCCATTAAAAGAAACATCCCTATTGATAAACGTTTACTTGATGAACTTTATGAAATCAATAAAGAGAATCTTTCTTTTGGTGAAGTAGAACCAGAGCTACGTTTATATATTAATAAAGAAGAAGATTTTTATGTCATTAGAGTAAGTATCAATCAAGAAATGTTTATTGGAAATAAACATGGTTATCGCTATGAAATGAATAATGGAAAGTTTTATATGGAACGTATCGTTCTTGATGAAGAGGGGAATATTGCCCGTTTTTTAGAAAGTATTATTGAAAATGAAGGACAACTGATTGTTTTAGAGGAACAATATCATGATTTCTATAAGTACGTCTTATTACCAATTCTTTCTTATTTTGAAGTCTTTGATCAAAGCCAAGAAGAAATACCAACTTATGATGAAATTAAAATCTATGGAGATATTGATGATGATCAAATGATTTATTTTCAACCAGTCTATGTGGATGAAAATCAAAATAGAGTGTATGGATTTAATGATCAATTGATGACAACTTATCAACAAGATTTGGTAGAAAAATATATTGAACGTTATGCTTCATCTATCGATACAAAAAAACATCGTGCCTATTTTGATACAAATAGTCAAACAACCTATGAATTTATTTTTGAAGGTTTAGATTATTTAAAACAATATGGGGATGTTTATGTATCAGAAGCTTTAAAAAGAGTAGGAAAGAAGATATCTTATAATTTACATGTAGGTGTCCGTATTGAAAATGATCTTTTAAAATTTGATATTTCTTCGCATGAAATACCAAAGAAAGAACTACAAGCGGTTTTAAATCAATACCGTCGAAAAAAGAAATTTTATCGTTTGAAAAATGGGGAATTGCTTTATTTAGATTCACCTGATTTAGAAGAATTAAGTCAATTTATGGATGATTATCATATTGACGTCAAAGACATTGATGATGGTGAATTCTCGATGAATAAACAAAGAATGCTTGCTATTGATGAAGAAAATGATTTTGAATATGTTGAACTAGATAGAGAAGAATCTTTTGTAGAGACATTGGATCGTTTTAAATCAGCAACTCAAAAAGAATATCCTATCGCTAAAGAATATAATACTATTTTAAGAGATTATCAAAAAGAAGGTTATGTGTGGCTTCATACTTTAAAAGATTATGGATTTAATGGGATTTTGGCAGATGATATGGGGTTAGGGAAAACTTTACAAATCATTACGTTATTAGATTCATTAGAAACGCCTCGACCAAGTTTGGTAGTTTGTCCTTCTTCACTTATTTATAACTGGGAAGATGAAGTCCATAAATTTTCTAATAAATTACCAGTTACATGTATTACAGGAAATATACAAACAAGAAGTGAATTAATTAAAGAAATTAAACAAGGATTATATGTAACTTCTTATGATTATATGCGTAGAGATTTTGAACTTTATCAAGAAATTGAATTTGAATATGTTATCTTAGATGAAGCACAATATATCAAAAACCAAAAAACTAAAAATGCCCAATCAGTTAAAACCTTAAAAACAAGACATAAATTAGCTTTAACGGGAACACCAATTGAAAATAGTTTAGCAGAATTATGGTCAATCTTTGATTTCTTGATGCCACAATATTTATTTAATTATCATTATTTCCAAAAACAATATGAAAATGACATCGTTAAAAACAATGATGAAGAAAAAACAAAACAGCTTAAAAAATTAGTTACACCATTTATTTTAAGAAGAAATAAAAAAGAAGTTTTAACAGAATTGCCAGATAAAATTGAACAAAATATTATTCTTCCATTCAATGATGAAGAAGAAAAACTTTATGTAGCTAATCTTGCTGAAGCAAATAAAGAATTACAAGAACTTTACGATTTAGAAGGTTCTGATAAGATGCAAATCTTAAAGCTACTTACAAGATTAAGACAGCTTTGCTTAGAACCACGTCTTGTATATGATGATATTGATCAACCTTCTTCTAAATTAAAAGCTTGTATGGAACTTATTAAAACAATGCAAGAAAATAAGCAAAAAGTTTTGTTATTTTCATCCTTTACTTCCGTTTTAGATTTAATTGCAGAGGAATGTCAAAAAGCAGGAATTACATATTATATGCTTACTGGAAGTACCAATAAAGAAGATAGAAGAGAACTTGTTTCAAGATTCCAAAAAGATGATACAACAGTATTCTTGATTTCCCTTAAAGCAGGAGGAACAGGTTTGAACTTAACCTCTGCCGAAGCCGTTATTCATTTTGATCCATGGTGGAATGTTTCTGCTCAAAATCAAGCGACAGACCGTGCTTATCGTATAGGACAAAAGAATAATGTTCAAGTCTTTAATCTTGTGATGAAAGATAGTGTTGAAGAAAAGATCATTGAATTACAAAAACGCAAAAAGGAATTAGCTGACATGTTTGTTGAAAACAATAGTGGTGGTTTATCACAAATGTCCAAAGAAGATATTTTAAGTTTATTCACAGTGTAAAAGACGGGCTCCCCGTCTTTTAATTTAGTAATGATGTATCAATAATTTGATAATTTGCGCGATGAATATAAAGAGCTTTACCATCAATCATTAATTTTGTCATCTTCGGTAATTTTTTAGGAACAGTCCAATAAACCTTATCCCCTGAATAAGCCGTAATTGGTTGCCCTAATTGAGATTTAATCACAACCACTCTTGATTTACCAAACTTATTTTTATACTTATTGATAATATTCGCAATATATGTATTATTTGAAAGTTTTCCATTATCATTACTTTCAATATCTTCTTGGGTAAAATCAACATTAGGTTCTAAACCTTTTTGTGTAAAGATACAAGTATCTCCACAAGATTCAATTTCTTGCCCATCAATAGTAATGGTAATAACAGAAGATAATTCATAACCTGTAATAATACTTCCATCACTATCGTAAGAAGTTGTTTCTACGGGATTTCCTTGAATATTGATTTTATCTCCAGTTGTTGTCATGACTCTTTTTCCATAGTTATCGAAAGTATCAATAGTATAGCCATTTCCTACAAGATTTCCTTTAATATCATTGATTTCTGATTCAAACATCGCACATCCTGTTAAATTTAATGCCATGACACCAACAACTAATAAACTTAATATTTTCTTTTTCATTTTTTCACTCCCTCTATTTATACAAATTATAACAAATTTTGATACAAAGAATGAATAAAATAAGGTAAAATAAAAAAAGAGGTGAAGATCATGCTACTAAAGCAAATGAAATATTTTATCACTATTGTGGATTGTCATAGCTTTACAGAAGCGGCAGAACAATGCTTTATTTCACAATCAGCAATTTCTCAACAAATCAAAGCTTTAGAAAAAGAATTAGGAATTCGTTTATTTGAAAGAAATAAAAGACAATTTTCATTGACACCAGCTGGAGAATACTTTTATCGTCATGGAAAAGTAATTTTAGATGAAATTGAAGATTTTAAAGAAGAAACGATTCGTCGAGGAGAAGATCAAGAATTGAATCTAACAATTGGTTATCCTAAAAACTTTAGTACCAGTGAACTTCATCAAGCCATTGTTGAATTTAATCGTATTTATCCAGAAGTTAATATTTCGGTGGTAAGTGGTACGCATGAAGAATTATTCGAACTTTTAGTCCAACATCATATTGATGTTAAAATCAGCGAACAAAGAAGAACATTTAATGAAGATTATTACAATTATGAATTAAAACATAGCGAATGTTTTGTAGAAATATCTTCAATGAATCCACTATCTCAAAAAGACGTTCTTACAACGGATGATTTAAAAAATATGTCTTGTATTCTTGTTGTTTCTAAAGATAAAGAAGATTCAGAAAGAGAGTTCTATGAAAAATCACTCAATCTTTCAAGACGTTTTTTATATGCGAATTCATTAGAACAAGCACGTTTAATGGTGGCGAGTCAAAGAGGATATTTACCAATTGATCAAATAGGTCATTTACCAAAAACAATGGAAGGTATTGAAAGAATTACCTTGCATTATAAAGGAAAACCAATTCAAAGAAATTATTTTGCTTGTTGGTCTAAAGAAAATACGAATTATTATATTGAAGAATTTGTGAAGATGTATAAAGATCTTTTAAATAAGTAAAACTTATGAAGATGATTAGGAATTGAAATTGTTTCAATTCCTAATTTTTTTTATTATATAGGTGGAAAAAGAAGAAAACACTACTACACAAGTTCTTATATTAATGCAAGAAAAAATGGAAATACCGCACGTCTAGCAAATGCTTTTATAAAAGGCATAGAAGAAAATAGGTATACCACAGAAAAGGTCTACGTCAACTATCAAAATATTAAACCTTGTTTAGGATGTAATGTATGTCAAAAAAACAAAACAATTTGTACAAAAAGATGATAGAAGCAAACATCATTGTCTTTGCTTTACTTGTGTATTTTTACACATTTAATGGTTTAATGAAGTTATTAATTGATCGTATATTCGCAATTGAAAAAACAGATGTAATAGAAAAAGCATATCACATGACAAAGGAGATAAAAATCAATGAGTAAAAGTTTAATTGTTTATTTTTCACATAATAAAGAAAATTATTTCTCGGGAAATATTGTTAATTTAGAGAAAGGAAATGTACAAGTCATTGCTGAAACATTATCAACAATGATTGATGCAGATGTTTATCAAATTAAAGAAGTGGATGCATATCCCTTTGATTATCATGAATGTACATCACGTGCAAGTGAAGAACTTAAAAATAATGCCCGTCCACAAATATTAGATCCATTAGAAAGTATTGATGAATACGATACGATTTATTTAGGTTATCCAAACTGGTGGTCAACAATGCCAACGATTGTTATGACATTCTTAGAAAGCTATGACTTTACAAATAAACATATCTATCCTATTTGTTCACATGAAGGAAGCGGTATGGGTAGAAGTGAAAGTAATCTTAAAAAACTTTGTCCAAACAGTATCGTTCATAAAGGATTAAATATTCATGGAAGTCATGTAGATGGATGTAGACAACAATTAGAAAGATGGTTAGGAGGAAAATAAAATGACAGATAACGCTAAAAATTACCATGAAAAAATGTTTCCAGGATATGTTTCAGATTTTTTAAGAACAGATCCTGAATTTATTGAAGTTTTTGATAACTTTGCTTTTGATGAAGTGGTTAATCAAGATGATTTAGATGATAAAACAAGATTTATTTCAATTCTTGCAGTTTTACTAGGATGTCAAGGGATTGATGAATTCAAAGGAATGTTGAAAGCAGCTTATAATTTTGGAGTTACTCCTGTAGAAATGAAAGAAATTGTTTATCAAGCGGTAGCTTATTTAGGAATTGGAAGAGTTTTTCCTTTCTTGAAAGCAGTGAATAGTTTTATTGAAGATACTTTAGGTTTAAAACTTCCTTTAGAAAATCAAAATGATCCTAATCCAAATCGTTTAGAAAAAGGAGAACAAGCTCAAGTAGCTATCTTTGGTGAAGGCATGAAAGGATATGCGACAAGTGGTGATCCTAAAACAGTGCATATTCGTAAATGGTTAACTGATAACTGTTTTGGTGATTACTATACAAGAGGTGGTTTAGATTATAAACAAAGAGAAATGATTACTTTTTGTTTTCTATATGCACAAGGTGGATGTGAACCACAAGCGATTGCCCATGCAAAAGCTAATATTCGTTTAGGAAATGATCAAGATTTCTTAATTAAAGTTGTTTCTCAAAATATTCCTTTTGTGGGATATCCAAGAAGTTTAAATGCAATTGATTGTATAGAAAAGGCAAGTAAAGAATAATGAAAGAAGTTATGATTGTTGTTGGTGCTGGTCAAATTAGTATGGCTATTGCTAGAAGAATGGGTGCTAGTAAGAAAATTATTCTAGGTGATAAAAATATTGAAAACGCTAAAAATATTCAAAAGACAATGGTGGATGCAGGATTTGATGTTGAAGTTATAGAAATGGATTTATCAAGTAGACAAGATATTTTAAAAATGATTGATATGGCTAAAAATTATGGACTCATTAAAATGCTTGTCAATGGCGCTGGGGTTTCACCTTCACAAGCACCAATTGAAGCGATTTTAAAAGTAGATCTTTATGGAACTGCTGTTTTATTGGAAGAAGTAGGAAAAGTTATTGAAGAAGGTGGCGTTGGTGTAACAATTTCAAGTCAATCAGGTTGGCGTATGGAGCAACTTACAGCTTTAGAAGATGAACAACTTGCATGTACACCAACTGAAGAATTATTAGACCTGGAAATCTTACAACCAGAAAATATTAAAGATACATTGCATGCTTATCAATTAGCAAAACGATGTAATGAAAAACGTGTGATGGCTGAATCTGTTAAATGGGGACAACGTGGTGCAAGAATCAACGCTATTGCCCCAGGTATTATTGTAACACCGCTTGCCATTGATGAATTTAATGGACCAAGGGGAGATTTCTATAAAAATATGTTCGCAAAATGTCCAGCTGGTAGACCAGGAACTGCAGATGAAGTTGCAAATGTTGCTGAATTATTAATGAGTGATAAAGGTGCATTTATTACAGGGGCAACATTTTTAATGGATGGTGGAGCAACATCTTCTTATTACTATGGGTCTTTAAAACCAGAAGGAGGAAAATAAAATGAACGATTTTCAATTTCAAAACACAACAAAAGTTTATTTTGGTAAAGACCAATTAGGTCATTTACATGAAGAAGTATTAAAATATGGTAAAAGTGTACTTGTTGTTTATGGAGGAGGTTCTATTAAAAAAATAGGACTTTATGATAAAGTCATGAAAGAATTAAAAGAAAATAATATTGAAGTTTATGAACTTGCAGGTGTTGAACCAAATCCAAGATATACAACTGTCAATAAAGGTGCAAAAATCTGTAAAGAAAACAATATTACAGCTGTTTTAGGAATTGGGGGAGGATCTACTATTGATGCTTCTAAAGCTATTGCGGCTTTAACACTTGTAGATACAGATAATATTTGGGATTTAGTAGAAAAGAAAGTAGCATGGAATAATGCCTTACCCGTACTAGCAATGCCTACAATTGCTTCAACAGGAAGTGAAATGGATAAATCGTGTGTAATTGCTAATGTAGAAAAAGGTGTTAAAAGTGGAATCAATGGAGATATCTTAAGACCTAAAGCAGCTTTCTTAGATCCTACTAATACATTTAGTGTTTCACCTAAACAAACAGCTTGTGGTGGATTTGATATTATGGCTCACTTATTTGATATGAACTATTTTGTTAATAGCGATAAATACCCATTACAATTCAATGTTGTAGAAACATTATTAAGAACAGTTCGCCAACAATTACCAATTGCTGTTGAAGAACCAGAAAACTATTCAGCGAGAGCAACAATGTTATGGGCTGCTTCATGGGCATTAAATAGTTTTTGTACATCAGGTTATAAAACACAAGCGCAACTCCATGCTCTTGAACAATTCTCATCAACTTATGATATGACTCATGGTTTAGCTCTTGCAATAATTACTCCTAAATGGATGACTTATTTATTAAATAAAGATGAAACCGTAGTGGATGATTTTTCAAGATTTGCTTTAAATGTTATGGGCGTTAAAGATAATGGAAATACTTTAGAAAATGCAAAAGCAGGTATTGTTGCTTTACAAAGCTTTATTAAAGATGAACTTCATTTACCTACATCATTAAGTGAAGTAGGAATTAATGATGAAAAATTTGATGAGTTGAAAGTAAAAGCTTGCTATGGTCAAGATGCATTACCTAGAGCTTATCGATCATTAAGTCAAAAAGATTGTTTGAATATTTATAAAATGTGTTTATAAAGGAAGATTCGTTCTTCCTTTTTGTTTATAATAAAGTAAAGGAGAGATGACTATGAATAATGTTGTTAATTTTAAAATGATTCTAGAAATCAATCAGTTACTTAAAGAAAATAATATAGAATATTCAATTCATGGTGTAGGTGGATGTACATGTTGTGGTTTAGAACTTAGACAAGAAGGTAAAAGCTATCCTACAGATAAGATTTTAGAAGTTATTAATGGTTATTTAAAAAATCATTGGATTTATGTTCAAGAAAATAAATATCAACCGGGATTTCTTACAATTCATTCAAAATTTGATAAAAAGCCTTGACTATAAAGCCACTCTATAGTGTTAGATAAAGTTAAGGAAGGGGTGTTATTTATGAAAACACACGAATTAGAAAAGGAATTAGGGATTTCAAAGCATACAATCTTCTATTATGAAAAAGAAGGGATCGTTACACCACAAAGAGATGAAAATGGTTATCGTAGTTATAGCCAAGATGATTTACAAAAACTCATCATGGTAAAGTTCTTACGTAATTTAAATATTTCGATTGATGATGTAAAAGCAATCTTAAACAATGAACTTGATTTTAAAGAATGTTTAGAAATCAATCAGATTCATTTAGAAAAACAAATTAAAAGCTTAGAAGAAGTTCAAGAAAATATAGAAATGTATGTAAGAAAAGATCTACCAATGTTACCAGCTTTACAACAAATCCAAAGAGAAGTGAAGAATTATAAATTAGGTTATCAAAAAACAACAGATATTGTATCTCTTGGAAGAAGACTTACAAAGAAACTTGCATTAAGAAAATTCTTATATAAATTTATTCCTACATTTTTAATTGTTTTATTCTTTAGTGCTGTAAATGAGCAAGATGTTTTAACAAGAGTACTTTCAGTATTAGTGATTTCATTTGTATTTACAAATGGTTTGATTGCAGCTGATTTCCAGTTTTCACAATTATGGTTAAGATTACCACTTGATCAAACAAGAAATCAATCAGTAGAGTTTTTAAATGATCGTATTCGTTATTATCAATTTAAAGGTTATATAGATAATGTAAAATATTTTTATTCTGTTTTATTTGGAAAAGAAGCTAAGTTTATGAATGAATATAAATATGAAGATATTCAAAGTGTAGAACTTCTTTTAAAACATCGTTATGAAAGTTATGGAACACCGATTGCGAGAGATTGGTATGTTCTTGATTATCGTTTTGAATTTAAAGATGGAAATCACTTCTACTTCTATTGGCCGATTACATTGGATGATGATGCACGTTTTATTGGAATGATTTTAGATGAAAAGGTAGAAAATGTGATTGATAAAGATCATGTCATTGAAGCTTTAAAAAATGGTATTCATTTAAATGACTATATGAAAAAGACTGAAGATTAATTCAGTCTTTTTTTAATAAATTGATCTATTGCTTTAATTGTTTGATTTTGTTGGCTTTTACGAGAAATAGTAGCTTTGGCATCTCCTTTTTGATGCCCGTAGTTTCCAAAGTTAGCATGGTTACCACCTTGAATAACAACAATATTCTTTTTATAGTCTATTTTCTTTTTTACGCTGGTATTTAAAGAGCCATAGATGGTAAGTGTATCTTGAGCGGAAACATCGCCATAAATATACGAACCTAAAAGAATCAAACCATCAACTTTATCTTTATTTTTAGAAACATAAGAAGAAGCCATGGCACCACCCATAGAATGTCCACAAAGATACCAATGTTTTATATTTGAATATTTATCAATAATTTTATTAGCAGCATTTTTATTAAAAATAGCCATCTTAAAAGGCATATTAACTAAATAACAGTTATAACCTTTCTTTTCTAGTTGTTCAAGTAAAGGAAGATAAGCTGTATTTTCTACTTTAGCTCCAGGATAGAAAATAATACCTACATCACTTGTCTTTTGAGGAGTTAAAGTAATAAGATTAGAATTTACTTGTTTTACTTCTTGATGGTTTAAGATTTCCAAAGCATCACCTTGTGCGTGATAATAATCATTGACGTAAAAACCAAAACCACCAACACAAAGAATGAGAATAATTGATAAGGTAATTAGTATTTTCTTTTTCACTTCTAACAATCCTCATGACTATGTTTATAGTATTGTTGGATTTGTGGTGGAAATTGATTAAATGAAAGAGCTTGAACATAAGCTTCATCATTTTTTTCAATCGCTTGATCATAATACCAACATTTATAATTGAGCATAGAAAGGACTTTTTGAAGTTTTTCCATTTCTTGTAAAACTTCTTCCTTTTGTTTTTCAAAGATTTCTTTTCTTTGTTTTAACGTGGTATTTCCTAAAGAACATAAAGACATATATTCTTTTATTTCTTTAATTTCTAAGCCTGATTTTTTTAAACAATCAATAACACGTAAAGTTTCAATTTCGCTTTCGCTAAATTGTCTTACACCATTCACTCTTTTTAAATGAGGAAATAATCCTTCTTTATCATAATAACGAAGAGTTGAAATAGGTAATTGAAACATTTTTGAAATTTCACCAATAGAATACATATGATTTCCTCCTTGATACTTGACCTAAAGTTAAGTTTAGGTGTTATGATAAATGTAACATAAAATTCATGAATATTCAAATCTATGATAGAAGGAAGTGAATAAATAGAAATGATAAAAAAGATATTAAAAATTGTAGGTATTGTGATAGTAAGTATCGCTATTGTGGCTGTGTTATTTATTGAATTTTGGCCAGGCTTAGGTGGAAGTGTGACAGATGAAGATCAAAAAGAATATAAAGCGAGAAATTCATTATATAAAAAAGGAATATTTCATGGAAATCCTGAAATTCAATTAATGACAGGACAAAAGAGTGAATATAAAAATGAAGAAAAAGTTTCTAAGGGTGAAATACCTGTTTATAAGTTGAAGAAAATAGAAAAAGCGAAGAAAGATGAACTTAAGTGGATTTGGTTTGGACATTCAAGTTCATTGCTTCAAATAGAAGGAAAGAATGTCTTAATGGATCCTGTTTTTTTAAACTATAGTTCGCCAGTTCCTTTTATTGGACCAAAGCGTTTTTCTAAGTTACCGATAGATATAGAAAATATGCCAAGTATTGATGTTCTTGCCATCTCACATGATCACTATGATCATTTAGATTATCAAACAATTAAACAAATAGATGAAAAAGTCAAAGAATATTGCGTTCCTCTAGGTGTAGAAAAACATCTTCTTCGTTGGGGAGTCAATGAAAAGAAAATACACGTTATGAATTGGTGGGATGAAGTAAAAGTTGATGGACTAACGATTATTTCAACACCAGGTAGGCATTTTACTGGACGTGTTCCTTGGAGAAACAATACGACATTGTGGAGTGGCTATGTCTTTAAAAATGATAAATATACAACTTATTTTACAGGGGATACCGGTTATGGAAATCATTTCGAAGAAGTTTATGAAAAATTTGGTGCTATTGATTTATTAATGATTGAAGATGGACAATATGATCGAGCATGGTCCAATATTCATATGTTACCCAAAGATGGCATTCAAGCAATGAAAGATCTTCATGCAAAGTGGACAGTTTCTGTTCATTGGGGTGCCTTTTGTATTTGTAATCATGCTTGGGATGATCCAATTAAACAAATTACAACAAGATCACAAAAGGAAAACTTAAATGTGGCGACACCAAAGATTGGAGAAATTGTCGATTATAGTCATATAGAAACTTATCAAGAACATTGGTGGGAAAATGTTGAATAGTTTTTTCAGATTATGAAAGAAATTTTAATAATTTTCCTTTATAATGTTTATAGAAAAAATCAGATGGAAATAAGGAGGTAATGAAAATGGGATTTCCTAAAGGATTTTTATGGGGTGGAGCAGTAGCTGCCAACCAATGTGAAGGTGCATATTTAGAAGATGGTAAAGGATTATCTGTACCAGATATGTTATTAGGTGGAGATGTCAATACACCAAGAACATTCTTACCAAAAACAGATCCAGAAGCTTTTTATCCTAGCCATGAAGCAGTAGACTTCTATCATCATTATAAAGAAGATATCGCTTTATTTGCTGAAATGGGATGGAAAGTATTCAGATTATCAATTAACTGGGGGCGTATTTTCCCAAATGGTGATGATGAAGAACCAAATGAAGCAGGATTAGCTTTTTATGACAAAGTATTTGATGAATGTCATAAACATGGAATGGAACCATTAGTTACTTTATGTCACTATGAAATTCCATGGAACATTGTAACAAAATATAACGGATTCTCAGATCGTAGAGTCATTGATATGTTCGTTAAATACGCTACAACTTGTATGAAACGTTATAAAGACAAAGTTAAATATTGGTTAACATTCAACGAAATTAATATTGCATGCATGGGTGAAGGTGGAATTGGTAACCTTTATGGACTTGGATTAATGGATCCAGAAGATGTTAATGCAGATCATAGAATACCATTAAATGAATTAAAATCAAATGAACAAATTATGTTTGAAGCATTACACAATGAATTTGTAGCAAGTGCAAGAACAGTTATTGAAGGTCATAAGATCAATCCAGATTTCATGATTGGTAACATGATTGCACATACAACATTATATCCACTAACACCAAATCCAAAAGATATCTTAGCAGCATTTGATGAAGATAACTTCAAAAACAATTTCTGTGGAGATGTACAAGTACGTGGAGAATATCCATCATTTATCTTCAGATATTTTAAAGAACATAATATTGATACTTCTTATATTACAGAAGAAGATAAAAAAATCATTAAAGAAGGTACAGTTGACTTCTATACATTCTCATATTACATGTCAAACTGTGTAACAGTAGATGAAAATGCAGAAACAACAGCAGGTAATATGTCAAAAGGTGCTAAAAACCCATACTTAAAAGCATCTGATTGGGGATGGCAAATTGATCCTGATGGTTTAAGATATACATTAAACTTATTACATGATCGTTATCCACATACTCCATTAATGATTGTTGAAAATGGTTTTGGAGCATTTGATACAGTAGAAGAAGATGGATCAATTCATGATGATTATCGTATTGATTACTTCAAAGGACATATTCATGCAATGAAAGAATCTATTGAAGATGGTGTACCATTAATTGGATATACAACATGGGGACCAATTGATTTAGTATCAGCTGGAACAGGACAATATGCTAAACGTTATGGATTCATTTATGTAGATAGACATGATGATGGAACTGGAGATTTCTCTAGAAGCAAAAAAGATTCATTCTATTGGTATAAAAAAGTTTGTGAATCTAATGGTGAAGAAATTTAATATAATAAAAGGACGATGCTTTGGCACCGTCCAATTTTTTTAATTATTTTTAATATAAGGATTATGATAGAAAGAATAAACAAGTTGAACTGTCATTACACACCAGATAACTGGTTCACAGAAGATAACAGCCATATATTGAAAACGTGGAATTAAGAAGATAACAAAGATAATCTTTCCAAAGAATTCAATCACACTTGAAATTAAAGGAAGAAGTTTTTGACCAATTCCTTGAAGTGCATAACGTGTTTGCATCAATATTCCAAGCACGGCATAGAAAGGACCAACAATTGTAAGATAAAGAGTCCCGTTATGTAAAACAACTTCTTTACTTGAACCTGATATTAATTTCACTAAAGAAGAACCAAATAATAAGATAATACAAGTTACAATAGCTGCACCAATAATGTCATAGATATAAGCATAACGAAGTGCTTTTTTAATTCTATTTTTTTGATTAGCCCCTTTATTTTGAGAAACAAAAGTTGAAATAGCAAGAGCCATTGCTGTAAAAGGCATATTAAAGAACATATAAAGCTTTCTTGCAGCTGTATGTCCAGCAATAATTAAATAACCTAAATTATTAATACCATATTGTAAGATGACAGAACCAGCAGAAACAATACAATTCATAAATCCCATTGAGAACCCTTGTCCTAATAATTCTTTATAAAGATCTTTATCAACTTCAAAATGTTCTTTTTTAGGCAGTAACAAAGGTGTCTTTTTAAACATATAAATGATACACAAAATAACGGAAGTTCCTTGAGAAATAACAGTTGCGACTGCAGCTCCCTGAACTCCCATATTTAATTGAGTAATAAAAACTAAATCTAAAATAATATTTAAAACAGATGAAACAACCAAGAAAACAAGAGGCATAACACTATTACCGATGGCTCTCATTAATCCAGCACATAAGTTATAAGCAAACATAACAATAATAAATAAAACAATAAAGAAAATATAACTATAAGCTTCATCAATAATGTTTGCAGGCGTATTTAATAAATGAAGAAGTGGTTGTAAGAAAATTAAACCAATAAGTGTTAGTCCAATTGAAACAACAATACCAATGACTAAAGAACTAGCAACCGATTTCTTCAATAATTTTTCATTTTTAGAGCCAAAACTTCTTGCAGTAACAATAGCAAGACCATTTCCAATACCTAAGGCAAAACCTACAAGCAAGTCATAAATAGAGGTACATGATCCAATGGCTGCTAAAGAAGCATCTCCTAAAAAGTTTCCAACAATCATGGTATCAACGGTGTTATAAAGTTGTTGGAAGATATTTGATATAAATAGTGGTAATGCAAAAATGATCAATGATTTAAAGATAGGTCCATGAATCAAATCAACATTTGCATTAAATGATTTACGTTTTATCGAATCCATATTCTTCTCCTATTCTGTAATATTTCGATTAAAAATTTCTACAAGTGTAAAGATTCCATCCTCATATTCATATTTTTGAATACAACAATTATAAAATCTTTCGGTTTTCTTTACTTTTGCATGTTCTTCCCATGCACGATAGAACTGAGCACATGCTGCTCCATGAGAAACTGCTAAAACTACTTGATGATCATCCTTGCTCATGATTTCGGTTAATGTTTTATTCATACGTTCTCTAAGCTCAAGTTCACCTTCACCACCGAATTGTTTAAAGAAATCCCCATAAGGTAGTTTAGGATTTAAACATTCATCTTTTCCTTCAAAAGCACCAAAATTCCATTCTTTTAAACCTTTTAATCTTGTATAAGGCATATCTGTAATGATTTCTAAAGTATCCGATGCTCTTTCAGAAGTAGAAGCATAAGCGTGATCAAGAGTAATATTTGTAAAGTATTCTTTTGCCATTTGTGCTTGTTTAATTCCTAAAGGTGTAAGAGGTGCATCACACCAACCTTGTATTTTATGTTGTAGATTGAACAAAGTCTGTCCATGTCTCATTAAATAGAGTGTTTTTTTCATGATAAATCTCCCCCCAAAAGTTTACTTTAATCGATAATATTATAAAAGTACAATACATAAATAGCAATCTGCTATAACTAAAAATAGGATTTAAAAAGTACCATAAAAAAATACCAAATATAAAATATTAATATGTAGTAAAAAAACAAGAAACAATAGATATAATATTGTGATCGCTTACAATAAGCGGAGGTGATAGTATGAAAGTGCGAAAGGGAGGAAAAGAATGATGAAAATAATGAAAAAAGCATTTGCGATGTTTGTTGCTGTATTTACATTACTAGCAACATTATGTATGGTTCCAGTTTCAGCTGCTGGAACAGTTGTTGCTCAACTTTATGGACGTATCGAAGATAATGGGCAAGCAATTTATAAAATGGTATTAGATTATGGAAATGTTAAAGTATCAGGAGTAGATAAAGATACATATACTGTACATGCAAAAACAAGTACAGAAGGGAAAAGACCAGCTGATGAAACAGCATATGGAGATAAAGATCAAGATAGAACTATTGTTCGTGTAGAAGAAAAAGGAACAAAAGTTGAAATTTATTTTGATGAAAATGATGGAGCTGCTGGAACATTATCATATTTAGCTACTGGTGCTAGAAATATTCCTGTAGATATTGAATACACAGTTACTCAAAATACTCCAGTTAAAGTAAGTGCAATGGATGGAACAGATTTAGGAGAAGACACTTTTGTTTATTCATGTACTAACACAGTTGAAGATGAAGAAACTGCTAAATTTACATCTGTAAAAGTAGACAATGGTATTAATTACCAATACTATGATGCAGGTGATGCAGATTCATTAATCGTTTGGTTCCATGGGAATGGTGAAGGAGATTATAAAGGTTCTCAAAATAACGTTGCTCAATTATTAGCTAACAGAGGAACAGTTGCATGGGCTACAGATGAAGCTCAAGAAATTTTTGGTAAAGCACATGTTATGTCTTTCCAAGCACCAGATACATGGTACTATGCACAAAAAGATGGTTTATTAGAAAAAGCATACAATGAAATTCAAGAAGTTATTTCTAAAAAAGGAATCGATCCTAAAAAAGTATATGTTTCAGGATGTTCTGCAGGTGGATATATGACAACACGTATGTTAATCAAATATCCAAACTTATTTAAAGCTGCAATGATCAACTGTCCAGCTTTAGATGTTGCTACTAAACGTGGTGGAGAAACACCAACTGATGAAGAATTAGCATCATTAAAAAATTCTCCAACAGCTATTTGGTTAGTTCAAGGTGCAACAGATGGAACAGTTAATACAGAAGATTGTTCAAAACGTTTATTCAAAGCATTAACTGATGGACAAGAACTTGTAGAATCAAGACATGAACAAGCATTAGATTCTGATTTCACTACAACTGAAACAAAAGATGGTAAATATAAAATTTCTTTATATGATACAACTGAAGCAGGTAAATTACAATTTGGTGAAGATTTTGATCAAGATGATGTAAAAACTCTTGTAGAATTCAGTAATCACTGGTCATGGATTTATACATTAAATAATAATCCAGAATCTGCTGATGGAACAAGTATTTGGAAATGGGCTGCAAATTACAATGTAACTGATACATCTACAAAAACAGATGATAAAACAGATAATACACAAAAACCATCACAACCAACAACTGATAAAACTACTAACAGTGTTAAAACAGGTGATAACACAGTGATGAGTTCATATGCTATTATGATGTTACTTGCAGCAGGTGCTTATACTGCTATTAAAAAAACAGCTGAATAATATTAAAATAAAAAAAGCATAAAGAAGTTCAGTTTTCTAAAAAAAATTGAACTTTTTCTTTATATTTTTTAATAACCCAATTAATCGCAAGTTTCTTTTTTATAAAAAAGTGAGTATAATTTTATATAAAATATTTCTAATGTTACATTCGATGTAATACGTGACAAATAAGTTGTTTGGATTGTTTTTTATGATATATTAAATATGTATGATTATATAAGGAGATCTATCTATGAGTAAAACAAATTTGAAAATAGAATATATTTTAAAAGCATCTAATAATATAGAATTTGATAATATTGATACATATATATCTAGAAAAATATTTGAACACTATAATAAAATACCAACCTATACATTAGAAAACATTTTAACAATTTTAAATATATCAAAACTTAAATTTAAAACATATCTTAATCAACTGGGATATAAAAATTATACAGCGTTTAAAGATGAGGTTATTTTTGAAAGAATAGTAAGACTAAAACAAATCAGAGATAGATATGAAAGTTTTGAAAAAAATAAAATTATTCAAATTATGAGTCAATTAAGACATCATCTAATTAATATGGATGAAATAGATAAAATTTGTAAACAAATAAATGAACATGAAAGATTTATAGCTTATGGGTCACCAACACTTTTAAATTTATTGTTTGATTTTCAAGTAGATATGAAAATATTTGATAAAACGGTTTTGTTAAGTTCAGTAAATAATGGAAAAATTTTAGTACCAAAAAATAATGATCTTATTGGTCTCTTTACAGCAACAGGAAGATTATTAGGCTGTTGTGATGCAAAATTTCAAGAAGTTGTTTTAGATACAAAGAATACAAAGATACTTTTTAGTAAATCTCAAATAAATAGTGAATATATTGATTTCAGCTTTTCTATGGATACGGATAATGATTATTATGAAATGCATTATGTTTTTTTATTTCTATTTGATTTAATTAAAACGAGATACTATGAATTATATATAAAGGAATGAAAATATGATTATAGGAAAAATAATGATGATACAAAATAGTAGTTCAAAAGAGAGTGTGGAATATTTAATTAGTAAAAAAATAATGGAATTAAAAGGTAATATTAAGGATTATACATTAAATAGATTTATAGAAGAAGTGGGAGTGTCTAAGACTTCGATGGTCAGATATTTAAAAAATATTAATATTAATAAGTTTTCTTATTTTAAAAATGTTATGTACGAAGAATATATGCATGCGGAAGTAGATATGAAAAAGATGAAAAAGGTTATTAAAAATAATTTTCCTCACATACAAACACAAATTTTTAAAAAAATCATGGTATGTAAAAGAATTGTTATATTAGGCGATGGAAATAGGTTTGCATTGTTACTATGTCAAAAAGCGTTGACATATTTAGGATATCCTTGTGAGATACCGGTTTATCTTGGAAGTGAAGAAGAAATTATTGATCAGTTTCACTTGAAAGAAGATGATTTGGTTATTATTGTAAGTTTACATGAAACATATGATGATTTTTGTACAAATAGATCTGTTTTTTATCAAAATGCTAACTATTTAGATGTGAAAATAAAACCTAAAATTGGGTTTATAGGAGTTGCTCCTAAAGATAATCATCTTTATTTTAACTACAATATAAATCAAGAAAGCTTTGATAAAAGTATGAATGAGTTACAAGTATTCTTTTTAAATCTTGTACAATATATTCTTTATAAAAATGGAATATAAAAGGCGTAGCACAAACTACACCTTTTTAATTATTGAAACCAATAATCTAGATAATCATATTTAAAGACGCGATAAACAAATTTACCACCAGTTGTTTTAAACGTTCTTAATAAAGTTCCATCCTGACTGTATTCGCTCCAAGACATTGCGATACCACTATCGATAATTACATTTCCATCTAATTCTTGAACACTACTTACATATCCTGAATAAGCAACAGGAATACTACTTACAAGTTCAACAGTACGATTATTTTCATCTACTAAATATTTATAGTAATAAGATGTTCCTTTTTTTAAGTTATAGTAAGTATTTGAATAATTTGAATCACTTTTCCAATCATAATCAGGACGTGTTGTACTTACCGCAAGGTTATTATTATAAAGATAGAGATAATATTGACCTTGAGGTAGGGAGTTATCATCTACATAAGTGACACAATGTTGACCAGCTTGCATTGAAAAATCGCTTGTTTTAGTTAAGAGTAAGGAATCATATCCACTATCTTGCCAAAAGTTATCAGAACCAATCATGTAATCAATTGTTGGATTTGAATAGATATTATCTAATTTAATAATTGTGGATGTTTCTCTTGAACTAATAATTAAACTTGTTTTATCAACAAGAGCCAGTGAATTGATATGCATCCAATCAAGATCTTCTGCACCATCAGGTAATGAAGTTGTTGAATAATAATCAGGTAATAAATCAATAAGATCTACAAGTTCTGTTATGTTACCAGAATCTTTTTCAATCATGATAATTTTATCTTCACTTGTTTTTGCTTCTTTTTCACTTGCAAGAACAAGAATATTATTGTTGCTATCAAAGATGTAATCATGATGTAATTTATAATTACCGGTATCATAAATTTTAGAAACATAACCAGTTTGTTCCATACCAACTATTTTTGTACTAGAAATACTAAAGTACATGGTGTTGTTTTCAAAAAGAATACGGTGACTTCTATAAGAAACGATAGGAATTTCACTACGAATGATGCCGTAATTATCATAAAGTCTCATATAAGCTTGTTCTTCACTATCTTCAGTAACATCGTTCCCAAGAACAGTATAAAGACCGTTAGATAAGGATGATGTATTTGAATCATCGCATTCTACTGTAAGATATTGATCACCGCCTTGTAATGAAGGGGCATTATATGACCATGATAAGGTATCAACAACTTTACCTTGTTTATTTGTTAGAGTAACTATAATCGTATTTGTTTGATTAGGAATTGCTCCAATTAAGAGATATTCATGTTCTGTTGTATAACCGCTTAATGTATTAGTATTCAAAGTTTGTGGAAAATCAGCGTAATTATCACAACGAATTGTGTAACTTGCTTGTAATTCTTCTGTGGTTTTAAAATACATATAAACAGCTGTTGTATTTGTTCCATATGGATTCCTTATTAATAAAGGGTGTTGAAAAGTATAATTATTTAATTTCTTTTGTTTATTAATTTGATTATGTATAAGAGTTTGATATTTTTCACTATAAATAGTAGAAAGGGATGTACTTTTATTTTTTAATTTTAAGTAATTTATTGAATTATTATCATTACTTGAAGCTTCTATTTCTGTAGAGTTAGAAAACGTGAGATAGAGTGGAGCTATAGAAATAGATAATATTAGTAAAATTAATTTTTTTAATTTATGCATAATCTTTACCTCCGCATCCATTATGTATGTGAATTATGTAAAAAATGTTGCATTTATTTAAACAATTATAAAAAAGTAATGATTATAGAAGAAAAAATGGCTTATATAAATAATAATTTAAAAAAAATAAAAAAAGGACAAGAAAAAGCTTTACAAAAGGGAGAGAGGATGGTAA
>NZ_JABWDK010000027.1:0-26769 GCF_013361255.1 Faecalibacillus sp. H12 | reverse complement strand
ATCTAATAATGATAAGTCACAATCTGATTCATAAAAAATTTTTGCCATTTTTAATGTCCCCCTTAATTTCCTTGGCTTCCTCTATGCATTCCAACGAGTCCTGTGCGAGCAATTTCTGTCACGTTGAATCCGTTAAGCATTGTTAATAACTGATTGACTTTTCTTGTATTTCCAGTAACTTCTATAATTAATGAAGTTGGTGAAACATCGATAATATGTGCTCTAAAGATATCAACAATTGAGTTGATATTTGTTCTTTGATCAGCATTTGCATCTACTTTAATTAAGACAAGTTCTCGATAAACTGAATCATCTGGTTCAAGTTTTTCAATTTCAACGACTTCTACAAGTTTCCCTAATTGTTTTTCAATTTGCGTTAAAATTTGTTCATCACCAGTAGAAACGACTGTCATACGTGACATTCCTTTAATATTTGTTTGTCCTACTGAAATACTTTCAATGTTATATCCTCGTCTACTAAATAAACCAGCAACACGGTTTAATACCCCTGGATTATTTTCAACAAGCAATGATAAAACAAGTCTATCCATGTTTTAATCCTCCCTATTTTTTTAATTGTTTATGAATTCTATTCATAGCTGAAATAATGGCTTTAATTGTAGCTGTTGTAATATTTGGATGTACCCCTACTCCATATTCTTGAACAGCACTTCCTTTAACTCTTAAATAAACATAAGCAGCTGCTTTTGAACTAGATCCTGATGATAATGAATGTTCACTATAATCTAAGAAATGTGTATAAACAAAGCCATTTTCATTAAATGCATCTTTAACAGCATCAATTGGTCCATTACCATAACCAACAATCGTTCTTATTTCTCCATGATCTTTTAAAGTAATTTCTGCTTTTCTTTCAAATTCAGAATCATCTTCAGAAATATCAATTAATTTTTGTTTAATAAATTCATATGGTTCTTTAATATCTACATATTGTTCAATAAATGTATCGTAAACTCTTTCTGGTGAAACTTCTCCTTCTTCTTCAGAAATATCTTGAATCACTTTTGCAAAGTCTACTTGTAATCCTTTTGGTAAATGATAACCATACATGCTTTCCATAACATAAGCAACGCCACCTTTACCAGATTGTGAATTAATACGAACAATTGGTTCATATTGTCTACCTAAATCACTTGGATCAATTGGTAAATATGGAACTTCCCACATTTTCGAATTTCTTTCTCTTAAAGCATGCATTCCTTTATTGATTGCATCTTGATGACTTCCAGAGAAAGCTGTAAAGACTAATTGTCCAACATATGGATGTCTTGGTGGAATATCCATTTTTGTACATTTTTCATAAACATGTTTAATATCATTAATATTATCTAATTCTAATTGTGGATCAACTCCATGAGTGAACATATTTAAAGCAACAGTCACAACATCAACATTTCCTGTTCTTTCACCATTACCAAATAACGTTCCTTCAACACGATCAGCACCCGCTAATAAAGCAAGTTCAGTTGAAGCAATTCCACAACCTCTATCATTATGAGGATGAACAGAAACAATGACTCTTTCACGATCTTTGAAGTTACGACACATCCATTCGATTTGATCAGCATAAACATTTGGTGTATCCATTTCTACAGTTGAAGGTAAGTTGATAATCACTTTATTATCTTTACTTGCTCCCCATGTATCCATAACGGCTTCACATACTTCCATTGCATAATCAACTTCAGTTCCTGTAAAACTTTCTGGTGAATATTCAAGAATCACTTTTCCTTCAAATTCTTTTGATAAGTCTTTTACTAATTGAACACCATCAATTGCAATTTGTTTAATTTCATCTTTATCTTTGTTAAAGACAACGTCTCTTTGTAAGATAGAAGTTGAATTGTAAACATGGACGATAGCTTTATCTAATCCTTTTAAAGCTTCAAATGTTTTTCTAATTAAATGTTCTCTTGCTTGAGTTAATACTTGAACAGTCACATCATCAGGAATTAAATTTTCTTCAATTAATAATCTTAAGAAATCATATTCAATTTGACTTGAAGAAGGAAAACCTACTTCAATTTCTTTAAATCCTAAGTCTACTAAAAGTTGAAACATTTCCACTTTTTCTTCTATTTTCATTGGTGTAATTAATGCTTGATTTCCATCTCTTAAATCAACCGAACACCAAATTGGTGCTTTTTCAATTGTTTTATCAGGCCAAGTACGGTCTTTTAATTTAATTGTTTCAAATCTCTTGTACTTTTCGTAATTCATTTCCATTTCCTCCTTAATACTATAAAAAAACTCCCGTCTCAAAATAGCCAATCCGGCCATTTTGAGGACGAGAGTTATATTACTTCGTGGTTCCACCTCAATTTGTGAATAAATCACTTTATCCACCTCGCTAAGTACGCTACATAATAGTTCATACTCTTACAAAATAACGGTTGCATACCGTAGCCACCTACTTAAGTTCAGCGCTCCACTCAAGGATGAGTTCAGTATTACTCAAACAATTCTTTCCACCAACCAGAATCTCTCTACGCCTTGAAATAGTACTTACTAGTTCCTATCGAAGTATTTATTTTATGGTTACTTGTAATGTTAGACTTTTTTTTTACTAAAGTCAATGTCTTTAAGTTAATTTAACTAATTTAAAATATATTATTATTTTAATAGTTTTTTATTATTTATCGAAAGCTAATTGAATTACTCTATCTAATAATTCACTATAAGAAATACCAAAATCATTCATTAATTGTGGATACATTGAAATCTTTGTAAATCCAGGTAAAGTATTAATTTCATTTAAATAGATTTGATTTGATTTCTTATCTAAGAAGAAATCAACTCTTGATAGACCATGTCCATCAACTGCTTTAAATACTCTTAAAGCATATTCACGAATCTTATCTTGAATTTCTTGATCAACTAAAGCAGGAATACATGTTTTACTTTCTTCATCTTCATATTTAGATTCAAAAGTATAGAATTCACCATGAGGCATGATTTGTCCAACACGTGAAACGATTGGATCATCATTTCCTAAAACAGCCGTTTCAAGTTCGATACAATCAACACATTCTTCAACGACAATATGACGATCATATTTTGAAGCTTCAATAAGTTTTGTCATTAAATCTTCTTTATGAGCACAACGATAACATCCTACACTTGATCCAGAACGACTTGCTTTAATAAAACATGGGAATCCTAATTCTTTTTCCACTGTTTTTTCAATATCTTCAATTTCATCAAATTGTTTATTGACAACAACAAGTTTTCCATCATATCTTTTTTTAACATATAAAGATTTTACTTGTGGAATTCCTGCAGTTTCTAAAATCTTCTTTGTATAGATTTTATCCATTGATACTGCTGAAGCTAAAACACGACATCCAACATAAGGAACACCTGCTAATTCAAATAAACCTTGGATTGTTCCATCTTCTCCAAAAGCACCATGTAAAATTGGTAAAACAACATCTTGTTGTTTTAATACTCCAAAAATATCTTGAATAACTTGAGAATTTTCTAACCAAGTATCTTGAGCCAAATCAGCTTGACCTTGATCTAATAAATACCAAGATCCATCTTGATCAATTCCTACTAATGTCACATCATAATGTTCTTTATTTAAATTATTCATTACTGATGTACAAGACATACGAGAAACAATATGTTCACTCGATTGTCCACCACAAACAACCATCAATTTTTGTTTCATAATAATCTCCTTAACGATATAATTCTAACCAATCATCTACTAAAGTAGTATCTTCATAATATCTTAAAACATGATATACATACTTACTATCTCCATAGACTGATACGTTATAATCCTTTTTACATTTCTCAGAAAAATCTATAGCATTTTGATAAGTATATTGCTTGTCTGTTTGTTCAACGTAATTCATATATCCAATACCATAATTATAAGATTGTAAAGCTAAAAATATTCCTTTTTCATCTTTTAAAGAACTTACATTTGCCTTTTCTAAACATTTAGCAAAGTATTGAATACCTACTTGAATAGAATATTTGGGATCACTAATAGCATTAGGTTTCTTTTCAAACTGTGTATTAAATTCACATTCAGATGATTGCATTGGATCATTTCCTTGTCCTCCAGATTCTTGCATCATCATTGCCTGTAATAATCCTAAATACTCTTCTATATCATTTTCCCTTGCATATTTTAGCATTAAATCTTCATAATTCAATACCTGAGTTGAAACCAATTTATTCTCTTGCTTAAATTGATTTTTTATAAGTTGAAAGAATGAAAAAGCTAATAAAAACAATAATGCTGCAAGAATTAACTGAAAGGGTCTTTTTAATCTTAATTTTTTCTTTTTTTTCATAACTTATATCTTTTCTACAATTTCTTTTAAATTCATAGAGTGGCTTCCTTTAACTAAAACCACATCATCATTCTTTAAAAATTGATCTAATTGTTCAATAACTTCTTGATTAGAAGTAAAATAATAAACATTCTCCATTTTTTCTTTTGCTTTTTGATACATATACTTTGCTTCTTTTCCAATACAAATCAAAACATCTATTTCTTTAGTAGCAACATAGTTTCCCACTTCTTCATGAAGTTGTTGACTATAACTTCCGAGTTCTAACATATCCGCTAAAATAGCAACTTTACGTTTTTTATAATTTGCTAGAACATCTATACTTGATTTCATTGAATCTACACTTGCATTATATGTTCCATCAATAATTGTTTTATGATTTTTTTCAAGAATATCCATTCTATTTTTAGTTAATTCAAACTCCTGTATACCCTTTTTAATATCTTCTAGAGAAATATCTAACTCTAATCCTACTGCAATTGCAATTAACGCATTAAAAACATTATGCTCTCCTTGAACAGGAACCCAAATTTTTTCACTTTGATCATGATAATGAACAATAAATGTACTGTGATCTTCAAATAATTCAATATCACTTGCTTGAATAGAAGCCCCTTCATTTTTTCCAACTCTTACAACATTTAAACGAGGTAAATCAACAGTCTGTAACATATCATTATCATTATTAATAATTAAAGTAGATTGATCTTTCATACCATCTGTAATTTCTAACTTTGCTTTTAAAATATTTTCACGACTTCCTAGTTCACCAATATGTGCTGTTCCAACATTGGTAATACATGCGACATCAGGATGAGCAATCATAGATAATCTTGACATTTCATTTAAATGATTCATCCCCATTTCTAAGACCATGACTTCTTCATCTTGATATCTTAAAATTGTTAATGGTAGACCTATTTCATTATTATAATTACCTTCTGTTTTTAAAGTTTTATATTTTTGTTTAACAACACTATAGACCATATCACGTGTACTTGTTTTCCCAACACTTCCTGTAACTCCCACAACCTTTACAGGGCGATGACTTCTTAAATAAATGGCCATATCTTTTAAAGCTTGATAAGTATCTTCTACTTTAATCACAATTTTATCTGGATAACTTACATCTTTAGCGGTAATAATTGCTGTTGCTCCTGTTTGAAAAGCACTTTCAATAAAATCATGTCCATCAAATCTTTCACCTTTTAAAGGAATATACATTCCTCCATTTTTCATTTGTCTACTATCTTGACTAAAGAAACAAATATCATCTTCTTTATTTCCAGAAACTAAAATACCTTTTGTTGCCTCTAATATTTCATATACTTTCATATTATTCTCCTATGCATCTTGTAAATTTTCAAATTCTTGTGCTGTATTTTCATTTAAAGCTTTATATTGCCCTTTAATATTGAAAACAATATATTTGACTCCACTTTCTTGAACATATCCTTTGGTAAATAAATCAGATCCTAAAACTTGTAAATCTGATACAACGATATTCTTAAATAAAATCTGATCATCTTTCCCATTTAAACTCATCATTTTAAGTTGAGTTCCTGTTGCATAGACAATTTTATTATTGACTAAAGCAATGGCTCTATTTTCTACTTTTTTGATTGTTTCTTGTTTTAATGTTTCTTTATTGATTTTTATAATTTGTAAATTATCAGTAAGATATAAATCTTTGTTATCAAGAGCGAATGTACATTGTTTTTCATAGAGTGTTTCTATATTTTCACCTGTAATTGTCATTCTTTTTAAAGCATATTGTTCATCATTTTTAGCTAAATAATAAATATATTTTCCATCTATTGTAATATCATAAGATGTTTCATCATTTAATTTTTGATTTGTTTGATCATCCAATGAATAACGATATAAACTTTCATGATCTTGATCTAATTGATAATAAATAACATGATTTTTTATAATTGGATAATACACATTTTCTAATATTTGGGTCGTTGTTTTTGTCTTTAAATCATAAGCTTGATAATTATATTGAGAATCACAATAATAAAGAACATGATTTTCAATACTTAAATAGCCCACACAATCATCTATCAATACTTCACTTGTTTCTAATTCATCTAAATCACTTACTAAAAGTTGATTATTGATAACATAATAAAGATGTTGATTATCTTTTAGATATTGGCCACCTGCTTGATTATTAGCAGAAACATTATACGTACTCACTTTGCCTTTTAAGACATAATTTTTTTCTTGACTTGACATTGATTGTAAAGGATGACTTGTCATATAACTTCCTAGAAAAACAGCTGATAAACATAAAACAGCTGAAAGTATCCAAAGAATTGGCTTTTTCCAATATCCTTTATAAGGATCTTCTTCCACTACTTCTTCTTGTGTTTGTCTCATTCCACAAGCTGGACAGACTTCTTCATTTTCAGTTAATGGTAACTGACAACGAATACAAACTTTTTTTATTGGTTTTAACTGTTTTCCACATTGAGGACAAAACAGCATATCATCTTCAACATATGTTCCACATTGACTACAATACATTCTTATCACTCCTAGTGACCTTATTCTACCACAGTCATAAAATAAAAAGAATGACTAAATTGTCATTCTTCGAAAGGTGCATATTCACCATCATAGCTACTGATAAAATAATGACGCGTATAATCATCATCATAGGCATAAAAAACAACATATTGACCGGCAACAAAATAATCTCTTGCATCATCGTAAATAGCATATTGCTCATCTCCTACATATGCATCCAATTGATCATCCAAGCTTTCTACATAAGCAATATCTTGTTGATTTGCTTCATCTCTTGCGAGTGCAAAACGATAAATATTATCAACTTCTTTAAGTTCTTTTTCCTCTTGTGTATCTAAATCAACATAATAGATTCCTTGATAAGTACGATAATATAATAAACCATTAGAAAAATAACAATCATCATAACTATCAACATCTTTTTTCAAAACATTTCCATTAAAATCAATTAATTGATTTTTATAATTTAAATTTTCATATAAAATACGTTGGTTTTGATCATCAATACTAAAATGATTTACATTCTCTTTGATCTTTTTATTAGCTACTTTATTCATTTGATCATCTATCGTTAAACAATATAAATTATCATTTTGAATATAGAAAATAGATTGATCAAGAACATAACAATCATAAGCATCATTTAATAAAGTCTTTTTATTATTTTGATGATCTGCAAAAATCAAATCTCCATATTGTAAATAGAAATAACCTCGATCATCTACATAAAGATGATCACAACTTCCATCTTCTAAAACTTCTTTATTTTCAAGTGTTGAATCATATTTAAGAAGTTGATCTCCTGTTGCTAGATAGAGATGATTTTGATAAATATAAACTCCACCACTATTGTTTTGGAAATTATAATTATAATCACTGCGTGATGTATCTTGTTGAATGTTAAAGTCTGTTAATGAACTATTTCCACTATCATCAAAAGATGTCGTCTCACCTGTTTCTAAACTATCTCCTATGATTCCAATAATTGCTCCTACAATCGGAATAATTAAATTAAAGGCAACAATAATTCCTATAACTATCTTAACAATTCGTTTATTTTTTCTTACATTTGGATGATTAAACGTTTTTTTATTTTTTTGAATGGGTACATACTTATTCAAATCTTTAAAAGGCTTTTTATAATCATATGCATTCTTTTTATAATCATAACTTTCAGAAACTGTATGATAATTATGACTTGCTTCACTATGTACACTTGTATCAGGGGTTACTTTTTTTATTGGATCAGACTTACGATAAATTGTAGGACTTCCACAATTAGAACAATATTCTTGATAAGGATAAATAAGTTTTGAACAGACTGGACACGTTGTTTTCCCGATTTGTTTATGTCCACATAAATGACATTCAATGCTATTTCCTATTTCTGCTCCACAATATTTACATTTCATATTCCCACTCCTTTTTTCAATCATAACATAAAAAAGACCGCTTGGGTCTTTTAAGATAATTTTTTATATAAATGATTGCCGATTGTTTGAATAATTTGTACAAAGATAATTAAGATGATACTTGTAACAACAAGATAAGGAATCTTATAAGCTTGATAGCCATAACGAATCGCTATATCTCCAAGTCCTCCTGCCCCTAAGGCACCACCCATCGCACTATAACCAATAATACTAATCATTGTAAGCGTAATTCCTGATAAAATAGCAGGAAAAGCTTCTTTTAAATAAATACGATAAATGATTTGAAAATCACTAGCTCCAAAGGATTTAGCTGCTTCAATTAACCCAACATCAACACTTCTTAATGCACTTTCAATGACTCTAGCAACAAAAGGAATAGCTGAAATTGTAAGTGGCACAAGAGCTGCTGTCGTTCCAATCGCTTTACCAGCAATTAATCTTGTAAGTGGAATCACAATGACCATTAAAATAACAAATGGGAAACTTCTAAAAATATTAACAAGAATATCTAAAATTGTATAAACGACCTTATTTGGTTTTAATCCATCCGGTGCAGTGAGTGTTAAAATAATTGCTGGAACAAAACCTAAAATAACAGCAAAGAAAGTTGATCCAATGACCATATATAACGTTTCATACGTTGCTTTTAAAATAATATCACTCATACAATTTCCTCCCATTTAATTTTTTCTTGATCTAAATAATTTCCTACTGCTTGTAGATCTTTTTCATCAATATTGATAATAAGGCTTCCCATCATGGAACCTCTAAAGTTTTCAAGTTTTCCTTGGCAAATATCAAAGTTGATATCAAGTGTTCTAGCAAGTTGTGTAATCGTATGTGATTTGGAATTATTATTTGTAAAGAATAATTTAATATTTTTACCAGTTTGTGGCAGAATTTCAATATCATCGCCCACAAATTTTTGAATTTCTTGATTTGGTGCCACAAAAAGTTCTTCCGGTTTACCCACTGATAAAACACGTCCATCTTTAAGAAAAGCGACTTTATTACAGATTTGTTTAATAACTTCCATTTGATGTGTGACAACTACAATCGTAATATTCATCTCTTTGTTGATTTTTAATAATAGATTTAAGATATCTCTTGTAATTTGTGGATCTAATGCTGATGTAGCTTCATCACATAAAAGAATTTCGGGATTTAAAACAAGTGCTCGAGCAATCGCTACTCTTTGTTTTTGTCCTCCACTTAATTGACGAGGATAAGCTTGACTTTTTTCTTCTAATCCCACCAATTTCAAAAGTTTTTCAATTCTCTGTTTATTTTCTAAACTATGAGGATCTTGTTTCCAAAACTTTAATGGTAAAGCAATATTATCATAAACATTTAATCTATTTAAAAGATTAAAGTTTTGAAAGATCATACCCATTTCTTTTTGAATATTACTCATTTGTTTTTTATTTAAAGATGAAATTGCTTGTCCATCAACAATCACTTCTCCTTTTTGAAAATTCTCTAGACCATTGAAACAACGTAGCAATGTTGATTTACCTGCTCCACTTTGTCCAATGATTCCAAAAATATCTCCTTTTTCTATCTTAAAAGAAATATCTTTGAGCACTTCTAAAGAGCTATAACTTTTATACAAATTTTTTATCTCAATCATAAACCTCTTCCTCTCAACCAAAAAAACATTTTCCTATATGGCAATATCCTTGGGGATTCTTTTCTAAATATTTTTGATGATATTCCTCTGCTTCATAGAAATTATCGAGTGGTTGTATCTCAACAACCACTTTTTCTTGATATTTTTTTTGAATTTCATTTGTTTTATTTTGAATAATTTCTAAGTCACTTTCATTTGTATAATAAATACCTGTACGATAAGAAATACCTTCATCTTCACCTTGTTTATTTAAAGAAGTAGGATCAATTATTTTATAATAATCATCCAATATTTGATTTAAACTTCGAAGACTTTCATCATATTCAATTTTTACCGTTTCAACATGTCCTGTTTTTTCTGCTTTAACATCTTCATATTTTGGATTTTCAGTATGCCCATTAGCATAACCTACTGTTGTTTTTATAATTCCATCAAATTGATCAAAATATTTTTGAACTCCCCAAAAGCATCCTCCAGCTAAATAAATAACACTCATTTTAAATCTCCTTATTTTGTAGGATCTGTAAAGACAGCTTGAACAGAACCTTTATATTTTTTGATATAATTTTTCACTTTTTTTGATTGTAATGCTTTCTTTAAAGCTTTTGCTTTAGCTGTATTTTCATTTCCTTCTTTAACTACTAAGTAATTGATATAAGGTTGTGCTTCTTCATCTGTAAAACTTTCTGTTAATAAAACGTTTGTGCTATCTCCTAAATTATGTTCTAATGCATAGTTACCATTAATAACTGCAACATCTACATCTGGTAAGTTGTTTGGTAAATTGGCTGCTTCTAATTCTTCAATTTTATAATTATGTGGATTTGCTGTAATACTTGATGCTGTATAAAGTGTATCATCGTTTAATTCAATTAAGTTATTTTTAGCAAGTAAAGCAAGTGCTCTTGATTCATTTGAACCATCGTTTGGTACAGCAATTGTAGCTCCATCTTTTAAATCATCTAATGATTTTAAGTTTTCTGAATAGAGAGCCATTGCTTCATAATGAATACCGGCTACGGCTTTTAAATGTAATTTTCTTTCTTTATTTTGTTCTTTTAAATACGCTAATGTTTGGAAATAGTTAGCATCTAAATCTCCATCTTCTAATGAAGTATTAGGTGTTACATAATCTGTAAATTCAGTCACTTCTAATGTATAACCTTCTTTTTCTAACTCATCTTTAACGACATCATTTAAGATCTCCGCATGCGGTATAGCTGTTGCTCCTATTTTAATTGTTTTATCATCGTTTGATGATCCATTAGCACATCCTGCAATTGATAATGCGAATGCTGCTGATAATAATAATTTTAATCCCTTTTTCATTTTTCTTTTCCCCTTTTTCTTTTATTACAATACAACAAACAAAAAACTCGTCCTTTATACAAAGGACGAGTTACCTCGCGTTACCACCTTAATTTAAAATAACCTCACGATTATTCCCTCATCGAGTACTATCATACTCTATCACTTTAACGGGTGAATCCGTCATAGCCTAACCAACTTGGCTCGGTATGCAACTCCAAGGCCATTTTCATTTATTTTCCATGTTTCTTTTCCACCAACCAAGAACTCTCTAGGCATTTTCAATAAATTACTTTCCTTTTCAATGTCTTTTTGTATTGTTGCTATCATAGTATACCTCTATGAATTAGATGTCAATAGTTTTTATTCATTTTCATCTTTTTCTACATAATTTACATCAATAACATCGTCACTCCCATTACGGTAAGCTTGACCTGATTGATAAGCAGCTTTTTTCTCTGCGATTTCTTTTTCAATTCTTTCATTATATTCTTTCAATTGTTTTTCATATAAGTATCTTCTAATAAAAGAATAAATCACAAGAATAGCAATAATGATCCATGTAATAGGACTGAATAATAAATTTAATAATAAACTTAAAACTAAAATAACAACTGCAATAACTAAAATAATTTGATAAATTGGCATTTTTTTACTCCTATTTAGAAAAATTAAATAATTCCTTCACTTCTACTTTCAAACCATCCGCTAATTTTGAAATAGCTTTTAAAGAAATATTTCTCGTACCTCTTTCAACATCTGAAATATAATTTTTAGATAATCCTGAACGAAATGAAAGTTCTTCTTGAGAGATATGTGCTCTCACTCTTAATTCTTTAATTCGTAAACCAAATAAAATGTGAATATCTTTATTCATTTTGCATTTGCATTAATTGTGCTGCTTGTTCACTTAATTTTTTAAAACGATGATGCAATCCCGATTTACTAATCGTCAGACCTGTTTCATCTTGATAAGCATTACACAATTCATTTAATGTATAATCTGGATATTTTTTACGAATCAAAGCAACAGTTCTTGTTTTTTCATCAAGCATATCAAGTCCCATAAACATCTCAATAATACTGATATCTTCTAATTGTTTATTAGAAGAAGCCATTGATTTGACCTCATTAGCAATATCACAGTTATTCCATCTGTTTACAGTATTTGACATACTTCGATCAATACGAGTACTTTCAAAGTTCATCACCGATTGGCTCGCACCAATGGCTCTTAAAAAGTCTCCTATCTTCTCTGCCGATTTTAAATATATAACATATTTGTTTCTTCTTTTTGTCATTTTGGCATTTAAATGAAAATAATTCATTAATTCTTGAATAAATAACGCATATTCTTCTTCATCAACAGATAACTCTAAATGATAATTCGATGTTTCTGGGTTATTGACAGATCCTCCAGATAAAAAGATACCCGCTAAAAATGCTCTTTTACAACATTCTTTTTGAATTATTTTTTTATCAGGAAGTGTATGGAAACCTAATCCATTCATTAAACCTAAATCATCTAAGATTTCTCTTGCTTTTGAGACTTTAAGAATATAGACATTATTTTTTTGTAATTTCATTTTTCTAGAAACAAGAAACTCTATATGAGGATGATACACTTCTTTTAACATTTTATGAACTTTAGATGCTATTTTTGCATTTTCTGTTCTTATTGTAAGTAATAAACCTTGATTTGATAAAGAAAGTGTTCCATTGACTTTAATAATTGCTGATAAAATAGCTTTTTGACAACAAATATCAAAATCATTAAAAACAACTTCCTCTTTAACTTGTCTAGCAAATGATACTTTCATTAATGAACAGCATCCCTATGTAGACGATGAACATGATATTTTTGACTATAGTGATCTGCAAAATAATTTGTTAAGCTTACTGAACGATGTTGTCCACCAGTACATCCAATACCAATGACAACATGCGTCTTTCCTTCTTTATCATATTCTTCTAATAAATAATCTAATAAATCTGTCATTTTTTGAATAAAGACTTGGGTTTCAGGTTTATCTATTACATAATCATAAACTTCTTTATCGTTTCCAGTAAGATTTCTAAGTTCCTCTATATAGAAAGGATTTGGTAAAAAACGCACATCAAAAAGTAAATCTGCATCTTTAGGTATACCATGTTTATATCCAAAGGATACAAAACTTATTCTAAATGGGTTTATAGATTGGTGATTAAATTGGTTTTCTAATAACTGTTGGAACTTATTTCCTTTTAGATTTGTTGTATCAATAACCACATTTGCTTCTTTAGAAATAGGTCTTGCTAATTTTCTTTCATATTCAATAGCTTCTACAAGTGTAGAGACTTTATTAGAAATCAAAATAGGATGTGTTCTCCTTGTTTCTTTATATCTTTTTAAAATAATATTATCATCACAGTCCAAGAAAATAACCGACACATTTAGCCAATCTACATTATTTAAAAAACGAATGGCTTTTGGCGCATCAGCTAAACTTACTGCCATTGCTATTCTTTGATAATTCGTATTATCCTTTAAAAATTCTGAAAATGCTCCTAATAAAGCAATTGGATAATTATCAATACAACAATAAGCCATATTTTCAAAAGCGGCCATCGCTGTTGTTTTTCCAGCACCTGACATACCTGTAACAATGACAATCTCAATTTTATCCATAATACCTCTCCTTTCTATTTTTCGTATCTATTCTATCAAAATTCATCTATAAATAAAAGCCAGATGTAACCATCTGAACTTTTATTTTAATGAAGCAATGTATTGTCCAGCAATAGCACCATCATTTGTAGCCGTAACAACTTGTCTTAATTGTTTATTTCTTACATCTCCTGCTACAAAGATTCCTTTAACAGCTGTTTCCATATTTTCATTTGCATCTATATAACCTGCTGAATTGACAATTCCTAATGATTTTGCACATTGTGTCATAGGATCCAAACCAATAAATGGAAAAATACCATTGACCATTAATTCTTCTTTTTCACCTGTCTCACTATTTTCTAAAACAAGACCTTTTACTTTGTTATCTTCTTCTAAAATCTCAGCTGGTTTTCTTTTAAAATGAACTTCAATATTTTCACTTTTTAATAAACGATCTTGAATAATTTTATCAGCTCTAAAAACATCTCGTCTTACAATTAAATGTACTTTTTTACATAATGTTGCAAGATACATTGCTTCTTCAAGCGCTGAATTTCCACCACCGATAACAGCAACTTCTTGATTTTTAAAGAAAGGACCATCACAGACAGCACAATAAGAAATTCCACGTCCAACAAGTTCATTTTCTTTTTCAAGATTCATTTGTCTTTCTTTTGTACCTGTCGCAATTAAAACATATTTTGTTTGATATGTTTGTTTAGCAGTGACAACTTCTTTGTAATTTCCGTAATCTTTAATATCTAAAACTTCACCATATTCCATTTTTGCTCCAAAACTCAAGGCACTTTCATACATTGTAAAAGCAATTTCTGGGCCTGGTGTTGGTTTAAGTCCAGGATAGTTTTCAATTTGGGCAGTAACATTTAATTTACCACCTGGAGCTGCACTATCAAATATTAAAACATCTAATCCCGCACGACTCGCATATAAACAAGCACTTAACCCCGCAGGTCCAGCACCAATAATTATTAAATCTAACATTTTTCTTTCTCCTTTATATAATTTATAAATTCTTGATAATCATTAATTAACAAATCTGGATGTTCTTTTTCTATAAGAGCATATCCTTTAGGTGACCATTTCACTCCTACTGTTTTAATTCCCGCATTTTTACCTGCTTGAATATCAGTTACATTATCACCTACATAATAGCCTTCTTGACAATTTAATTTTTTTAATGCACACAATATTCCTTCAGGATCAGGTTTTGAACGTTTCACATCATTTTCTCCAATGATGACATCAAAATATGGCGTTATATTAAATAAATCCAATCCTAATATAGCTGCTTCTTTATATTTTGTTGTAACTACAGCTAGAGGAAAGTCTTGTGCTTTTAAATATTTTAACATTTCTTCAACATATGGATAAATTGTGACATAATCTTCATGATGTGCATGATTATATTCTCGATAATATTGAATTAATTCATCCACTTGATCTTCTTCTACATATCGACTAAAGGTATTTTTTAAAGAAGGCCCTAGAAATGAAAGCAGTTCTTCTTCACTTAAAGTATAACCTGGTTTATATTTTTTAAATGTGTGTATAAATGATTTTTTTATTAATAAATCTGTATTTAAGAGTGTTCCATCTAAATCAAAAATAATTGCTTTTTTCATACTTTTCTCCTTAATGTAAATTATTATATCTATTTTACAAAAAAAAGATAGTCTTATGCACTATCTTTCCTCCAATACATCTTGTCCTTTAAAATGACAATAAATAAATCCTATTAAACCAACAATAACAAATACAATAGAAACAAGTTGTGCTGTTTTTAATCCAAAAACATATAAACTATCTGTTCTAAATGCTTCTATGAAAAAACGAATAACTCCATACCAAATAAAATAAGTAAAAAACTGAATTCCTTGTTTTTGTTGGTACTTTCTAATAATAAAGAAAATAATTAAAAAACCAATCACACATCCTAAGGATTCATATAAAAATGTAGGTTGATAATATTGACCATGAATATACATTTTATCAATGATAAACTGTGGTAAATGAAGTGCTTTTAAGAAACTTAAATCAACTGCACTTCCATAAGCTTCTTGATTAAAGAAGTTTCCCCATCTCCCACATGCTTGGGCAATAAGGACACCTGGCATGATGGCATCCCCCGCAACAAGAAATGAAATATTTCTTTTTTTAAAGAAGAAATAACTATAAATAAGTCCTGTGATAACTCCTCCTTGAATAGCAAGTCCTCCATGATTGATCATAATGATTTCCATCGGATTATTGGCATACAATTCATTCCACATAAAAATCACATACCAAATTCTAGCACCAATGATTCCTACAAATAATAAACCAAAAACATAATCAGAAAGTATTTCTTTTGAATAACCTAATTTTTTAAAATGATATTGCCCTAAAAAATAAGCAATTGCTGCACCTGTCAATATACAAACGGCATACCATTGTATAGAAAGTGGTCCAATTTCTATAAAGGTATTAAAACTTGGGAAGAATCTCATTGTTCTTGTTTATTATGATCAATATTTTTAAGAATACGTTCAACAAATTCTTTACTTGAATCAATACCTACGTCACGTAAACGCATATTCATAACTGCCGCTTCAATAATAACCGACATACTACGACCACTTGATACAGGAACAACTATTTTAGGAATTTTAATTCCTAAAACATCTTCTGAAATATCATTTTCTTCAACCCCTACACGTGTATATTCACGTGATGGTACCCAACGTTCTAGCTGAATCACCAAATCAACATCATTTCTATCTAAAATAGCAGAAATACCAAACATCTTAGAAACATCAATAACCCCAATTCCTCTAATTTCTAATAAATTAGCAAGAACAGCAGGTGCTTTACCAACGATTTTTTGTCCTATACGATAAAGTTCTACAGCATCATCAGCAACTAATAAATGGCCTCTTTTAACAAGTTCTAAAGCAATTTCTGATTTACCGATTCCACTATCCCCTTTAATAATGACACCTTTACCATGAATATTTAGAAAAACACCATGCATTAATGTTTCTCTTGCAAGTTTTTCTTCTAAGGTATTCATAAGTTCACTTGATACAACACCTGTAATCATTTCTGTTTGAAAAATTGGAAAGTTTCTTTCATCAGCAATATTTTTTAATACTTCAGGACAAGCATGTCCTTTACAAATTACAATACAAGGTACTTCTTCATTAATTAAACACGGAAAGATTTCTTTTTGTCTTTCTTCTGTCATCTCAGCAATAAAAGCCATTTCTTTATCACCAAAGACAATAATTCTTCTAAAGTCACTATGTTTGAAGAATCCTGCTAATTCAAAACCTGGTCGATTGATTTCACCAGTTAAAATAACTCTTTTTAAAGATTCTTCATTTCCTGTAACTTGTTGATAATTTTTATTATTCCCTAATAATTTTTCTACTGTAATTGATTTCATCTTTTTTCTCCTTAAAGCATTGATTTCAAGAACTGACCTGTATAACTTTTTTCACACTTTGCTACTTTTTCTGGAGTACCTGTAACAACAATTGTTCCTCCTCCAGCTCCACCTTCAGGTCCTAAATCAATGATATGATCTGCTACTTTAATAACATCTAAATTATGTTCAATAACAATAATTGTATCTCCTTGATCAACAATACGTTGTAAAACATCGATAAGTCTTGCAACATCATGACTGTGTAATCCAGTTGTTGGTTCATCAAGAATATAAACAGTTTTTCCTGTTGACTTCTTTTGTAATTCACTTGCAAGTTTAACTCTTTGAGCTTCTCCACCAGAAAGAGTTGTTGCACTTTGACCAAGTTTAATATAACCAAGACCAACATCATAAAGTGTTTGGATCTTATTTCTAATTTTTGGTAAATTATCAAAGAAATCTACCGCTTCTTCTACTGTCATTTCTAAAACATCATAAATATTTTTATCTTTATAAGTCACTTGTAAAGTTTCTTCATTATATCGTTTACCTTCACATTGTTCGCAAGGAACGTAGACATCTGGTAAAAAGTGCATTGAAATTTTCTTTAATCCATCACCTTGACACGCTTCACAACGACCACCTTTAACGTTAAATGAGAATCTTCCTTTATCATAACCTCTCATTTTCGCTTCATTTGTTTGTGCAAATAAATCACGAATATCATCGAAGACACCTGTATAAGTTACTGGATTTGAACGTGGTGTTCTTCCAATTGGATCTTGTGAAACTTCTATGACTTTATCAATATTTTCAATTCCTAAGATTTCTTTATGTAAACCTGGTCTCTCTTTTGATTGATAAACATATCTCATTAATGATTTTCCTAAAATATCATTCACTAATGTTGATTTACCACTTCCTGATACTCCTGTAACGACATTGAATTTACCAAGAGGAAATTTAACATTAATATTCTTTAAATTGTGTTCCTTAGCCCCTTTGACTTCAATAAATAAGCCATTCCCTTTACGTCGTTTTTGAGGAACTTCAATCTTTCTATTTCCAGATAAATATTGTCCTGTAATAGAATCTTTACAATTCATAACTTCTTCTGGTGTTCCTGCACAAATGACTTGTCCACCATGAACACCAGCTCCTGGACCAATATCAACAATAAAATCTGAAGCTCTCATTGTATCTTCATCATGTTCAACAACGAGAACGCTATTTCCTAAATCTCTAATATCTTGTAAAGATTTGATAAGTTTTTCATTATCTCTTTGATGTAAACCAATAGATGGTTCATCTAAAACATATAACACTCCCGTAAGACGTGTTCCAATTTGAGTTGCTAGACGGATACGTTGAGCTTCTCCACCAGATAATCCTCCTGCACGTCTAGCAAGTGTTAAGTAACCAAGACCAACATTATTTAAGAATGTAAGACGATCATTGATTTCTTTAACAACTAATCGAGCAATATTCATTTCATAGTCTGTTAATTTTATATTTTGAATAAAATGTAAAGCATCCTCAATTGATTGTTCTGTAAATTCAGCAATATTTAAACCACCGACTCTTACAGAAAGAACTTGATCATTAAGTCTTCTTCCCTTACATGTAGGACAAGTATGTTCTGACATAAAGGATGCATACCATTCTTTTGACCATTTTGAAGTTGTTTCTTCATATCTTCTTGCAATTAATGTTCTCACACCTTCAATAAATTTTGTTGTACGTGAGACATTTCCACTATCTGATACGATTTCATAACTAATAGGTTCTCTCGAACCATCAAGAATATAACTTAATTCTTGTTTTGTAAAATCTTTTAATGGTTTATCTAAATCTATTTTATATTTCTTACAAAGAACTAAAAATCTTTGCCATTCAATACGATTTGTTCCGACTGCTGTTTTAAAATAACGAAGTCCACCTTCATTAATTGATTTACTCCAATCTGGAATCAATAAATCAACATCCACTTCATTTTTAATCCCTAATCCACGACAATCCGGACAAGCTCCTAATGGATTATTAAATGAAAATAAACGTGGTTCTAATTTAGGAACAGAAAAACCACAAATTGGACAAGCAAGATGTTCACTAAAAAGTTCTTCTGTTTTTGTTGTTAAGTTTTGAACAATGACTTCTCCACCCGTTAGTTTCAAACCGACTTCTAAAGAATCTACTAAACGACTACGATAACCTTCTTTTTTGATAATACGATCAATAACGACATCAATATCATGTTTTTTATTTTTATCAAGTTCGATTTCTTCATCCAACATGTAATTTTGTCCATCAACAACCACACGTAAATAACCATCTTTTAATAAGTCCGCAAAATAATCTTTAAAAGTTCCTTTCTTTCTTTTAACAACTCTTGCGACAACCATTAAACGATCGCTATCAGCGTATTGGTCAATCGTATCTGCCATTTGTTTAATTGTCTGACTTTCAATAACAACATCATGTTTAGGACAATAAGCTTTTCCTACACGTGCATATAACAATCTTAAATAATCATAGATTTCTGTAACTGTTCCTACAGTTGAACGTGGATTGTTAGAAGTTGTTTTTTGATCAATTGCAATAGCAGGTGATAAACCTTCAATCGCATCAACATCTGGTTTTTCCATATTGCCTAAAAACTGTCTTGCATAAGCACTTAGTGATTCTACATATCTTCTTTGTCCTTCAGCATAAATTGTATCAAAAGCTAAAGATGTTTTCCCTGAACCAGAAAGACCTGTCATAATAACAAGTTTATTTTTAGGAATATCGATATTAATGTTTTTTAAATTATTTTCTCTTGCTCCTCGAATAATTAATTTATTTTCCATCTTTTCTTCCTTTCAATAATTGAATAACACTTTCTTTGTCATACCCTCTCATTTGTAAATCATAGGCCCAATCAAGTAATTCTTTAAAATCTTGATTAGGTTTAAATCCTAATTCTATTAAGAGTTTACCATCCACAAAAGGTTTTAATGCATGATTTCCACATCTTGAAACCTTTTCTTCAACATAAGTATCTAATGTTGAAATTGTTTCTGGACGATTTGCAAGTCGTCCTAACTTATCACATTTCGACATACATACTAAATCGTTTAAAGGAAAAATTCCTTCTATTCCTTTTAATAATTTATAGTAACTATAATCTTTGCTTTGATTTCTTACCATATTCATCAAATGCATATGATAATAGATCATTGTACGAATATATTTTTTCATTTTTTTATTTGTAAAAAAATGACTAAAATATTGATTAAAAACTTTTACACCACTTTCATTATGCCCTGGTGCTTTTCCTTCAGGAGTTGTTACTAATGGTTTTCCTATATCATGAAGTAAAGCACTCCACATGAAAGCAAGTGGCCAACTTGTTTTATCTTTACATAAAGCAGCTAAGTCAACAACTAATAAAGTATGATTCATCACATTTCCTTCAGGATGAAAATCTAATCTTTGAGGACATGTTGCTAATGTTTCTAAAGGACGAATAAGAGCATTGAGTTCTAATAAGAATTTTAAACCCATTGATGGATGTGAAGACATCAATAACTTATTATATTCTTGTTGAATTCGTTCTAAAGATAAATATTGTAAAACTCCTTCATTGACCATTTTTTGACAAATCTCTTTTGTTTTTAAATCCACTTGAAATTCAAAACGAGCCATAAATTGAGCTAATCTTAATACTCTTAAAGGATCTTCATAAAATGTTTTTTCATCAACCATTTTTAAACATTTATTTTTAATATCTTCTTGTCCTTGATAATAATCTATCAGCTTTTCATTTTGATAATCATACATCATTGCATTGATTGTAAAATCTCTTCTACGACATGCTATTTTCATATCTAAATTTTTATGAACTTCTACCTCAAATTCTCGATGTGTTTGTCCTTTTTTTCTTTCAATACGAGGTAAAGCAAAATCAAAATTTGGTAAACAATCCAATTTTAAAATACCAAAACTTTTACCTACCTCGTTTACTTTTCCATATTGAGATAAAATATCAATAATCTCATCTATTTCTAGATCATAGATTTCTACATCTACATCATGGTAATCTACCTTTTGATACATCACCATATCTCTAACAATACCACCTACAAGATAAACTCGACCCTTTTTAGATAAAGAATCTAAAACACTTTTTTCTAAATGATTAAACTCAAACTTCACCTTGCAACTCCAACATCATATCTCTAAGTTCCATTGCTCTTTCAAAATCAAGTGCTTTTGCTGCTTCTTTCATTTGTTTTTCAAGTTCTTTAATAAGTGTTTCTTTATCTTTCTTCTTCGCTTTCTTACCTTTTTTAACAAGAGAAATGGCTTCATCCACATTTTCTTGTCCATGGATAGCTTCTCTAATTTCCTTTTTGATTGTTTGAGGAATAATACCATGTTCCTTATTATATTTTTCTTGTATTTCACGACGTCTTGCTGTTTCATCAATGGCCTTTTGCATAGAATCAGTAATTTTATCACCATACATAATAACTTTACCATGACTATTTCTAGCAGCACGTCCAATAGTTTGAATCAATGATCTTTCCGATCTTAAAAAACCTTCCTTATCAGCATCTAAAATACAAACAAGAGAAACTTCTGGTAAGTCTAATCCTTCTCTTAACAAGTTGATACCCACTAAAACATCATATTTTCCAAGACGTAGATCTCTTAAAATTTCTGTTCTTTCTAATGTTTTAGTATCACTATGCAAATAAGCAACTTTTAACCCAAGTTCTACAAGATAAGCACTGAGGTCTTCTGCCATTCTTTTAGTAAGTGTGGTAATCAATACACGTTCATTTTTTTCAATACGTTGATGAATTTCATCAATAATATCATCTACTTGACCATCAATAGGTCTTACTTCTATGATTGGATCTAATAGCCCTGTTGGTCTAATAATTTGTTCAACAACTTGATGATGAACCTTATCTAGTTCATAATCACCTGGCGTTGCAGAAACAAAGATAGCTTGATGAATCAAATCTTCAAACTCTTCAAAAACGAGTGGTCTATTATCCAAAGCACTTGGAAGTCTAAAACCATATTCTACTAATGTTTCTTTACGAGAACGATCCCCATTATACATTCCTCTAATTTGTGGAAGCATAACATGACTTTCATCTACGACAAGTAAAAAATCTTTAGGAAAATAATCAATCAATGTATAAGGTCTTTGACCTGCTTTTCGTCCATCGATATGTCGTGAATAATTTTCAATTCCTGGACACATTCCCACTTCTCTTAACATTTCTACGTCATGTCTCGTTCTTTGATCAAGACGTTCATACTCTAATAGCTTTGTTTCATCTTTAAAATACTGTAATCGTTCTTCTAATTCCTTAGAAATCGTATCACAAGCTTTTAACATTTGTTCCTTTTTCGTTACATATCCATAAGCAGGATAAATAGTATACGTATTATAAGAACCTAAAATATGTCCTGTAAGGGGATCTACTTCACAAATACGTTCTACTGTATCTCCAAATAATTCAATACGAATCAAATAACTTTCACTATGTCCTGGAACAATTTCAATAACATCACCACGAACCCTAAAAGTTCCTTTAGTTTGTTCAATATCATTTCTTTGATATTGACGATCGACTAAAAATGTCAATAATTCTCTACGATCAATATCTTGATCAACACGTAATGAGAAAATCATTTCTTTATACTGTTCAGGATTTCCAAGTCCATAAATAGAAGCAACTGAAGCAACAACAATGACATCTTCTCTTTCAATAAGTGAATTCATTGCTGCTGAACGCAACATTTCAATTTCATAATTTGTTTTTGCATTTTTATCAATATAGAGATCTCTACCTGGAATATAAGCTTCTGGTTGATAAAAATCGAAGTTTGAAATAAAGTACTCTACTCTATTTTCAGGAAAAAATTCTTTTAACTCTGAATATAATTGTCCTGCTAATGTTTTATTATGTGCTAAAACCAACGCTGGTTTATTATATTCTTTGATAACATTAGCAACAGTAAATGTTTTTCCTGTTCCAGTTCCCCCAAGTAAGACTTGTTCCTTTTTACCTGCTTTTAAACCATCTACAAGTTCTTGAATAGCTTGAACTTGATCTCCCATTGGTTGAAAAGGAGAAACGAGTTTAAACTGAGACATAGTTTCACCACCTTATTTTATGATTTTCATTAACTGATCATACTGTTTATCATTTTCATGATTATTGATATAAATCATCATTCTTGCAACCAGCATTTGTTTATCACTTTGACTATACTCTCCATCTACGTTTAAATGATTATCTGTTTCAAATTGTTGTAATGCTGCTTGTGTATTAACTGAAAAATAACCATCTTCTCGATCAACAGAATATCCTAAAATATTGAGCATCTTTTGCATAGATTTAATACGTGTATTTACACAATCAACTTTTAAGGTTTCTTTTACATCTTTTGTTGTAATTCCTGATAATGAAACATTATCAACTTCTTCATCAGGTGTTAGACCCTTTCCATTAATACATGTCCCATTAGGAATCATCCATTTAGCATACGTATACTTTAAAACTGATCCATCAGAAAGCGTTTTTTGAGTTTGTGCACTTCCTTTTCCATAAGTTGTTTTTCCAATAAGTTGATATCCTTTTTCACTTTGTAAAGCTCCTGCTGTTAATTCAGAAGCACTTGCTGTATTTTCATTTACAAGAATATAACCATTTTCAAATTCATATTTTTTATCTGATTCTGCATAATATTTTTTTGCTGCACTATTTTTTTCTTTCATTTGATAAATTACTTCATCTGAAGTAAAGAATAAATCTAAAATATCTGTAGCAGCTGTTAAATAGCCTCCACCATTATCTCTTAAATCAATAACTAATGTTTGAATATTTTTCTTTTTAAACATTTCTAAGGCTGTTTCTACTTGCTTAGCAGTATCTGTTCCAAAAGTTGATAATTCAATATATCCAAAAGATACATTTCCTTGTTTTCTTATTTCATAAAAAGCAGAAGTATCTAATGCTCCTCTTGTAACTGTCACATCACTTGTTTTTTGATTACTTAAAATCGTTAATGTAACTTCTGTTCCATCTTCACCTCGCACGTAGTCTCTTACTTGATCAGTACTTGCTTGTGCTAATTCATTTCCATCCGCTTTCGTGATAATATCGCCAACTTTTAAGCCTGCTTTAATTGCTGGTGAATCACTATATACTTTAGTAATCATGGCCCCTTGTTCTACCATAGAAAAACCTACACCGATGCCTTGATAATTTCCAGCAACTGTTTGATTAAATTCAACAGCTTCTTTGCTTGTTAGATAACTTGAATGAGGATCATTTAATCCTGCAACCATTCCTTCAATAGCAGAGGTATTTAAACTTACATCTTGATCATTCGTATTTACCCAATACTTATCTAAAGTATCATAAACTTCATTAATAATACTGCTATCATTTTTACTTTTAACAATAACATTCTTTTTTGAAACATAGCCTGCAAAATACCCAATTGCAAGACAGACAATAATCAAAATAACAATTAAAACTTCTTTGATTGGTCTTTGTTTTGTTTCTTGTTTTACTTCTTTTTTTGGCGGTCTAATAAAATCATCCATCATTTTCACCTCACCATAACATATTATCATATTTTAAAGTGCATTAATATCATTTATCAAAACCTATTTATTAGTTTCTTTTTTAGACACATTATATCGTTTTTTTATTCATAAGTCACGCTTTTTGCATAGCTCATTTATTTTTTTGGCGTATTTTTTGAGTAATTGTCTTCATATATGAATGAAATGGTTTCACCTTTTCTTGATGACCACCAACATATTCTTTAAAACATTCTGCAAAATATTCTTTTTTTGTCTTTTGATTAAATAATGTTCTATATTTCTTATATAACTTTGTAAACTGTTTAGAAGAACTAAATTGATGTTTTTCATCAAAATAATGACCTAATTCATGAATAATTACTCCTTCACTTGTCACATTATCAAGATGTGGATGAACTAAACGAATCGTTTTAGGAGGAATCATTTCCCCTGAAATAATCAAATCATTCTTTTTAATACTGTAGTTATAAAGTTCTATCTTCCCGCCAGTATTAAAAAAGATTTCTAAAAACTGTTGATCAAAATGATAATGATATCCTCCTTGGAGTTCTTCTTTAATATAGCTATCACCAAATTCATTAGTTTCTAACCAACTATCTTTAAATTCTTTTTCTACATAAACATGTTTTTGGATTTCTATCATTGATGTTTTAGAGGAACACCCTGTAAGAAGTAATAATAAAATACATAATATTTTTTTCATTTCTAACTCCTTTTATTAAACTATAAATAAAAAAGGTATCTCTACCTTTTATAATAATTGATAAATCATAATCATGAATGGCATCGTAATAATACTAAAAATAACCCCCATTACATTCATAATACTTGCATACCCTGGATGTTTATTATAGAGTTGTGCAAATTGTGTAATTGTTGCTGCTGGTGGTGCAGATGCAGCTAAAATTGTAATCAACAAAATTTTGTCAGCATCAACTGTTAAACGAGACATACCTGTAAATTTAAAAATAAGAATCATAATTAATGGAAAGACAACTAATCTAAATAAAGAAATTAAATATGTTCTCTTTTCTACAAAAATACTCCTTAAATCCATTTCTCCAATAAGCATTCCAATAACAATCATCGCTAATGGTCCCATCATACTTCCTACTTTAGAAAAAGTATCAACAAGTAAAGATGGTAATTGTAATTGAAACATAAAAAGACAAATTCCAATAATGATAGCAATAATATTAATATTTAATAGAATCTTTTTTATATCAAATGATGGTTCATTACAAACAAGACTTTTAGCATGTGTCCATAATAAAATAGTTTGTATAACCATATAGCCACTTGAATAAATGACCCATTCATTTCCTAAAATGGCTCCTACTAAAGGAATAATTAAATTACCAGAATTTGAATAAATAAGTGTTGCTTTTTCGATAGGTGTAAAACCAAAAATTTTTCCTAATAAATTAGCAAATGGAATAAAAATGATATGTACTAAAATAGCCCCTAAAAAAGATATTCCTAAACCAATCAACTTATCTGATGTAAAATCAATCATAAAAGAATTGATAATGGCACAAGGGCATGCAACATATAAAAGTAAAATAGATAATACTTTACTATTTTCCGCTGTTAAAACTCGACCTCTTACAAGCAAAAAGCCAAAAAAGATCATAATAAATAATTGACATATTTGTTGAATTAACAAAATACTTAATTCCATTATATTCACCTCAAGGGATAGTTTATACTAATTATTTTAAATATGTAAAAGCTTTCATTATTTGAAAATAAAAAACCACTTAAGGGAAAATTCTTAAAACATAAAAAAAAGAAGGAACTGGCAACGAGCTATTTTCGCACAATGTACTAT
>NZ_JABWDK010000026.1:0-27174 GCF_013361255.1 Faecalibacillus sp. H12 | reverse complement strand
TATCTTTCTCTTTTCCTTCTTTCAATGGACGGATAGTCCAAAAAAAGAAGTCCCTCAGGACTTCTTAAGACTATTTTTTAAATTCTACTTTATGTAACAAACTTCCCAAAATTTCTAATAATAGAATAAATGCTATTAAACAAAATAAAGCAATTTTACCACTACCTGTTGTCAAAGATTGTGCAATACCACCAATGACAGGAATTGATAAAACAACTTTACCCATATAATTATTATAATTTACAGGGTTCATATCTTTTGTTTGATTTGCATCTCCTTTTGTAATAAATTCACCAGAAAGTTTTTTATTCGTAACAACTCTATGTGTCACTATAGAAGAAGCATCTTTAGCACCATAAAATGCAATAACATCTTTTTTTTGAATTGTTTCAGGTTCTTGATACTTTACATAAACAAGACTACCTACAGGAATTGCAGGTTCCATACTACCACTAATGACAGTATAAATATTATATCCAAATGCTTTAGGAACAGTTAATGGTATACACCCTAATATTAAAACAATTAATAAAATAGTACCCAGCAAGCTACATACTGTAGCTACTGGGTTCTTTTTCTTTTGTGACATTAAACTCTTTTCTTTCTAATTGTCATAAATGCTACAATAATTCCTACAATTGCTGCAAGCGAGATTGCTATACCTGCATAAATTGGTGTTGAACTATTTTTTTCATTATTAACTGAAATATTAGATTTTGGTGTATCTTCATCATCTAAATCAACTAAACCTTGTGGAACATCTTCATCTCCAGCTGTTGTCGTATCCCCATCATTATTTTGTGTTACACCTGTTGCATTTCCTGTTCCATTATTACCTTGATTTGCATTTGTTGAAGGTGTTGTTGAAATAACTGTTGTAACAATATTTGTATTTTCTATTATTTCACCCGTTTCACCTGGTTTATAAGTAAATGTGAAGACATTTTCTTTCTCATTTTCAACAAGTGTTTTTGTAAGAGCATAGGATTGAGGTATATAACTATCAATATATTTATAAGCTACAACCGGTTTATCTCCTACATTTCCATATAAAACGGTATCTTCAGATAATTGCTTACCATTTTCATCTACATAACGTATCGTATAAGAAACCTGATTACCTTTTACTCCATAAACAACAACATAATCTAAATCACCATTAACTACAAAAGTTGCAGGATCCAAATTATCAACACTATCATGTCCACTCAAACGAATACCTTTAACATAATATTTACTATCTTGAGGTAATTCTATTTGTGATAGATCTAAAGAAACCATTTGTCCTTTAGAAACATTTATACTCATTTCATTTTGACTATTAATTGTTCCTTGATTACCAGTATATAAAGTAACTTTATATCCATATGCACAGACTTGTGTATAAGCAAGAGAAAGGAAAACTGTCAAAGACATCATCATGATAAATAATTTTTTTAATCGCTTCATCATTTATTCTCCTTTCTTTTCATCTTTTGATTTTTTCTTAAAGAAAATTGCAAGGATAATGAGTAACAAACCACTTACTAAACCTAACGCACAATACCATAAAATATTTGTACTATCTCCCGTTTTAACAGTAGAATAAACATTTTTATGTTCTATTTTATTAACAGTTACTGCTGGATTAGAGACGTTTTCTACAGCGAAATTCATTTCCAATTGTGCCATTGTCGCTTGATAACTATTCCCTTGTGTTTCTCCATCAACACTTAGTGTAAGTGTGACATACCCAACATCATTTTTAGCCAATCTTCCTAAATAGAAATAATCATCAAGACCTTTAATTTCTTTTAACCCTTGTGAACTATCTCCTCCAACAGTAGAACTGTCATAAATTAAAGTTTCATTATTTTGACTATCTACATAAGCTAGACGATATTCATAAGCACCATTAGTTGCCTTTGATCCATCTTCCAATGTCTTAATAATTTCATTTGTCATATACCAATCAGTATATTGACTATTTTTATTTTCGATTTTAACTTGTAAAGTCATTGAATCTCCAGGCTGAATATTACTTAATTCATCATTCATTTGATCTTTACCAAAATTAGTTGTCATTTGGCTACCATCAAATGAAACCTTCCAATGATCTTTTCCTACTAATTCTTTAGCTTGAACTGTTGAAAAAGTACCAACCATCATCATAAGTGCCATAGCAAGGCACAAAATTCTTTTTTTCATCATCTGTACCCTCCTATCCTAAACTCAATTCAGTTTCATCGTCATTAACACTCACATCAATCCCCCAAGCACTCTTAATAGCATCTTTCGCATTATGAGTTTGTACTGCATCAACTTCTGCATCTAATGTAAATGTATATCCATTATAAGTATACTGATATTTAATTGTTTTTTCATCTTCTACTTTCGTATACATTGTTGACAATTGATTACTAATACGAATAGTTTTCATAAAATCCGGTGTTGTTTTCTTACTTTCAACTACCTTTGTATAATATAAAACAACACGTTCATCTGTTGATTGAGCCTCATTAATGACCCATCCATCTTGATTAAATCCTAATTCAATCAATGCTGGTGATAAATCAACATTTTTTCCTTCTTTATCTTGCCAACTCTTTGTTAAAACAACTCTTACAAAAGTATCAATATTACCACTGTTTTCTACAGCTAACTTTTCATCATAAGTTTTTCCTAAAACAAACTTTTCATCATCTTTTAATAAATTTTGAAGAAGTTTACCTTCACCATTAGTTGTTGCATCTCCTTGATCATCATACGTCTTTGAACTAACAACCTTTCCATTCTCCTTTAAAGAAACTCCAATTGTAGACATATCCATAGAAGCTGAATATTGATCACTATAATATGTGAGTGCTGCACGTGCACTTCCTACACCACTTCCAAGTAATAAAACAGCAGCTATACCAAGAAGGATTGTAGGTTTCATAAAAATCGATTTCACTTTTTTCATTACCATAACCTCCTATTCTGTTTCATAAACTTGTTGCCAATTAGCAATTAAGTTTCCTTGATCATCATAAACAACCGGTGTAAATTCTTGAATAACAACGATATTATAATCTTTATCCTTATTATCATCATTTACTTCAGGTAGTGTATATTTAATATTTAATTCACTTGTTTTATCTTTAGAAGAAAGCACTTTATTATAATAAATATACCCATCATCACTTTCTTGCCAATCTTTACCTAAATTATATTTAATTTTAAGGTTATCCGCTGCAAAAACTTTAATTCTCACAAAACAATCATAATCACCAACATTAGTAATCACAACATGTTTCCCATCTTTATCAACATCTTCCTCAATCTTTGTATCTGTAAAACCTAAATCCATTTTATATCCACCAGTTGCATTCGTATGAGTCGTAAAATATCCCAAAGCCTTACCAATACCTAAAGTAGAAATCATCACAAGAGCAACAATAGATAATACTAATTTTTTGTTTAATTTTCTCATATCTCTATCCTCCTACTCTTGAACTGTCTTATTTTCTTTACTTTGTTTAACTGTATAATCTTGAACTTCTTTTGAATATTTATAATTATTAACAATTCCATAACCACCATGAATTTCATTAGAAGCTTTATTTTCAAAACTTGCCGTTGCAATCTCTTGACTATCTTCATCTGCCACTAATGATTCCAAAACTTTTTTAGAATCACCAACAATTTCATAACCAGCTCCTGTATAAACTTCCGTAACAGTTACTTTTGAACCTGCTGGAATATCGGCAATTCTAATTGTTTTCTCTTTTACTTCATCAAAATTTAATGTAATAAATCTTGTTTCTTTTTGATTTTCAATTGTTTCAATATCAACTTGATAAACAAATGTTGCATTTGTTGTTAAAGTTGTATTTTGACTTGTTAATTTTTTAGTAATTTGAATAGAACTCATTCTTAGTTCTCGATCAGCTTTAATACCAATAGCTTTCGAACCAACTAAATCATAATACCATGTATCATCCTTTTTAGTTGTATAATAATAATTATTTGGAAGAGAAACTAAATAAGGTGTAAACTTATAAGAATAATATTGACTATTCATATCATTAACAACAACTAAATAAAGTCCTGTTTGTAAATTTGTTAGCTTAACATATCCGCCTTTTAAAGTTGCTGTATAAGCTGGAGTCGCATCTTTAATGACTTTAGAAGCTTCACTTGCTCTTTGTTTCCAAGTCTTCGCTGATTGAGTTGCATCATATTTAACAGTTGACCAATCAATGTCTTTAAATGCATCTAAACCTGTATAATTGCCACCTTGGCTAATAGAAGCAACCTTATAAAGATCCACCTGAACATCATTTTTCGATAAATCCTCAGCATAACTATGAGAGCTAATTGAAATTTCTAAACTACATTTTTTATTAACATCTACAGGTAATGCTGCTTCAACATTTGGTAAAACAACAACCGTAAACATCATTATCAACGCTATAAAGATAGCCGATAACTTACAAAATTTCTTTTTCATCCTCATATCCTCCCTTATTTCTTTTTATTAAAAACATATCTCATTATAATAATAACAAGTATCGTAATTGATAAACCTAAAACTAAAATCAACATATAATAGTTTTTAATAGACTCTAACATTCTATCTCCAACAGATTGTTTAACATCTTCTTCACCATTATATTCAACACGATGTCCTCTTACAATTAAACGATGACTATTCACTCCATAAGGTGTACAAGTAAATAATGAAACATAATCTTGACCCTCAGTAATAGACAAAGCATTTTGTAAAGTTTGATGATCATCTTTATCAACCATTGGTAAAATTTGATCTACTTCATAAGCTAAAACCTTATCTAAAATATGCAAATAAAATTTATCACCTGTTTGTAGTTGATCAATATCAGTAAACAATTCTGCACTAGGAAGACCTCTATGCGCTGCTAAAACACAATGTGTACTTTCACCTCCAATAGGAAGTTTAGACCCATTAATATGACCAACACCCGTTTGTAAAACATCATCACTTGTCCCATGATAAATAGCTAATTTAATATTGATTTCAGGAATAGAAATATATCCCATGATTCCATCATTATTCATATTTAAAACTCGATTATATTCACTATTTTCACTATCCTTGGGCTTTTCACCAAACACATCAGCAAAAACATTATTCCCACTTATTGTTTCATTAAATGCTTGTGCATTTTGCCATTCTTGACTAAAGTCTTCATCAGACATATCATCAACTATTTTTTCATAATTACTAATCAATTTATTTTGTCGATAAGTATTCCATTGATTAGAAACAGTGGGATAAATCATAATACCCAACCCAACTAAGAATAACAATCCAACCAAAATACTCGGTAATCTCTTTTTCATATAACTACTCCTTAGATCTCATCTTTTTATCCTTTTTATATAAAATAAAGATAAAACCACCAGTAACAGCTAAACCAACAATAACCCATAACAAATAATTCGTATGAAGACTTGTAAAACCATTTTTCTTTTCCTTATTTACAACAGATTTGTTATAAGAAACACGATGACCTGTTACAATCAAACGTTGAGTATTCACACCATAAGGTGTACATGTAAGCAACGAAACTAAATCTTTTCCCTCTTGAACAGCCAAAGCTGATGTATCATCAGGTTCAGTTTCAACAATACTACCAACTTCATAACATAACGTTTTTTTCAAAACATGGACCAAAAAGTGGTCTCCCTTTTTAACTTGATCCAAATCAGTAAACAATGTTGCACTTGGCAACCCCCTATGTGCAGAGATAACTGCATGCGTATCTTTACCCCCTACAGGTAAAGAACTTCCTTCCAAATGTCCAGCAGCCTTACTTAATACTTCTTCACTCGTTGTATGATAAATAGGTAACTTCACATCTATTTTAGGAATTTCAACAATAGCCATTATTCCATCCCCAGCAAGATTTAAAGCTGAAGTATATGACTTATCTTCTGACTTTTGATTTTCTGCTTTAATAAATGAATCCGGCAAAATATGTGGTGCTAAAGCATCATTATATGCCTTGGCTTTTTTCATTTCTGCATCATAATCTATTGAATTACTTTTCTGACTTACTATCTTTTCATAGTTACTGATTAAACGATCTTGTCTATAACTATTCCACTTATTGGCAACAAATGGATATACCAATAAGGACAAACCAGCAACGAATATCAAGATTATAACTATATTGCTTAACTTCTTTTTCATCTGGTCTCTCCTTATTCTTATATCATTTTAAGAATCAGAGGCTAAAAGCCTCTGATAATTATTTTATTTTTCATGTTTCTTTTTATTCATAAAGAATAATGCAGCAGCTGCAACCATAATTGCACATCCACCTACTGTAAAGATTGTAGTACCAATACCACCAGTTTCAGGTAAAGCACCTACTTCTGTATCTCTCATATCTGCATCAGCAGTAAATTCTGCAGTTGCTTTATCACCAGTAATTGTTAAAGTAGCACTTGAATTAGTTTCATTAATAGAATATCCATCAGGAGCAGTAACTTCTTTAAATTGATATTCACCTTTATCTAAACCTTTAACTACTAATTGACCATTTGCACCAGTTACAACTTCAGTTACGACACCAGTAGTTACTGTTTGATCTTTAGCTAATACGTAATTATTATTACCTTTATCGACAAATTTAAGAACATTTCCATCTTTATCTAATACGTTGAAGCCTGCACCAGCTAATAATTTTTTATCACTTTCTTTTTCATAATCATTTGTTTTTGTTAAAGTAATTGCACCTTCATATAAATCTACAGAATCACTTGAATAATTTTCTGAACCTGTACGACTTACGTTAGCAGTATTTTTTACTTTATCATTTTCAGAAGTTACTAATACATCATAAGTAATTGTAACATCTTTTCCAGCATTACTGTTTGTATCATCAATGAAAGATGATAAATCTAATTCAAATGAATTAGTTGCATCATCAAATGTAGGAGCAATATTTATTTTACTATCCCCTAATTTAACAACAACTGTATCTTTTTTGTATTCTGCACCTGTTAATGCATCAGTTACTTTAAATAACTTATTTGTTGCAGTTGGATCAATTGAAGGAACTTTTACATTGATTGTATAAGTTACTGTTTGACCATTGTGTACAGCACCATCTGCATCGTTAACTGTTTTAGTTAATTTTGTTTCAGATCTTTTTACAGCTAATTCAGCATTTTTTAATGTTGCTGGATTATTAGCATATTCAAAATTAATTGGAGCGGCCATAACGTTATAAGTATATTTATTTGAGTTATCTACAACTTTAACAACATATAACCCTGCACCATCTACTTCAGTTTTTCTTCCAGCGTTATCTGTAAATTTAGTAAATCCATTTAAATTTCCTAATCTAGCTAACGCTTTAGAATGAGCAGCACTATTAGCTAATGAAGCTAAAATAGCTTGAGCATCATTTTTTTTATACTCTTCTTTAAAAATTTTAGTTACTTCATCGCTAACAAAAGCCCATCCTGTTTTTGTAGTTTTATCTTGTTTAACAACTTTTAAATAAGATAATGTTACATTTTCGTCTGTAGCAATGTTTTTTACTGTAATTGTTGGATTAGCGGCAGCTACTGGTACTACCATTGCTAGTGCCATCAATAATGAAACCACCATTGCTGAAACTTTTTTAAATAATTTCATATTCTATCTCCCTTTCTTTTTTTATATATATAAGAGTTATGAATAAATAGGAAAACTATTTGTTCATATACTCATAATACCTTTTTCTATATATAGCAACTGCTGCTACCATCATAAGCAACATACCACCTGTCATATACCAATAAATTCCTGTTCCACCTGTTTCAGGTAAAGTATATTTCACATGTATTCTATAAATACCATATTCAGATTTATTCTTTTTACAATTTTCAAAATCAGTAACACATTCTTTGTCATTACCATTTTTACCATCGTTAATAGCATATCCTATATTAGATTCACTATTACCAACCTTATTTCCATTGGTATTTGTGTTACTTTCATCAGTAGCACTACCACCATCATATCCTACTTTTAAGAAGAAATCCGTTCTACCATCTGGTTTAACTTTAGAAATCTTATCTTTCGTAGTTTCTGATGTACATTGATCATCAGTATACCATTGTATAGTTAAATCGCCTTTTGTAATTTTTTCAAATTCTTTCGTTGATTCATTGTACTTATATACAATATTACCTTTACTATTAACAACATTTTCTATATCAAAGACTTTACTATTTCCAATATTAGTATCATCAACTGGAACTGTCTCACCACTATTGATCCAAATATCATCATTAGTGGTTGCAATATCAACTTTTACATTCACTTTAGGTTGAGGTAAAACAGCTTCACCAAAACCTGTCGTTATTTTTGAATCTGGACTTACGTTAGTTGGAACGTTATTACCACCTATATATTTGTCACGTGCTTTAACAGTTATTGTTGTGTTCCATTCACCAGTATTAACATTTGGAATCGTTTGGTCAGTCCATCTAATTGCTTGGGTATTATTAACTTCATCATAATACGCCATACCAACTTTGCCATTAGTTCCTGTAATTTCTATTTCACCTTGCTTAAGTTCATCATCTGTTATAACATTTCCATCATTACCTACTAGTTGGAAACGTGGATCAATTACATCAACAATATTAGCATTTTTAATATCAATATTTTGTGATATTGTTTGTTGAATTTTAGCAAAGATTACCTTTAATTCATCAACATTTGCTGCTGTAAAAGCACAATTTGTTGATGCAATATTTTCAGATAACCAATTAGATGTTTCATCATTCAACTTTAATCCAACTGTATATACCGTTATACCCGATTCTCTTAATTGTCTTGCTATTTCTTTGGAATCATTTTTATCCGTGTCTTCAGAAGGTGCCCCATCTGTAAATAAAATAACATATTGAGGAACATCTGTACGTTTAGAATTAGCTAAATTTGTTTGTGCTATACTTAAGCCTTTTTGAGGAGACGTACCACCAGCTGCATAGATACTTGCAATTGTTTGTTTTAAGCTATTTTTATTATCTCTTGCATTTACTAGATTGCTTAAATTATTTCCATAAGCATTGAATGTTGCAACACCAATTCTACTATTTTCTGAGGATTCTGCTGTTGCTGAAATAAATGCTGAAGATGCTTCTTTTAATCCAGTTAATCCACTATCCAATGTATAAATTGTTGTGTTGTTATCCATTTTATTTCCATAATAACCTGAAATCTTATCTGGTATATTTACCCAACTACTTCCGTTATAATATTTCCATGTATCATTTATATAAATCATTGGATATTTAGCATTTTTATAAGTATATGAATTACCATTAGTATGCTTATATGAAACATCTGTTAATGTATTACTATAATAATACACTTTATTAACATCTAAACTATTTTTTACATCACAGTATTTTCCAACAGTTCTAAATCCTCCATTATCTGTAGGATTGTTACTATTCCCATTGTAAAGCATACTACCTGAAATATCTAAAACCATCATAATATCAGCTACTGCTTCTTTTTGAACTACGCTTGAACTTGTAGATAAAGATTTAGCAGTAATGTTAATATCATATGTTCTTTCATCCCAATCTTTTACTTTTGCAGTCTTGTCATATTGTAAAGAGTTTTCAATAATTTCTTGAACCTTTTTATTTTCAATTTTATATTTACCATTTGTTTGTGCTACTTCTTGTTCTTGATCATCTTTAACCAAGTAGAGCTTTGCAACTGCATTATTATTGCTATCAACTGTAACTCTTACTTTCCATGTATCATCAGAAACTAAATAGCCATCTGGAGCACTTACTTCTGTTAAGGTATAGGTACCTTCTTTTAAACCACTAAAAGTAATATTTCCATCACTAGTTGATTTAACTCTACTTGCTTCTTTTGTTGAATCATTTTCTAACTTAAATACTGCATCACTTAATCCATTTCCGTTTTCATCAACCTTTTGAAGATTCAAATCAGCTTTTGGCTTTTCTATAACATCAACAACTTTTGCATTTGGAAGAGTAAATTCCATTTGACAATTAGATTCTCCAGCGCCACGTTCCATATAAAGAATTGTTAATTTATGCGTTTGATTTTTTTGCTCTTCTGTTAAACTTCCAGGAGTTAAGCCTAATTTACTCCACAAATCAACACTATCTGTAGCTGCAGCATGAATTCCACCTAAATCAATAATGACATTGGTATTATCTAAAACCACCCACATATCATCATCACCGGTAAATTTATAAGTCAAATCACCGACATAATCACCTATTGCGAATTCAACATCATATCTCATTCCAAAAAAGTAATTTGGTGTTCCTTCTGTAGAATAATCATTAAGTGGGAAGAAATTTGAACCACTTGTTGTCACTTCTTTATTATTTTGTGCTGTATCAATAACTGAAGTTAATTTATAAGTATCACCTGTTTTATGAAATTTCAAATTCATACTATCTATATAACGTCTAAGATAAGTTTCTTTTCCATTGATTGTTACTGTTTCATTACTCTTAACAAAGAATCCTGGTTCAGTATAATTAAATTTTACATTTCCATCACTATCTATACCATTCAACAATCCTTTAATTACTTTGCTGCTTCCTGTATAAGCATTAACATCATAGTCATCTTTCATCAATTCATAAGAATATGTTTCATAATTGTTTCCTGTACCTAAATCACTTCTACTTTGATATTCAATATTTTGCCATCCATTCCAATAAACACCTTTCCATGAATTTCTAGATGTACCAGATGTCAATCTTTGATTAGTATTATCTCCTAACATATTAAAAGAATAATAATTTCCATTTGATTCACCAGCTCTTACTGTGTAATCATAGAAAGAAGTATCTCCTAATACATCTGTTTCTTTGGCAGTGTAATTCACTACAACCGTTGCACTTCCAGTCCCTGTCAATTCAATATAATTTTTATTTGATACGGCATTTCCATCAACAGTTACACTACTTACATCCCAATTTATTGCTTTAGCGTAATCGTTGATTTTTGATCCATAAGATAGAGTTTTCACATCATCTGAATAGATTTTTTTGCTTCCATTATAATGTTGAATTGTAACTGTAATATCTTTTCTATCGCTACTTTTATTTTCTATTACATAACTAGAAGCAGTTGTTTGTGCTGTTGCACTTCCTGTAGTAGTACCACTTCTTTCATTAGCAGAGGCAATAATTGCACTACTAATAACTACTGCTATTGCTAGAACAAATAAACCAATTCTTCTCATACGTTTCAGCATAATTTTTACCTCCCATTTTAATATATATGTTCACCATTTTATTAAATATTCCTATAAGACGGTAAAAAGCCGCCTATTCTTTTTTTGAATTGGGCGGCCCGGCAATCATATACTTTTGTACTTAGACCCGTAACTTTGCGTCATTAGCTTTCACTAATTTTGCTATTATCCTTCACTAGAATCCTATCATAAAATCAACGCTTTTTCAATTTTTCAAAAGCCATTTTTTTTAACAAATTTTCCTAGTTTTTCACATATTTTTTATTTAATTTTATTATTCTATATCCTTATTCAATTTTTGACAACCCTACAAAACCAAACGACATTTTTTAAATCTAAACTGCACTAATATTCCTTTCTCCGTTCTATCTATTGACATATTTATTATAGAAAATATATGTTCATAAATATATAAGGGGTGTCCGTCATAGTTACAAATCTTTACTTTTTCAAACTTTTTTCGTTCCTTTTTATTATTGAGACTATGAGTATCATTCACTTATATTATATAGATTCATTCTTTGCTTGTCAATTTTATATAAAAGAAAAGTGGGATGAAATTCATCCCACACATCTGATAATTTAAAAGAAACAAATTATTCCCTTCTTTTTTCCTTTAAGAAGATAAAGATACACACTAAAGAAATAAACAATAAAATTACATAAATAACAATATTTGTATTATCTCCTGTTTTTACAGTTGTCACATTTGTTTTATAAACAACTTTTTCTTTAATTTGTTTAGAATTATATAAATTAAATGTTTGATCATCTACAAGTTGAGCATCTCCAGAAATCTTCGTTACAATACCATAATCATCTAATTTAAATTCTGTATCACTTGCTTTTACATAACCTGTTGGAGCTTCAACTTCTCTTAAGATATAAACAGTATTTACATTTAATTCTCTTAAAGTGCTAAAGGTATCCGCTGTAGAAACCCAATCACAAATAACTTTTCCAGTTTCTTTTTCAAGAATTTGTAAATGTGCTCCTGTTAAATAATTACCTTGATTATCTACTTTCGTTACGTTTAATTTAGTTACTTCATCTGCTACTCCAATAGCTTCTAAGTTCACACTTGTATCTTCATTTTCTAATAGCGCTATTGATTGTTGTGCATATAAGTTTAAACTATCCTCTTGTTTTTCTTCTTCTAAATCTTCTTTTTGACCATCATAAATTAATTGATAAGAAATTTTACCATTTTTATGACGTATCCATTTAATTGTAAATGTCTTTGTCTTATATTCATCAACTGTATGTCCATTAGGTGCAGAGATTTCTTTAAAATAATATTGATATTCAGGAACAGCTTTCATAAATGTCATATATCCTTCACTATTAGAAGTTTGTTTTTCAATAAGAATATCTGTTCCTTTTTCATTTACTTTATATAATCCATAAACAGCACCTTCCAAAGGATCTTTCGATAAATCTTTAGAACGTTTTTGAACAGTTAATGATAACGGATGATAAATATTATTAAATGTAACATCATCCACTTGTTTATCATCTAATAGATATTCTACTTCAGCTTGTAAATTATTACCGTTTCTTGAAACATCAATATTGACTTGATAAATAGATTGATCATATTCAACAAATGGATCATTATCATTTACATGTTCTTGAATATAATAAACATAATGTCCTTCTTGATTAAAATTCAATGTATTAAAATAAATATTACCTTGATCATCATTTGTTTGTGTTTCAACAACTTCATTATTACCATCCAATAAATCAAATTGATACATACCAGCAGATAAGACTTTGCCACCAACTAAATTCTTTTTAGCAACCAATTGAACATCTACTGCCGTTGGATTGATATAAGTATTTGTAATCGTAATACTACCATCTTCATTTTGAATATATTGTGTCTTATAATAATCTACTTTATCTTCTTTAACAGTATAAACGTTTAAATTTCCTTGACTATCTTTTATTGGTAAATTATCAAACGAACCACTCCATTGATTATCATTTGATAATACAATAGATTTTCCTTCTACAACTTTACCATTTTTAACTAAATGCACTGTTACAGGTTGGATGGTGTCACTATGTCCTTGATCATTCCATACCTTATTTACTTTTAATGATTTAACAGCTTGGTTTGTAAGTGATAAATCTTGTGAAGTCTCTACAACTACCGATTGATCTTTAACAACTTGATTATTTTCATTCGTTACTTTAACCGAATCAACATTCAAGCCACCTTTACCATCTTTATTTACAACAGCTTCTACATGATATTGATGATTTGTATAAGCAATACCAGCAACTTCCTTACCAGCATTCATTTCTTCAATCGTATAATGATAAGTACCCGGTTGATCAATTTCTACATCATCAAAGCTATAAGCTCCTACTGTATCATTTTTAGCAGTATCAATCATATTACTTTGTTCATTATCATTTCCTTCATATAAACCAAATCTAAACAAACCATCATCCATTATAACGGATTGCCCGGCACTGACAGTTTTAATACCACCCATCGATAATAAAGCTACTTTATATTCAAAAAGTCTATTAGTAAAGTTAAGTTTATCTTGATCAATATGTTCATTTTGACCATTCACAATATCAACTGAAATATCAAATTGTTTACTATCATTTGCTTTTACATCAACTTTTACAATATATTGAGTTGTATCATAAGTGACCTCTAAATTATCACGTACTTCACTTACACGATAATAATATATTCCTGCTTTTTGATAATGAATTGTTTTAAAATGATAATTACCATCTTGATCATTTTCAACTGTGTCACTATATCCATCTTTTTTCAAAGTCGCTCCATCTTGATCTAATTCTTCAATTTTAAACTTGAAATCACCTGCATCAAAAGCTACATCTTGTCCATCTTGATCAATAAAATTCTTATGTCCACTTAAATCAATCTTACCAGTAGCTTTAAATTCATTTTCAAATTCAATACCTTTATTTTTATCTAATTGATGTCCATCTTGGTCATATAACGTATTAGTTACTTTCAATTGATTATCTTCAAATACAGCTTTCGCTTCAACATAATAAACAGTTTCATCATATTGAATACCTGTTTTCTTTTTATCAGCTTTTTCATAAACCTTATAATAAGTTGTACCAGCTTTTCTAATATCTTGAATATCAAAAATAAATTGACCTTCTTTATTTATTGTTTCTAACTTTCTACCATTTTCCTTTTCTTTACCTTGAATACCATCAACTTCAACTAATTCAAAAGTAAACTCATCATCTACCAATTTCTTTCCTTTTAAAGACTTCGTTCCAATAATTTGTGTTTCACCACTTGCATTATATTCATTTGTAAAAATTATTTCATCATGATCAATAATTCGATAAGAAACATCATAATTACCATCTTGTTGATCACTTACAGTTACTTCTATAATATAAGCATCATTATTTTTATTATAGGTAACACCATCTTTCGTCAATCCACTATTTTCTTCATCAATTTGATAATAAAACGTATAACTATCCTTTTTAGAAAAATCTAAATCTTTATAAGAAATATTAAATTTAAATTGTCCGTTTTGATCATTTTTAACGGTTTCTTTTTCAATCGAATCTAAGATTTCTCCTTTATACAAACTTCCTTTTTCATCATTTACTCTTGTAATTTTAAACTTAAATTCTCCACCACTTAATACTTGACTTACGCCTTGATCAAGTAATACTTTCTTACCATCAATCCTTACCTTTCCTTGACCACGATAAGTATTTTTAAAATTCATTTCATCAACAGAAGTATTATCTTTAAGAATTTCTTTTGATACTTCTAAACCATCATCACCATTTTCAACACTTACATGAATGATATATTCTTGCTTGTCATAATCAATATAGGATAATTTATTATTAACTTCTTTTACAACATAATAATAATCACCTGTTTGATGATACTCATCAAAATTTATAAATGAAAAGTCTCCATTTTCATCATTTGTTGTTGTCATCAATTGCTTTTCAACAGTATATTTATTGTTATTTTTATCATAATCTATTTTAGAAATACTAAAAGTAAACATACCTTCTTCTAATTTTTTATTGATTAATTTTTTATGACCTACTACTTGAATACCTACAGCATTTTTAAAAGTTAAATTTTCTTTTTCCTCACTTGTAGGTTTTGTCATTTCATCTACATAAGAAATACTTCTAGAAACTTCTTTGATATTTCCTTGTCCATCATCTTCCGTCTTGATCTTTATTTGATAGACAATCGAATCATACGTAACATTTGACTTATGATTATTTACTTCAGAAACCGTATAATAATATGTCCCTGCTTGATTAAAATGAATCACAAATTGACCTTGACCTAAAGAACTATTTGTTACTGTTTGGCTATTACCAACGGTCTTTTTAAAGTTTTCATCCGTTTGTTGCAATTTAAACTTAAACATATTTGCTTTTAAAGTACCACCTGTTAATTGTTTATGAATAATTAACGATGTAGAACCTTCAGCTTGATACGTATTTTTAAATTGAATATCATTATTTTCAACTGTTCTTTCAACTGTGGCTGTACCATCTTTTTGATCAGTCACAACCACTTTTATTTTATAAACTTTTTGATCATAACTTACACCTTGATAAGTTCCTTGTAAAACAGGATTAACTTCTTTAATAATATAATAATGTATTTGTTTTTCGCCATAAGTTAAATCTCTATAAGAAATCTTTCCAAAGTTAAAATCACCTTGACTATCATTTGAAACTGTCTTGCTTTCACCAATTGCTGTTTGATAATCTGATTTTGTTTCTTGAAGAACAAAATTAAATTCATTTGCATTTAAATCTCTACCTTCTAATATTTTATGACCTTTAAATGTCGTAGCAGCATTTGAAGAATACGTATTTTCAAACGTAATAGAATCTACATTTTGTCCATTAATAGTCATTGTCTTACTAACAACTAATTGATCTTTCGATTCATCATATTGTACATCAACTATGATGTTATAAATTCTTTGATCATAATCAATTCCTTTTTTCTTTGTATTCTTTTCTTTTAATTGATAATAATGTTTACCAATATCGTTTTCATCATAAGAAAGATCAACTTGAATATTTCCCTTTTGATCATTTGTTACTTCTTTTTCATGTCCTTCTTTTGTTGAATATTCACTATCTTTATATTCTTGTAATCCATAAGTAAACTCATCATTTTCAAGTTTCTTACCATCTAATACTTTTTTACCAACAAGACTTAAAGAAGCATTTCCTTCAAACTTAAACTCATTACTAAACTCAATCTTTCCACCTTCAACAACAGGATCATCTGCAATTAAAGCATTATCTTGTTTTTCTACATGAATACTTACTTTAAAAGTATGGCTATCATATTGAACATGATTCTTACCATCATTTACTTCTTTAACTATGTAGTAATAATCACCTGGTTCTGTATAAGTTAAAATATCCTCGTCACTAAAAACAAATTGACCTTTTTCATTATTAGTAGTTACAACAGCTTCACCATCTGGCGTACTATAACTACTATCTGTATATTTTTGTAATTCAAATTTAAAATCATTGCCTTGTAATTCTTTTCCTATTAATTTCTTTGTTCCACTAATAGTTTGTTTAGCCTCTAATTTTTCTGATGCGCCATTATTAGACATAGATAAAGAATTATTCACATTGACAACTTTTTCTTTTTGATGAATTTCATTATCATGATTATATTTTGCTGCAATTACTTTTCCACCAATAGTTCCATTATGATAAAACTCACCCGCAGGTAATAAGAAAATACCACCATTTTGATTAGCTAATGTCACTTTACCTGTATAAGGTTGCACATCACCATTATTTACTGTATAAAAATTCCAAATAACTCCTGTTTCTAAGTTATCAAAATCTGCATCTAATTTATTGCCATTTTTCGTATAATCACCTGTAATATCAATGGTACTTTGTCCATCTTGAACTTCAACATTGACAACTGCCCATTTTTTTGAAGTATCAAAATTTAAAGAACCTACACTCTTTAAATAATCGGCATTATAATAATAAACTTGCACATCATTTGAATCTTGAGCATGTGCTAAATTCTTTGAAAGTGTTTTTAAATTATCAAATTCTTGATCCCATGCAATAGGTTGAAATCCATTTGTACCAGCTTTAATAATCTTTACTTCACCATTATTATAATAAGTTACCCCAGCAGGTACATTTCGATAATTATTTTTACCTTGATTAATAGCTTCTTTATCAACTGCGTTCCAATCATCTTGATTTTCAAGAACAACAATACTGCCATTACGAGGTTTAAAAATACTATGATTTTTAACTTGTCCAAATTGACTCACATTTTGGAACCCAGATTCCAAATGAATCAAGCCACTATGATCTGCATTAACTTCTATCTTATTTCCATTTTCATCAATATAAGATGAACCATCAGGAATAATTTCCTTTTCAACACCATTTTCACTGATAACTTCTTTCACTTGATAGTCACCATCTATAAAAGAATATCTTTTATTTGAACTACTATCTTTCATCCCATCAAATACAAATTTAGCATTTCCATTGCTATCTGTTGTTTGTGTCATTTCATCAATCAAAACAGATTGACTACTATCCATTCGATAAAGTCTCAAAGTTACATTTTTATTTGCTTGAGGTTGATTATTGATCATAAATGATTTACTGACTGTCAATTGATTTTTATAAACTTTTGTATTATTCCCTGAAAAGTTATAATCAGCGCCTAAATCAGCATATTTAGCAGCAACACTACATTCCAAATCATTATATGATTTAGCATCTAAAGAAAATAAACCATAGTTTTTAGCAACACCTAAACCAGATTGAATCGTCGCATCAGACACTGCTTGATTACGTGTGATTTCTGAAACATTATTATCAAAAGCATAAGCCTTTATTTGAATATAAGCCACAATCATAGTAATAGCTAAAATAAATGCTGTAACTTTTTTATACATTTTTTTCATATGAAAGGTTTTCATTTTTCATTACACTTCCTTTCTATGTTTTTTTCTTTTTAAAATAATTACAATAACAATGAGAAATGCTAACAATCCAGCAACAAGATAATATACTTGCGATGAACTTGACTCTTGGCTTTGAGCATCTATATTTGCTTGTGGTACTGCTTCATCTTCAACATTTATACCATCAACCGATGAGGTACTTCCTTCATTACTATTATTTTCACTACCATCTCTATTTTCAACACCAACCGTTGAAAAAGATCCTGTTTGATTATTTCTACGATAAATTGTTTGTCCACCAATAACAGAAGATTGTCCTTCTACTTCAATAACTTCTTCACGAATAATTTCAGTATCAACATTAATAGGGTCATTAACATTTCTATAATAGATCGTATAAATACGTCTAGGAGAATAAAAACTATGATTAATCGTTATTGATTGACCATTGACTAAAACATATTGTTGTTGATTAACTGTTAACTCTTTAACGATATCTATTGTTGTATCTTCATCTTTTTTATTAATTTCTATTTTTTGTGAAGCAATTGTTTCATCAGTTGCAATATTTTTATATTGCACTTCTACAATATAGTTCTTTGGTGCTGTGTATCCTTTGGGATTATAGTAAACATAACTTACATGTTCACTTTCACCATAACTATGCTTTAATACCTGTGACATACCTTGATCCACTGTATAAACATTCCCATCGGAATCTTTGTATTCTTTTTCTACTTGATATTCAACACTTTGACCAGGTTGAACTTCTAATTGTACTACTTTTCCAAGAATCTTATTTGTCGAAGCATCTACTTTATAGATAGACCATTTATAAGAAGCATTTTCATCCATTTTCTTATAATAAACTGTATACTCCCTAACATCACTTGAAACTGCATGATGAATTATATTTTCTTGATTTTCAGCTAATCCATAATAAATATCATTGATTTTCATTGTTTTTGGAAGCACATATGTATAATCTTGATTATTTACATGAAATGATTTTTGCATCAATAAATCATTCGTTCCTTCTTCAACATATTTTAAAGCGACATCATAATCCGTTGTATTATTTGGATTATAATAAGTAATTGAATACGTATTATCACTTGGGTCATTATAATAAACTGACTTAATTTCACTTACTTGCCCTGGCATTTTTAAATAAGTCACATCACCAATTGTATAACTATCAGGCACAGCATATACTTGAGGGGTTTCAACTGTTGCTGATGAATCAATATCAAAAGTATCTTGTAAAAGAATCGTTCCTTCTTTTGTAGTAAACTGTACTTTTCCTTTAATCGTTATGGGTTGATATGTTCTATAAACAAAAATATATTGATCTTTACCTGCTTCTACTTTTTGACTTTGTTCACTCACTAAATCAAAATCCCCATATTTTTTATCAAAATAAGTCGTTCTTACTTTGATCTCACTTCCTATTTCAGAAGTAAAATCTTTATTTTTATACTTTACTTGAGCAATTTTATTTCCACTAGCATCTTGTAAATCATAGATAATAGAATAAGTTTGTGTACTCTTTGCTTGAACTGGCATTATAAAAAACAGTGACACAAAAAACACTAATGAAAATATTGCTATTTTCTTTAGACATTTCATAATATCTTCTCCCTTTTTATATTAAATTTCTTCCCTTTTTTCACTAAAAATTATAGCACTTTACCCTTATCGTGTGTAGAAAAGGACATATTTTTTCAAAAAAAAGAACTAAAAGTTCTACTTTTAGTTCTTAGAAAATTCCAATAATTCTAAACCTTTATTTTTATCTTGAGCCCATCTTACGCCCCAATCATTAGTGAACAATAATAATGGTTGCCCTTTTAAATCTTGAACTTTTCTTGTATCAGATGAAAGATTTAATGATTTTAAATCAGTTCCTTCTTTGACCCATCTTATATATTGATAAGGTAGAGGAGATTTATGAATTTCTACATTGTATTCATTCTTTAAACGATGTTCTAAAACTTCAAATTGTAAAACACCAACAACTCCTACAATAATTTCTTCCATACCGCCACCTAATTCAGTAAAGATTTGGATTGCTCCTTCTTTTGCAATTTGTTCAACACCTTTAACAAATTGTTTTCTTTTCATCGTATCTTTATTACGAATCATTGCAAAATGTTCTGGTGCAAATGTTGGAATTCCTTCAAAAGCAAAATGCTTTTTACCTGTTGTAATAGTATCTCCAATAGAGAAAATACCTGGATCAAAAACACCAATGACATCTCCTGCATAAGCTTCATTTACTTCACTACGTTCATCTGCCATTAATTGTTTTGACTGATTTAATTTGATTTTTTTCTTACCTTGATAATGATAAACTTCCATTCCTTTTTCAAATTTACCAGAACAAATTCTAAAGAATGCCATTCTATCACGATGTCTAGCATTCATGTTCGCTTGAATTTTGAAAACAAAAGCTGAGAAATTTTCTTGATAAGGATCAATCACTTCACCATCTGCTGTTCTAGGAGTTGGTGGGGTTGTCATATTTAAGAAATGTTTTAAAAATGGTTCAATCCCAAAGTTAGTAAGAGCCGATCCAAAACATACAGGTGATAACTTACCAGCACGTACAGCTTCTAAACTAAATTCATTTCCTGCCATATCTAATAATTCAATATCTTCTTGTAATTTATCATAAAGTTCATCTTCCACATACTCTTTTAATTTTGGATCATCCGCTTTTAAAATTTCTGTTTCAACTTCTTTTTTTCCACCATCTACAGGAATAAAACGAATGACTTCTTGATCATTTCTTTCATAAACCCCTGCAAAACGTTTTCCAGAACCAATTGGCCAGTTAACAGGACAAGTTTCAATTCCTAATTCTTGTTCAATTTCTTCCATTAATTCATAAGGATCTCTTGCTTCCCTATCCATCTTATTAATAAAAGTGAAAATTGGAATATGTCTCATTGTACATACTTTAAATAACTTACGTGTTTGATCTTCGACCCCTTTACTCGCATCAATGACCATGACTGCACAATCTGCTGCCATTAAAGTACGATATGTATCTTCTGAGAAGTCTTGATGCCCTGGAGTATCAAGAATATTAATACAATATCCTTGGTAATTAAATTGTAATACTGAAGAGGTAACTGAAATCCCTCTTTGTTTTTCAATTTCCATCCAGTCACTTGTCGCATGCTTACTATTTTTCTTTCCTTTAACAGTTCCTGCTTGTTGGATAGCTCCTCCATAGAGTAAGAACTTTTCTGTTAAAGTTGTTTTACCAGCATCCGGATGGGAAATAATCGCAAATGTTCTTCTTTTTTCTATTTGTTGTCTTAAATCTTCCATTGCATCCTCCCATAATCTATATTTATTTTTTAATCTTTTATTTCAACAGTACAATTATTACCACAAAATGAACAGAATTACTACTATTATTTAATAAAAAAGAAAGCTCACTCACCTCTTTTACTAATTAAAAAGTGGGGAGCAATCCCCACAGATCATTAAAATACAAAATTTCCATTTTCAAAGATTTTTACATGACTGCCATCTTCTAAAATACCATCAATCATTAAATCTTCTGTTCCCATCATAAAATCAACATGAACTAAAGAATCATTGACCCCTTTTTCAAACAATTCTTTTTTATCCATATCAATCCCACCTTTAATACATTCAGAAAATCCAATACCTAAAGCCATATGACATGAAGCATTTTCATCATATAAAGTATTATAAAATAATGTTTTTAATTCATTAATTGGTGAATGATAAGGAATTAAAGCAACTTCACCTAAACGTTTACTTCCTTCATCACTATCAATAATTCCTTTTAAAACCTCGTATCCTTCTTTAGCTCCAAAATCAATCACTTGACCATCTTTAAAACGTAAATAAAATTCATCAACAATATTTCCACCATAACTTAAAGGTAAAGAACTAAAAACAATTCCTTCTACATCATCCTTATTAGGTGATGTAAAGATTTCTTCTGTTGGTATATTAGGAAAATTGTAAACACCATTTTTTAAATAACTTCCCCCACCAGCAAATAAATAATCATCATTCAAACCAATTGTAATTTCAGTCCCTTTACTATTTTTATAATAAAGTTTCTTTAAATTTAGACTATTTAAATAATTAACACGTTTTTCAAAAGAACGACGATGTTGATTCCATAATTCGACAGGATCATGTTCATCATCAATCTTAGCTGCTTTAAAAATAGCATTCCATAAACTATCTAACGCTTCTTGATTTGACATATCAGGATAAACTTTATTCGCCCATTTTTGCGTAGCTCCACCTACAATACACCAAGCATTTGTCATATTATCGGATAAATCAAAATATGCCTTACATGCCTTTTTAACTGCTCTTTGCCAATTAGAAATCTTTTTAGGTTCAATACCTGCAAGCATTTCAGGATCTTCATCATCAACATAAAGAAAACAAGCATTCATTAACGCATAATCATTTCTAAAAGATGAAAACCAAGTAGGTACGTGATTAAAATCTTCTACTTCCATATTTTCATATTTCATACGTGTGACTTCTTCATCACTATAATGAACAACAACTTCTTTAGCACCTACAAGATAAGCTTGTTTAGTAACCGCTCTTACAAGTTGATAACTTTCAATAGATGCACTAATGACAACGGTTTGTTTTTCTTGAACATTCAAACCTGATTGAACAATTAATCTTGCATATTTTTCTAATTTTGTTTCAAAACTCATTTTTCCACCTCTAATTTATCTAATTCCTTTTGCGCTTCAAGATATCCTTCTTGAAGTGCTAATTGATAATATTCTTTAGCTTTTTCTAAATCTTTAGAAATACCATCACCATAATGATACATATAACCTAGCATAAAGCTTGCTTTTGAATAATGATAATGACTAGCTTGTTGATAATATTGCATTGCTTTATGCTTATCTTCTTTTTGTCCTATCCCATAAAAGAACCATCTACCTAAATGATAAAAACCTTCTCTATTTTGTTTTTGACAAGCTAATAAATAATATTCATAAGCCATCTGATAATCTTTTTCTACATAAATTCCATTTTCTAAATAATAAGCATATTTTACAAGTGCTGGTGAATAACCTTTTTTTGCACTTCTTAAAAGATAATCAAGCATTTCCTCTTTACTGACTTCTATTCCTTGTTCACCATAAAGTGCTAATTGATACAAAGACTGTTCCTCATCTTCTTTTAAAATTGCTAATTTAAAATGTTGAATTGCTTGTTGATCATCGTGCTTTTCTTTAAAATACTGTCCTATTAAATAAGCTGCAACAGGATACTGATCTTCTATTTTAATTAAGCAAGCAATCCCTTTTTCCTTATCCTGTAAAACACCCTTTCCTTCTAAATAACAAACACCTAAATAATAAAATGCTTCTCTTTCTCCAAGATTGGCTGCTTTTTGATAAGCTTCAAAAGACTTCTTTTCATCTTTAACAGTTCCAATTCCTTGACCATAGTAATAAGCCACAGCCAACGTTGATTGTCCATCTCCTTGATGACTCGCTTTTAAATACCAATAAAAACTATTTTTTTCACTTTCTGGATATTCACTATGCATTTCATAAAAATACCCTAAACAAAATTGCGCATTCATATAGCCCATATTCGCTGCTTTTAAATAATATTCTAAAGCTTTTTGACTATCTTTTTCTATTCCTCGACCAAATTCATAACAGGTTGCCATCGCTGTGATTGCTACTTCTAAACCATCTTTTGCTGCTTCTTGATACCAATGAAAAGCTTTTGAATAATTTTCATTGCAACCATAACCTAAATCATAAAAACGTCCTAATTTATATTTGGCAAGACTATTCCCTTCATAAGCTGCTTTTTCATAATAATGTAAAGCTCTTTGATAATCCTGTCTTGTTCCTTGACCATATTCATAACATTCACCTAGAGCACAAATCGCATCATTATGTCCTAAGGCTGCTGCTTCTTCATAACGTAAAAAAGCTTCCTCTAAATTCTGAGTTACACCATACCCATTTTGTAAAAAATAAGCCGTTGAAAATAAAGATCTTGGAAATCCTTCATCGACTCCTAAAGAATAAAGTTCAAAAGCTTTTTCATAATCTTGGTCAACATCTATTCCATATTCATAAAAATAAGCAAGATTACAAGAAGCAACAACATTCCCTAAATCACTTGCCAGACGATAATATGTCATGGCCACTTGATTACTTTGTTTGACCCCTTGTCCTTTTTCATACATATAACCTAACACACATAAACAATCAGAATCTTCACATTCTTCTCCTAAATGGAAACATTCTAATGCTTGATCATATTTTTTTTGGTCATAATAATATAATCCTACTTGATAATATTGATCAGGTGTTAATTCTTCTAAATCTAATTCATCATAATGATGATTATAAGTAAGTGCACATAAATCAATTCCTATCACTTGATGTTCTTCATTTTCTATCAAATATTGTTCAAATTCATGATAATCTTCATAAGTTTCCATCATCATTTGAATTGAATCTACTTGTTGTTGTAATTCATCAATACTTGCATGATGTGAATAAATAGAAATTAATTTAATATAGGCAATTGATTGTTGATAATCATCTTTTTTTACACGAATTAAAGTTTCTAATTCATAATCATTTAGAATTTCATCAATATAATAATGATGAAAAAAAGGTTCATATAAGTGAATTCTTTCTTTCATACCTTCACCCCCAATACAACTTGGAACGTTATTTTTTTTCATTTACTACTCTACTGATTTCATCAGAGAACTTTCCTAAAATAACAGTAACTTTGCCTGTAGCTTGAATAACACCACTTGCACCTAATTCTTTTAAAACATTTACTTTTACTAAATCATCATTTTCTACAAAGAAACGTACTTTACTTCCTTGACTTTGGCTCTCTTTAATATTATCAATACCCCCTAAAGCATGAATTAAAGCTTCTAAATCAATAGGAATATCTTTTAAAGTAACTTCTTTAGGTTTTTTATTTTTTAATACCTTTGCAAAAATAAACCATACTCCAACAATTACAATAATTGCAATTAAAACATAAATAAAATAATCTGACATATCTATTTCCTTTCTTAATAAACATTTTCTTTTATGATATATTTATAGTATACTATAAATCACTAGGGGTGACAAAATGAAAAAATATTTAGATTCTACAATTTGTTGGCCACTTGCCATCATTTTATTTATTCTATGTCTTATTAGTTGTTATACAATTAAATGTGCAGCTGGTTATATTACTTATCCCAATCCTACAGGTTATTGGAGTAAACAACTCCTTTATTATATGATTGGTGTCGGTTTGATTTTTTTAATCAATCGTTTTGGAAATGATCGAATTTACTCGGGAATGTGGATTTTTTATGGAATCTTGATTGTCTTTTTAGTCGGTCTTGTTATTCAAAGATTTGCTATTTATAAATTAGGAATGCAAATCATTCCCTTTGCGAAAGATCTAAATGGTGCTACATCATGGTATAACTTTCCAGGATTTTCATTCCAACCTTCTGAATTTATGAAAGTTGTAATGATTATTTGTATGTCTAAAACTGTTTCTTTACATAATGAAAAATATTTAATTCATACATTTGATACCGATTTACAGTTAATTGGTCGTGTAGCAGCTATTGCTCTACCACCAATGATTCTAACTTATTTACAAAATGATGCTGGTGTTACTTTGATTATGGCTTTTTCAGTGGTTGTTATTTTATTTGCATCAGGAATTAATAAGAAATGGTATATTGTAGGATTTGCTTGTTTAGCAGTTGTTCTTATAATTTTTACTTACTTATTTATTTATCGTCAAGATATATTTTCTTCAATTATCACAGGACATAAACTTGATCGTTTTTATGGCTGGGTCGATCCTGAAGGAACTTATCAAAATCAAGGATACCAACTTTATAATGCGATGATGGCTTATGGAACAGCTGGACTTTTTGGTCATGGATTTGACACAGTGATTATTTCTTTACAAGAAGCTCATACGGACTTCATCTTTTCTGTTATTACTTTAGGCTTTGGATTCGTGGGAGCCATCATTACGCTCATTGCTATACTAGCGTTAGATGTTTGTATTTTGTATGTTGGTTTAAAAGCAACGCATCAAAGTGATAAATATTTTATTGCTGGTATTTTTGGATGTATGATTTTCCAACAATTTTGGAACATCGCTATGATTTTAGGAATACTCCCTATTACTGGTATCACATTACCGTTTCTTTCATATGGTGGGTCTTCACTTTTATCTTACATGATTGCAATTGGAATGTGTTTTGATATCCATCGCCAAACAAGTATCGCTAAATATAATCAAATAGATTAAAGCTGTAACACAAAGTACAGCTTTTTTGTGCAAGTATGTTAATTAATCGAATTGTATTAAGAAACGGAGATTAGTATGACAAAAAAAAGAGATGGATCTTCATCAACAAAATCGTTTTTCAATTAAAATCAATAAAATACTTCAAGATAAAAAAAATAACCAACAATGTTTAAAATTAATTGCCCCTAAATATATGGACGTTTATGTCGTTGACTTAAAAAAGATATCTTCCGTGATATTATAGGCCCTTCCTATTTTTTAAAACTTGGAAAAGAACAACATAATTGTTTTTCTGTAACAATGAAACTTTATAATAATCTATATATTAGCGAAAACAATCAACAAAATGTTGCTCAATTTATTAATTACAACACTATTATCGAAAAACTTTCTAAAGATAAAAACATTGAACAAAAATACAGAAAAAAAGATGGCACACTCATTAAAATATCTAGTGAACTACTCCGACTTACACTTCGTTTAGAAGTCGGAGATTCTTGCTTCAACCACGACTGCCTCTAATGACAATACATTATAGGTCTTACACAGTGTCCACAAGCGTATAAGTT
>NZ_JABWDK010000025.1:0-27911 GCF_013361255.1 Faecalibacillus sp. H12 | reverse complement strand
AAATATAAGAAAACTGGAGCAGGATATATTTCCCCTCCAGTTTTAGTATAGAGCCTCTAAATAGAGGACCTCTTTTTCATGTATATATACTATAAATACGTTTTTTAGGTGTTTAATACATACTTATGAAAACAATATTTCTTTTATTTATCTATAATAAAGATAGATAAAGGGGGTAGCTATTATGAAGTATGCAATATTAGATGGAAAATTAACTCATATTTCTAAAGTGAAAAAAGGAACAATTGCCAGAGTTTTTGGATACAGTGATGATTTAGTAATAGCTGTAGGTGGTAGGGAAAGAAAATATTGGAAATATTTAGATGTGAAACGTACAAGAATGTATCAAGAATTATAGGAATAACATTGTTTATTCCTTTTTTTGTTTGTATAATAGAATTATTGGAGGTTATAGGATGAAATATGGAAATGAGATAAAAAATATATGTCATCTTGCATGGCCTGCTATTATTCAAGAAGCAATGAATACGGTAGTGACTTATGTAGATACAGCGATGGTTGGTTCTATGGGAGCAACAGCTTCTGCAGCAGTTGGTTTAACATCTACTGTTACTTGGTTGTTAGGAAGTATTTCGGTTGCCTTTGGAGTGGGTGTCTTAGCCGTATGTGCTCAATCAGATGGCGCTAAAGATTATAAAAAAGTACAGATTGCGGGTCAACAAGCCTTATTTATTTCTTTTATTATAGGATTGATAACAACTATTATTAGTATCATAATTGCTCCATTTTTACCTGGTTGGCTCAATGGTGCCAAAGAAATAAGGCATGATGCTTTTTTATATTTTTTAATTGTATCAGCACCATTTATATTTAGAACATTTATTATTATTCTCTCTTCAACTTTAAGAGCTGTTAAAGATATGAAAACACCAATGATGATCAATGTTTATATGAATATAATCAATATCATTTTAAATTTCTTTTTAATTTATCCGACAAGAAAGATATTTGGTATAACTGTTTATGGAGCTGGTTTATCTGTAGCCGGAGCAGCGATAGCTTCAGCTATTTCTTATATTGTTGGAGGAATTTTGATGTTTAGACATTATTATCAAAATAAAATCTTTGATTTTAAACATACAGGATTTCATTTTCATAAACCAGTATGTTTAGAATGTTTAAAAATTTCTATTCCTGTTGTTATGGAAAGAAGTGTTATTTGTTTAGGACATGTTACTTTTGCTTCGTTGATTGCTAAATTAGGAGTTGTTTCTTTGGCAACACATTCGATAGCAATTCAAGCAGAACAAGCGTTTTATGCACCGGGGTATGGTTTCCAATCAGCAGCAAGTACACTTGTAGGAAATGCTGTTGGTGAAAAAGATGAATCTAAAGTTAAAAGAATGACGTATCTTACATGTGCAATTACTTTAAGTATCATGGCTATTGCTGGTGTTTTATTATTCATAAATGCTCAAAATATTATGTCGATTTTTACTCCTGATCAAAAAGTTATCGCTTTAGGAACTAGGGTATTAAGGATTGTTTCTATTAGTGAACCAATCTATGGTATCTTGATTATTTTAGAAGGAACTTTTAATGGAATGGGGGATACCAAAGCACCATTTGTATTTTCTTTGATTACGATGTGGGGAATAAGGATTTTTGGTTCAATGCTCATGATCAATGTCTTTTCATTTGGACTTGAAAGTGTTTGGATCATGATGGTTTTAGATAATATTTCTAGATGTTTATTATTATCAACACGTTTTTTGAAAGGAAAATGGAAATATCGGGTTTATCAATAGGAGGAAAGAAAATGAAATATAAAAAATTTGAAAATACAATTATTGCAAGAATTGATAAGGGTGAAGATATTGTTGAACAAGTTAAAAATATTGCTTTAAAAGAAAATATCAAACTTGCAAGTATTCAAGCTTTAGGTGCAATTAATGATTTTACAGTCGGTGTTTTTAAAACAAAGGAAAAGAAATATTATGCTAATGAATTTAAAGGTGATTATGAAATTGTATCTCTTACGGGAACTATTAATACAATGAATGGTGAATATTATAGTCATATGCATCTATCTGCTGGAAATGATCAAGGAGAAGTTTTTGGTGGTCATTTAAATAAAGCAATTGTTTCAGCAACATGTGAAATGGTTATTCAAGTCATCAATGGACAAGTAGATCGTTACTTTGATGAAGAAATTGGTTTAAATTTATTAAAATTATAAAGGAGCTATCTATGGAATATTTAACATTACCACAAACGGATTTAAAGGTATCAAAGATTGCTTTAGGATGTATGAGAATTGCTGATAAAAGCATTGAAGAAGTGGAAGAACTTGTCAAAACTGCTCTAGAATCAGGAATTAATTTTTTTGATCATGCAGATATTTATGGTGGAGGAAAATCAGAAGAATTATTTGGTGAAGTATTAAAAAGACATCCTGAATATAGAAAACAGATGATTATTCAAACAAAGTGTGGTATTGTTCCTGGAAAAAGATATGATTTTTCTAAGGAACATATCTTAAAATGTGTCAATGAATCATTAGAAAGATTACATACAGATTATGTAGATATTCTTTTGCTTCATAGACCAGATGCTTTATGTGATCCTCAAGAAGTTGCTGAAACTTTTAATGAATTATATGAAGCTGGAAAAGTTCATTATTTTGGTGTTTCTAATCACACACCTTTACAAATAGAATTATTAAAGAAATATTTAAAATATCCAATTATTATTAATCAATTACAATTATCAATCGTTCATTCAGTAATGATTGATTCAGGATTAAATATGAATATGAAAGAAGCATTTGCGCAAGATAAAGATGGTGGTGTTTTAGATTATTGTCGTTTAAATGATATTACGATCCAACCATGGAGTTCAATCCAAGCTTCTTGGGCGGAAGGAACTTTTATTGATCATCCAAATTATCAAAAATTAAATGATGTTATGCAACAATTAGCTCATAAATATCAAGTAACTAAACCAGCAATAGCGATTGCTTGGTTACTTCGTCATCCTGCACATATGCAACCAATCGTAGGGACAACATCCTCTCAGCATTTAAAAGAAACAATTAAAGCATGTGATTTTACGCTTACAAGACAAGAATGGTATGATCTCTATCTTGCAAGTGAAAAACCACTACCATAGAAAGTTGCTTAGGCAACTTTTTATATACTTTATAATAAAAATAATATTTATTGAATAAATATAATATATTGATATAATAAAGATGGGTGATGTTTATGAAATATAAAAGAATATCTACAAAAGATTATTTAGTAAATGAAGATCAATTTATTGATTTATTAGAAAATAAAGCTTTAGAAGGATGGTATTTAAAAAATATAAGTCTAAATTTTTTAACATTTGAAAAAAGAACACCACAAAGAAAGCATTATAAAATATATTATAAACAAATAAATAAAGATATAAAAGAAGCAGGATGCCGTATTATTGTTAATTATTTCGGGTTACAAGTAGTAGAAGTTGAAGATCTTTTTGCTCAACCTTTAAAACAAGATGTAGGTGATAAAAAAGAAATCTTATCAACGATCTATAATTTTACAACTCATTATTTTTTAATGATCATGGCCATTGTTTTATTAATTGCTTATCAACCTTTTAAAATACATGGGTTGCCAAGTTTACCTTATTTGACTTTTTATTTTGGTACTTATTTATTTTATACTGCTGTAAGTCTTATAAGCTTCTCTTTGTTCTTTTTTGGCTTATGTAATCTATCACATTTAAAAAAAGTAATGGAAAATAAGCCCTTTTATTTAGAAAATATTTTTAATACTTTATCTAAAATAAATCTTTATGTTGGGATTATTTTGATTTTATTAGATTTATTAAAACAAAATGGTTTCAAATCATTTCTGATTTTACTTATTTCTTGGTTAATTGGTTATCTTGGACATCTTTATAAAGAAAAACATCAAAAATCTAATGCGATTGTTTATCTTTGTGTTATTGCTACAATTGCTTTAAGTTTGTATGACCATCCAGCAGATGGCGATCCTTATAACGCTATTGAACCTGTCCAAAGCTTACAACAACCTTATAGCTATGAAGATGGTGGAATGTTATATCAAGGATATTCTATTGAAGGGGATCATGGAATGATGGAAGGCTATTATAAAGGATATACGGCGGCTATTTCAAAAGGTATTTTTGAATATCAAGTAGAAAATATTTTTAAAAATAAAATAGCTTATAAAAAAATTATTCAGCAATATCCTCTGATAACTCAAAAAGATAGTGATTTATGTTTTAAATATAAACAAAAATATGTTGTATTAAAGGGTCAAGAAGTTTTTTATATCAATAACAAAGAAGGATTACCACTTTCTAAATATATTAAATATTATCAACGATTAAAGATCTAAGAATTTCTTAGATCTTTTTTGTATTAAAATAATAAAAATAATATTGATATATAAATAATATAATAATATAATAAAAGTAAGGAAAAGATAAATTACATCTCTAGGCAAATAAAGTATTTATTAGAATATATGTAGAAAGGAATGTGAGATTTATATGAAGATAATAGATAAAGTATGGGTCTTTGATTATTTAATGGAAATTTTGATGATCATGACCATGGTTTGTGGTCAAAGCTTACTTACAAATTCTTTAAATTCTTTAGGATATATTAGTATTCATATTAGTTTTATTATTTATTGTTTATTTTATTTTTTACCTATTTTATATTTTATTGCCTTATGGAATAGTGATGTCATAGATTATCGAAAAAATATAATTTTACTTATTATCTTATTTATCTTTAATAAATTATTTCATGGAAATCAAGTTCAACTTTCTTTTCCATTACCTGCTATAGATTTTTATGTAGTTATTTGTTTAATTATAACGATAGTATTTTATATAAGGAGAAAAAATGGTGAAAGTAAAACTTATTTTAAGTCTTGATCAATTAGAAAAAGCATATAAGGAATATAAAAAAGCCTTTCGTTTTTCTGGGTTATTCTTTGGTATTCATTAAGAAATAATGGAAGATAAAGATTTTGAAAAATATTTATATTTTTCAAGTGATAAAGTTGAATGTTATGATATAGAAAAACATAAGCTTTTTGAAATAGACTATGATGATTTTTATGAAGTTGATCTATCTTTAAAACAAAAGGTAGTTTGTATGTTAGTAACAACAAGCAATCAACAATATTCTTTTGAATGTAAACAAGATGCACGTTTTTTACAAATAATTGATCTTTTTGAACAAAAGAAAATAAGATATATAGATAGAAGTCATTTTATTTCAATCAAGCGATAATCATTGAAAGAAGGGAAATTTACCCTTCTTTTTCATTTAATGAATAAATCTTAATAGAATGAAAACAGGAGGGATAAAATGATTTATTCGCTTATTGTACTAACAGCAGGCTTTTTTGTTTTAGTGAAAGGAGCGGATTGGTTTGTAGATGGAGCATCTTCACTGGCAAGTATTTTTCATGTTTCTCAATTAGTTATTGGATTGACGATTTGTGCGATGGGAACCAGTTTGCCAGAGGCAGCTGTTTCATTAGTAGCAGGGTTAAAAGGAAATTCAGGAATTACCATTGGGAATGTTGTTGGAAGTAATATTTTAAATATTTTGATTGTTTTAGGAATGAGCGCTTTGATTACAAAAATAAAGATTGAAAAATCAACATTGTTCATTGAAATTCCTTATATGTTGCTTTCAAGTCTTGTTTTACTTGTTATGGGAAAAAGTCAACAAGTTGTATCGTTTCAAGAAGGACTTATTTTAATAGGTATGTTTATCATTTATTTACTTTATTTGTTTTGGCTGTCACAAAAAGAAAGTGAGGAGGAAGTTTCTCCACAATACTCTTTTATAGGATGTGTGTTGTTGATTGGTTTAGGCATCTTTTTTGTTATGATTGGTAGTCAACTGGTTGTTAAAGCAGCCACTCAAATAGCTTATTGGTTACATTTTTCTCAAAGATTCATCGGTTTAACGATTGTTGCTTTTGGAACATCGTTGCCTGAATTAGTAACCTCTTTACAGGCAGCTAGAAAAGATCATGCGGGTATTGCGATTGGAAATATTGTCGGAAGTAATATTTTTAATATTTTATTTATTGCTGGAGGTGTTTCTTTAATTTGTCCAGTACCTTTTGAAAGTAAATTTATTGTAGATATGTTTGTAGCTATAGGAAGTGGTTGTTTATTATGGCTTTTAACGATTTATCGACATGAATTAAATAGAATAGGTGGTCTTTTGATGTTACTTTCCTATGTGATGTATTTAATCTATTTGTGTTAAATGGAAAGAAGAAACATAGAATGATATAGGTGATATAATGAAATTATTGATTAGTTTTTTGATGATTTTTCAAATGATTTGTACCAATGTCGAGTTTTATGGAAAGAGTTATATTGTATATGATAGTTTAAATCAATATGTTGTAGAAGGCAGAAATATAGATTATTTACAAAGTGTTGCTTCAATTTCTAAAATTATGACTGCCATCGTTGTTATTGAAAATAGTCGCTTAGATAAAAAGATTACAGTTGATGAAACGATTAATAAAGCTTATGGGAGTTGTGTCTATATACATATAAAAGATCAAATTACGATTCAAGATCTTTTATATGGTTTAATGCTTCGAAGTGGGAATGACTGTGCTTTAATGCTGGATAAAAGTGTTGGTGGAAGTGTTGAACGTTTTGTGGAAATGATGAATGAAAAAGCTAGAGATATAGGGATGAAACAGACACATTTTTCGAATCCTTCAGGTTTAGATGAAGAAGATGAAGGAAATTTATCAACAGTTAAAGAAATGGCGATACTTTATCGTTATTGTTGTCAAAATCCTCTTTTTAATCAAATTGTTAAAACAAAAGAGTATAAAAGACTAGATGGAAAAGGTTATTGGCATAATAAAAATCGTCTTTTAAAAGAATACCCTTATTGTGTTGGTGGTAAAACAGGTTATACCAAAAAAGCCAAAAGAACATTAATTACACGAGCTATAAAAAAACAAGTTGATTTAATTATTGTTACTTTTAATTGTGGAAATGATTTTGAGTTTCATCAAAAAAAGTATGAGGAATGTTTTAAAAATTATGAAAAACTTGTGTTGTTTGATAAAGGGGTTAGAAATATTAAAGGAAACTGGTACTTGTTTGAAAATGATTTGTTGATGTCAAAAGAAAAGGATGAAAGTGTAAGTTATTTGATTCATAATGAAGAAATGTTTATTTATAGAAATCAAACATATATTAAAAAAATTAAATTAAAGAGATATCGGTTTAGAGATTTTTATTTAATGATCTTAAAGGATCTAGTTTATGAATAAGATCTTTCATTATGGGATTATTCTTTTTATTATTGTTGGTTTGATTTTTAATAAACAAGAAGCCATGTTAAAAGCTCTTTTACAAACACCTTTTGATGTCTTTGAGCTTTGTAAAACACTTATTTTAAGTATTTGTTTATGGAATGGTTTATTAAAAATCATTCAGGCTTCAAATATGGTGAATCATTTAAATTTTCTATTTAAACCACTATTACGTTGGATCTATGGACAATGTATTCAAGATGAACAAATCTATCAAGCACTATCTTCAAATTTGATTGCTAATCTATTAGGACTTGGAACACTTGCTACAATGAGTGGTTTACAAGCAATTTCTAAATTAAAAGAAAAGAATTATCCTCTTCAAATAAAAATACTCGTAGTAATCAATACGGCAGGCTTTTCTATTTTACCAACTACCATGATGACAATTAGACAAAATTATCATAGTCAAAATATTTTAGCTTTTTATCCTTATAGTTTATTTATTGGTTTTTCAATTACAATTATAGGAATTGTTATTATTAAGGTGATTGAACATGTCTAATTTAATTCTACTTATTATTTTATGGAGTTTTTTAGAATGTGTTTATAAAAAAATACCTATTTATGAAGAATTTATTACAGGAGTCAAAGAAGGAATGCATTATTTAATGATTCTTTTTCCTTCTTTAATGCTTCTTACTTTATGGGTCAATCTTTTTTTAAGTAGTGGTTTTATCTCTTTAATAGGTACTTTCTTTATTCGATTTTTTTCAATTCCCCTTGATTTATTATTAATGGCTTTTACAAGACCAATAAGTAGTCAAACTTCTCTTATTATTTTAAAAAGAATTTATGATCATTATGGAATAGATCATCTTTATAGTTTAATGGGATCAATTTTACAAACTGGAAGTGATACAACTTTATATGTTGTTTCTTTATATTATGGAAGTATTCATTTAAAGAAGTATAGCTATACATTATGGTTAGGCTTTTTCTTAGATTTTCTTTCATTTGTTTTTATGCTTTGTTTTTATTATTTAGGAATGATTTCGTAAGTTTTTAATATATTGGAATAAAAGGAGTTATGATAATGGAAACGAAACAAATTCTTAAAGATATTGGTAAAAGATGTCAAGGTGATATTTATTTAGGAATTGTTGGACCTGTAAGAAGTGGAAAGTCGACTTTTATTAAAAGATTTATGGAAATGGCGGTTATTCCTTATATTGAAGATCCTGATGTAAAGATAAGAACGATCGATGAACTTCCACAATCAGGAAAAGGCAAAATGATTATGACTGTAGAACCTAAGTTTATACCGAATCAAGCCGTTAAGATAGATTTACAAGATGATTTTAAAATCAATGTACGTTTAGTTGATTGTGTAGGATATGTGATTGAAGGGGCAAGTGGTTATCAAGATGACAGTGGGATACGTCTTGTTAAAACACCATGGTATAATGAAAGTATACCTTTTGATCAAGCAGCTAAAATTGGAACAAAAAAGGTTATTCAAGATCATTCAACGATTGGAATCGTTGTTACTAGTGATGGTAGTTTTCTAGATATTGATGAACAAAGTTATCACAGTGCAACAAAAGAAATCATTCAAGAGTTGCAAGATATAGGGAAACCATTTATTGTGATTGTCAATAGTAAAGATCCTTCAAGTTCAAAGTGTCAAAATGTTGTTGAAAGTTATCAAAAAGAATACGATGTACCAATCATTGCTATTGATACAACCAACATGTTAGAAACTCAAATCGTGCATCTTTTACAAGAAGCACTTAATGAATTTGGAATTCATGAAGTGAAAATTGAAGTTCCACGTTATATTGCAATGTTAAATCAAAAACATTGGTTAAAACAAACATTAGATGAAGCACTAAAAAATTCATTAGTAGAAATCAAAAAAATAAAAGATGTCAAACATCTTACAGAAGGTATTGAATCGTATGACTTTGTTAAAAGAGCTTATTTAAAAAGTGTCGATACATCTCATTCTTCAGCGACGATTCGCATTGAAGAAAGAAATGGTTTATATGATGAATTACTAACAAATATTGTTGGTTATGAAGTAGATCGTTCTTCTATTCTTGCCTTGTTACAAGAATTGATGACTATCAAGGATGAATATGATGGTATTTCGAATGCCCTTAGTATGGTAAGACAAACAGGTTATGGTTATGCGATTCCTCGTTTAGAAGAAATAGAATTATCAAAACCAGAAATTATTAAACAAGGTTCTAGATATGGAATGAAGTTAAAAAGTAAAGCAGCAACCACTTATATGATTAAAATTGATATTGAAAGTACATTTGAACCAATTATTGGTTCAAAGCAACAAGCGGAAAGCTTTATTGATTATTTAAATCATAATGGAAATGATAAGGAAGCTATTTTTTCATGTGATGTTTTTGGCAGAAAATTAGGTGATTTAATAGAAGAAGGGATGTATTATAAATTGAATATGATTCCAGAAAATGCAAGTTTAAAAATACATGATATATTGTCAAAAATTGTAAATAAAGGTAAATCAAATGTGATAGCAATTGTTTTATAATTTTTTAAAAAAGTTCTTTAAAAATCTCTTGAAACAACATTTTTTAGATGCTATACTAACCTAGTATTTTTATTATTGCGGGGTGTGAAAATGAATAAGAAAGAATTAGTTGAATCAGTTTCAATAGAACGTAATTTAACAAAAAAAGAAGCAGAACTACTTGTAGATACTGTGTTTAATACGATTACTAGAAGCGTTGTTGAAGGAGATAAGGTACTTATTTCTGGATTTGGTACTTTTAAAGTCAATGATCGTAAAGCTAGAAAAGGAATTTCTCCTAAAACTCAAGAAGAAATGATTATTCCTGCTAGTAAAACAGTGACATTTAAACCTAGTAACAGATTAAAAGATGCTATGAATTAAGCATCTTTTTCATTTTCTGTTCATAATAGAAGTGTAAACTATAAATCGAGGTGAATAAAATGTTTAATTATTACTATTATACAAATTCTTATTATATGTTAGGGAATATACTTGTTCTAGTTGGTGTTGCTTTGATGGCACTTGCACAAATGAAAGTTTCAAGTGCTTATAATAAATATTCAAAGGTTCAAAATAGCAGACATTTAACGGGCTATGATGTGGCGCGAGAAATTCTTGATCAACATGGTTTGTCTTCTGTTCAAATCTTTGAAGTTCAAGGACGTTTAAGTGATCACTATAATCCAAGTAACCAAACATTACATCTATCTCGTGATATTTATCATGGGACAAGTATTGCTTCACTTGCGGTAGCTGCTCACGAATGTGGACATGCACTTCAACATCAAGAAGGTTATAGACCATTGACATTTAGAAATGCTATCGTTCCTGTATGTAACTTTTCTTATAATTTAGGATGGGTTGCCATTATGATTGGTCTTTTTATGGGAAGAACATCTATTGCTTGGATTGGTGTTTTACTTACAAGCTTAATGTTATTATTTCAAATTGTTACCCTTCCAGTTGAATTTGATGCATCTTCTAGAGCTTTGAGTATTTTAAATGATCGTTATTTAGTTCAAGATGAATATTTTGGAGCTAAAAAAATGTTAACAGCTGCAGCGCTAACCTATGTTGCAGGAATGTTATCGACCCTTCTTTCATTACTTAGAATTGTCTTAGTTGTTTTAGGAAATGATCGAGGAAGAGACTAAGCCAAAAGGCTTTTTCTTTTTGTTTAAAAAGGTTATAATAAGGTGGCATGGAGGAATAATGTATGAAAGCTTTTTTTAGAAAACATCGTTTTAAAATCGTGTTAACATTTTTAGTTATTGTTTTTGTATATATATGTTTTTACATGCTTTGGGTACATGTTCCTTACACAAAGCATAAAAATGATTTAGTAAGTATACAAGAAGAAATATGTAGTCAATACCATTATGACTATGATGACTATTTTAATGCTTATCAAAATAAGAAAATAAATTATATTGTTAAAGTGAAAAATAAAAAGAAAACAATGTATGTTGTATGTAATAAAAAATTAAAAAAGGTGGATACTTTTGAAGGTAAAACTATTTCTAAAAAAGAAGTGAAGAATGCTTTTGTTCAAAAATATCAAGTAAATCCAACAAAAGTAGAGATAGGATATGAAAATGATCAATTTGTTTATTGTTTAACTTATAAAGGAAAGGATACTTTATTATATGCGTTTTATTCTTTAGATAATGGAGAATTTTTGAAAGCATATAAATTATAAAAAGATATGATTAAATATTTAAAAGATTTAGAATGTATAAATTTAGAAAGATTATTACTTTTAAGAGGGAAAGAACTCTCTTTGACAGATGAAGAATGTCATATATTACTATTGATTGATACTTTTGTTACGTTGCATAAAAAAATGATTACACCTTCATTATTATTAAAATATTCATCACTTACTCCTCATGAAATGGATCATATTTTAGATTCTCTTTTAAAGAAAAAATGGATTTTTAATAAAAATGGAGCGATATGTTTAAATCATTTTGAAGAAAAACTTTTAGAAAATAAAGAAGCTCCAGTAGAAGAAAAAATGAATATGGTTGATATTTTTGAAGAACAATTTGGTAGACCATTAACACCGATGGAATTTGATAGTATTAAAGAGTGGGTTCAAAGCGGTTATAGTGAAGAAATAATTTTAAAAGCTTTAAAAGAAGCTGTTAAAAGTCAAGTTTTAACTTTAAGATATATTGAAGGTATTTTAATTAATTGGGCTCAAAATGGAGTTAAAGAAAGATATATTGATGAAAAACCACAAGAAAGAAAAGTAAAAGAAAGTCATTATCATTGGTGGGAAGATGAATAAAGAAAAAACAAACAAAGTATTAGATTACTTTGAAGAACTCTTTCCTGATGCTCATTGTGAACTCAATCATCAAAATGTCTTTGAACTTTTAGTAGCCGTCATGCTTTCAGCACAAACAACTGATAAAAAAGTCAATCAAGTGACAGCTTCACTTTTTAAAAAGTATCCTACTGTTGAATCTTTTGCTTTAGCATCTTTAGAAGATTTACAAGATGATATTAAAATTATTGGGCTCTATAGAAATAAAGCTAAAAATTTAAAGAAAATGGCACAGGTTTTGCTTGAAGAATACAATGGTGAAGTGCCAAAAACAAGAAAAGAATTAGAAAGTTTACCAGGAGTAGGGAGAAAAACAACGAATGTTGTTTTATCTGTTGGTTTTGATGAACCTGCATTTGCTGTAGATACACATGTTGAACGGATTTCTAAAAGATTAGGCTTTGCTAAAAAAGATGATACAGTAAATGATGTTGAAAGAAAGGTTTGTCGTTCTATTCCTAGAGATAGATGGAATAAAGCACATCATCAGTTCATATTCTTTGGTAGATATTTTTGTAAAGCACAAAATCCAAATTGTAAAGAATGTCATTTATATGATATGTGTAAAGATAAAATAAAAGAAGTGAGAAAATAAGCATGGATCAAAATATTCAAAAAATATTAGAAATAAAAAATAAAAAAATGCAAAAAGCATTTAATCAAAATCATATTGAATTACTTTTTTTAGATAACAAACAAGAATTATTAAATTATTTAGATTCTTTACTTAAAGATGATCAAACAGTAGGTGTTGGTGGTTCAATGACTTTATTTGAAACAGGAGTTATTAATTATTTAAGAAATAAACCTGTTCGTTTTTTAGATCGTTATCAAGAAGGTCTTTCTAGAGATGAAATTGAAGATGTTTTTCATCAATCATTACTCGCTGATGTTTATTTAACAAGTTCAAATGCAATCGATAGAAATGGAAATCTTTATAATATTGATGGAAATGGAAATCGAGTAGCAGCAATGATTTATGGTCCTAAAAAAGTGATTGTGATTGTTGGCATGAATAAGATTTTTGATGATGAAGATTCAGCTATTCAACATATTAAAAACATATCATGTCCAGCCAATGCATTACGTTTACATAAGAACACACCATGTGTTCAAGTTGGAAAATGCGTAGATTGTCAAAGTGATGATCGTATATGTAGTGCTTATGTGAAGATTGCGAGGCAACCGTTAAGTAGAATGACGGTGCTTGTTATAAATGAAGAATTAGGATATTAGGGGGGGTAATACTATGTTTGAAAAAGTAAATATTCAAGATTTAAAGTTTAATCCTTTTGATGAAATTAGTAATCATTGGGTACTTATTTCAGCTAAAAAAGATGGAGTTGTTAATACAATGACAGCAAGTTGGGGACAACTTGGGCAGTTATGGGGTAAAAATGTAATGACTGTTTATATTCGACCTCAAAGATATACGAAAGAATTTGTAGATGCCGAAGATTATTTTACAGTTACTCTATTTGATGGTTATAAAAAGGAATTAGGTGTTTTAGGTTCTAAATCTGGTAGAGATGGCGATAAAATTGCTGAAGTTTCTTTTGATATAGAGGAAGTAGAAAATCAACCAACTTTTAAACAAGGTAAGATGGTATTTGTATGTAAAAAGATTTATAGTGATATGATTGATCCTAAACAATTTATTGATTCATCTTTAGATGAAAGATGGTATCCACAAAAAGATTATCATCAAAGATATATTGGTGAAACTATTGCTGTTTATGAAAATAAATAGGAGTTAAAAGAGGTTCGAATGAACCTCTTTTATGCGTCTGAACGTTCAAATTTATTTTTCATTGAAAGACTTAATTCGTTTAAAACAAGTGAAATTGTTTTATTTGTTTCTTCTTTTAACATATCAGCTATTTTTTGATTGGCTTGATGTTTAAGTTGAAGTTGTTTGTCTAAATCGTTTTCTTTTTGTAAAAGTTCATCATAGATGTTTATTAAGTGATGCCCTTTAGCCATAACATTTTTTTGATAACGTTCGATATGAATAGATGATTTCTTATAGGAAGCATCTGCCATAGCTGCAATTAAACGACTTGACCAATAGAAATTATCTGTAGAAACAGTATCTGTTGTATTAGATAAATAATCTGGTGTTTCACTGATACTTCCATAGAAAGGAACCAATGCGTTAAAGACATTTGATGCATAGGCAATCCATTCAATTGCTTGGAAAGACTTAGGTACATCATTTCTTAATTGAATAACTGATAAAAAGTCATTACGATTAATTCCTATAGGACGATACATTCCTTTTTGAGATAAATCACCATAAGATTTATAAGGATCATAATTAGTTCCTTGAAAATGTAAAGAAAGAGCATATTTAACATCTTCAACAGTGATTTTCTTTTCTGGTACTTGTGACCATGGAATATCATCATCATATGGTTGATGAGTAAATGTATGTGGATTCAAATATCTTTCAATATCAAAAGCACGAGGTGTGTTATAGACGTGATCTGAATCATCATGACTTCCAAAGGTGTCACGAGCATTAAATTTAGAATTTAAAGAAAGATCTAGATGATATTTTTCTATGAATTCTTTCATATCTGAAGAACACATATGATTTTTCTTGGAAGTAAGTGCATCTTCTAAATCAAAATTATCAATACCAAATTGATTAGGCATAGCTACATAGTGATCATCAGGTACTTTTTTTGCAATCCAATGATGTCCACCAATTGTTTCTAACCACCAAATCTCATCATGATCTTGAAAAGCAATCCCATTCATTTCATAAGTTCCATATTTTTCTAAAAGACTTCCTAATCTTTCAACACCTTCACGTGCACTATGAATGTATGGTAAAACAATATAAACGATATCTTCTTCACCAATTCCTCCAGAAATATGATTGATTTCATCATATTCAACAAGTGGATCAGCACCTAAAACACGTGGATTTGAAGTGATTGTTTCAGTTGCAGTCATTGCAATATTTTCTTCATTAATACCACTTGCAGCCCAAATTCCCTTTCCTTTAACTGCATTTGGCATAGCTGTATATGACATTGGATTATCAGGTAAATCAATTTCTAAATGCGAAATAACAGTTTTATATTTTCTTTTTTGTTCTTTTGAAGAAATAACGACAAACTTTTTTGGAGTGAACCCATCAGCACCAGAATCATCATTTCTAGCAATCATTGTTGAGCCATCATAAGAAGCGTTTTTCCCCACTAATAATGTTGTACAAGACATATATTTTTCCCCCTTTGTACCTTATTATAATATAAAAAAAGGGAATTTCATCCCTTATTTTTGATATTTAATTGTATAACGATTTCTACCATTTCTTTTTGAATGATAAAGAGCATCATCAGCTATTTTAAAAATATTATCAAAATTTTGTTCATTAGAAAATGTATAAACTCCCATGCTTATTGAAAAATGCATCCCGTGATGAGAAAGAGAAATTTCATTTAGATGAGACATTAATTGGTTACAAGGATAAGTCAAATCATCATGTACATTTTTTAAAAAAACAACAAATTCATCGCCACCCATACGAATAACGATATCATTTGGATTTGTATGAAATAACAAATATTTTGCAAGAGCAATCAATAATTCATTTCCCACTAAATGTCCATAAGTATCATTTACTTCTTTAAAATGATCAATATCTAAAACAATTAAAGCGTTTTGTTGCTTTTAGATTCTTTTTAATATATTCATCAATGATATATTTTCCAGCTTCAAGATTATACAAATGAGTAAGAGAATCTCTTTGAGCTTGTTGTTTTAAAGAGTTTTGTTCATGCCAATTAACAGTAATATCAGAAGCTGTTGCAAGTATGATTTCTGCTTCATCATTCGAATTATAGATGACTGTTGCATCGAGTGTTTTAACACAGTATTCTTGTGAACCTCTATAATATTCACGATAGATAATAGGTCCTTTTATTTTTTGAGTAAATAAATCTACAATTTTTTGTTTATCTTCTTCAAAAACAGTTGATTTAGAAGAAGAAACATAATCTAGATAATGATCATAAATTTGTTTTTTAGATTGTTCTAAAATATCAATAATCATTCGATCATCTTGAATATGATATTCAAGAATAGAAATAGAATTATCTTTTAAAGCCATTTGATATTTCTCTTTTTCAACAGATGAAGCAAGTTCTCTGTTTTTAATAGAAGAAATATCACTTAAATAACATTGAACAATTAAATTTTTTTGATTATTGAAAATGAAATGACCTTGATCATAAATCTATAAATAACTACCATCTTTTCTTTTAATACGATATTCTAAGTGGTGTCTTTCTAAAGCAGAAACATTTTCAGAAAGTGCTTTTATAACATTAAAAATATCATTTTTATGAATACAATTGGTCCAATGGTAATCAATATCATTTAAAAATTCTTCTTTGTTATCATATAATAAAAGTTCTAATAGATTATCATTAATATCAATAATTGAAAGCTGTTCATCTAATTTAAAAGAACATGAAGCAAGAATAAAAGGTGCTTCTTTTAAGTCCTTTGGTGTATTTCCAATAGAGGTATGAAGAAGTTCTATTTGATGATCTTTAAATACAATTGTATAAAAATATTTAGTTCTTGTTTGATATTCTTCCATATTAAGGTAAAAAACACCTTCAGTAATACATACAGAATTATTTTGATAAATAACAGTGCATGTAAACTGATCAATATAAAAAGTAAAATGATTTGATTTATAGGTTTTTATATGATTAATAATGTCATTGTATTTTAAGACATCTTCTGTATATAATCCCATGGCTTTAACATTTTTAGATAAATAAGGGATAAGTTGATCGATATCTTGATTACTAAAAATTAAATTTAAGACATCTTTTGTATATATTTTATAATTATCATTATCCATTAGTCTTTTCCTCTCTGATAGAGATATCATATCACAGATAGTTTTGTTTTAAATCAATAAATAAAAAAACCATCCATTTAATGGATGGCTAATTTACATAAAAATGTATTGTTTTCTCTGTAGAAGAAGAACCATTTGATTCAACAAATTTAATGGAATATTGTTGACCATGAGATAAATTAGAAAATGTTGCATTTGCATGATTTACAGATGATAAAACATTACCATTTCGATCATAGATTGTAATTGTTACCGTATTACTTTGGCTTTGAGTATAAATATTTGCCTGAACAGAAGTTGCTGTAATTGTTGCTCCATCATTAATTTGACCACTGGCACATGAAAGAGAGGCATTAATATTTGATAAGTTTTGCAATAAATCTCTTTCTATTTTATTTGATGTACGATCAGGTGCTTTTTCATAACTATAGAAACCAGTAATCTTAAGATTAGATGTAACGGCATAGTTAAGTGTTCCTGATGCAGTAGAGAAATTTTCTCGGTGAAGCTCTTGACCATTTTGATCACTTACAACAACTGTATAAACAACTTTACCAAATGTTTTTGTTCCTTCGGTAGCATTTTCATCAGTAACAGCATTTTCTGGACTATATGGAGCAAAGTTAAATGAAAGACTTTGACCATTAAGACTTACATCAAATGAAGTAAGTTCACTTAAATTAAAGACATCACTATCAACACTTTGAGTAGGGGCAGTTCCTTTTTTAAACCAAGCTTGAATAATCATATCTTCGCTCATTCCTTCACTTGGTGAAACATATGGATAAATACCTTTGACCATCGCTGCTTGTTCAACATCATCTGGTTGATCAGGATAAGATTTTTGACTTCCTTTACTTTGTAAATGATTTAAAAGTGTTTGAACAACTTTACCAGGATAGGCTTTATATTGACTCGTTGTTTTACCTTTATCAATACCTTCTTTACCAAATCCCATCCATACAGAACAAATATAGTCCGATGTATAAGCTGACATCCATAAATCACGGCTTTTTCCAGCCATACCATTTTTAGCACTGCTTGACCAGTTAGATGTTCCCGTTTTAGCCCCGACATTATTAATACCAGAAACGTAAGCATAATTACCACTACCATTTTTTGTATAATCAAGCATGACTTGTCTTACCATAAAAGCACTTGCTTTTGAATAAGCACTTTGTTTTGCATTATTTTGGATTTCTTCATCGATATTAAAGGTTTCTCCAGTTTGTACAACTTCTACATAATTGATCGTATGACTTTCTGTGTAAAGACCATTATTAGAAATAGTAGCGTAAGCTCCTGCCATTTCAAGTGGGGAAATACCATAAGACCAACCACCAATGGCACTTGCTAGACCAATGTTTTCTTTTTCCATTGAAATACCTATGGATTCCATGGCTTCTTTGATTTTATCACTACCAATTTTTTGTTCTACTTCATCAAATGTTTTAATAGCAGGAATATTCCATGAATTTTCAAGAGCGTTTTCAACTGTCACTAAACCATGGAATTGACGATCCCAGTTTTTAAATTTACCATTATAGTAATCATCATCATTAATTGAATGTCCTGTAGACCAATCAAGATTTTCAAAAGCAAGTCCATAATCCAAAAATGGTTTTACGGAAGAACCAGGTTGTTGTTTTCTAGTAGCGTAGTTGTAATCCCCATAAGAATAATTACGACCACCAATAACAGCAATAATTCGACCATCTTGGCTTGATTGAACAGCACCACCCATACGCATATCTTCATCACTATAATCATATTTTTCACCATTACCAATAGCAGCAGCCAAAGCTTGAGTTTCACTATTACAATATGTATAGATATTCATTTGTATTTTTAAAGGATCTAATCCAGTTCTTTTCTTTACTTCATCTGTTACGATATCTACATAAGCTGCATTAACGGAACTGTTTGTAATTTTAGATGAGCATAACATGTTTTCAACCTTCACATTTTTGGCGTCATCACATTCTTTTTGAGTGATATAACCATGCTTCACCATAAGATTTAAAATTGTATTACGTCTTTTCGTAGCGTTATTTAAACAATAATAAGGATCATAGTTGTATGGTGAATTTAAACTTCCTGCAAGCATAGCTGCTTCTGGTAGGGTCAATTCACTAACGTCTTTATTAAAATAATAACGAGAAGCAGAAGAAATACCAATTGAACGTGTACTTCTACCAAAATAGATCTTATTTAAATAAAGTGTTAAAATTTCCTCTTTACTTAAAGCTTTATCCGCTTGGATAGCAAGAATAATTTCACTAAACTTTCTCGTATATGTTTTTTCAGCATTAGGGAAGTAAGTTTTTTTAATCAATTGTTGGGTGATTGTAGAACCTCCACCTCTAATACCTCCGGCTACTAAATTAGACATAGCTGCTTTAGCAATACGTGGCAAATCAAAACCATTATGTTCAAAAAAACGTGAATCTTCAGCAGCGACAACAGCATCGACAAGAACTTGTGGAAGATCTTCATACGTGATATTTTCTCTTGTTCCGTTTTCTTCACTACCATAAGTATAAAGAACTTGCCCTTGATCATCGTACATCACACTTGCACCGGATGATAAAAGTTTCTTTGCATCAAAGGTTTCTGTATCTTTATAGACACCATAGGCTAGAACACTCACGCCACCAATTAAAGCAACTAAGATACATATAGTAAGAGTGATAAATACTTTCTTTTTATTTATTTTCTTTTGAGTTTTATTTTTTTTCGAAGACATAAGATACCTCCATGTTTTTCTTATACAAGTATACCTTATTTTGTATATTAAAAGCAAATTTTAGCAAAAATAAAAGCCAACCGAAGTTGACTTTTTATTGATTTGCTCCTTGGTTTTGAGATTGATTGGTTCCTTGGTTTTGAGAAGGCTGACTATCTCCACCGGTATTACCACCCGTGTTATTGCCATTATTGTTATTACCATTAGTATTATCACCGTTATTATCATTATTAGAGTTATTATTAGAGTTATTATTAGAATTATTATTAGAGTTATTGTTAGAATTATTATTATTTTGATTATTTGAATTATTTTGAGATGATTGGTTATCATCTGTTGTTTGGGTTTCATTTGTTTCTGTTGTTTCTTCTGTTGTTTCTTCACTTACGGAAGCATGAGATTCATGTTTTGAACCTTTTTTATAATAATCATCTCCATCTTGTACAACAGTTGATGGTTGACTTGGATATGATTTTTTACCATCTTTACTTTGTAAATGTTTCAATAACCTTTGAACAACTTTACCAGGATAAGCTTTATAACGACTGGTTGTTTTTCCTTTTTCAATACCTTCTTGACCAAATCCCATCCATACTGAACAAATATAATTAGAAGTGTAAGCAGTCATCCATAAATCTCGACTTTTTCCAGCCATACCTTTTTTAGCACTGCTTCCCCAGTTGGATGTTCCTGTTTTAGCTCCAACATTAGAAAGACCGGATAGGTATGCGTAATTACCACTACCATTTTTAGTATAATCAAGCATGACATGTCTAATCATGAAAGCACTCGCTTTTGAATAATCACTTTGTTTTGCATTGTTTTGAATTTCTTTATCAATTTCAAAAGTTTCACCAGTTTGGACAACTTCTACATAATTAATTGTATGACTTTCTGTATAAAGTCCATTATTAGAAATCGTTGCATAGGCACTTGCCATTTCAAGAGGGGAAATTCCTTTATTCCATCCACCAATAGCATAAGATAAATTGGTTACATTACTTTCACTAGACATATCAATACCAATTGATGCCATTGCGGAAGTAACGCCTGATTTACCAATTTCTTTAGTCACTTCTTCATAAGTTTTAATGGCTGGGATATTCCAAGAATTTTCTAGAGCACTTGTAAGTGTAACAGTTCCATGGAATTGTCCATCCCAGTTTTTAGGAGTAAATTTACCTTTAGAATAAGGTGTATCCTCTAATGTTTTACCAGTACACCAATCTAAGTTTTCAAAAGCTAAACCATAATCTAAAAATGGTTTTACAGAAGAACCGGGTTGTTGCTTACTTGTTGCGTAGCTATAATTTCCAAAATTATAATTACGTCCACCAATGACAGCGACGATACGGCCATCTTGACTTGATTGGACGGCACCACCCATGCGCATATCTTCATCACTATAATTATATTTTTCACCGTTACCAATGGCACTTGCTAATGTTTGTGTATCAACATCACAATACGTATAGATATTCATTTGTGTCTTTAAAGGATCTAAACGAGTACGTTTTTTAACTTCAGCAGTTACAATGTCAACATAAGCAGCAAGTGTGTTATTATTTGTTGTTGGTGAAGCACAAAGCGTGTTTTCTATTTTGGTAGCTTTTGCTTCTTCATATTCTTGTTGTGTAATATAGCCATGAGTAACCATTAATTTTAAAATTGTATTACGTCTAGCAGTTGCTTTATCAAGGCAATAATATGGATCATAGTTATAGGGTGAATTTAAGCTACCTGCAAGCATGGCTGCTTCTGGAAGGGTTAATTCATTTACATCCTTATTAAAATAATATTTAGTTGCTGCAGCAATTCCAATCGAACTTGTACTTCTACCAAAATAGATTTTATTTAAATAAAGGGTTAAGATTTCTTCTTTACTTAAAGCTTTATCAGCTTGAATGGCTAAAATTATTTCACTTAATTTACGAGAATACGTTTTTTGTGCATCAGGGAAATAAGTCTTTTTAATCAACTGTTGAGTAATTGTAGAACCACCACCAGTGATTCCTCCAGCCTTTAAGTTAGATAATGCCGCTTTAACAATACGTGGTAAATCAAAACCATTATGTTCAAAGAAACGAGAATCTTCAGCAGCTACAATGGCATCTACTAAAACTTGTGGTAAGTCATCATAGGTAACATTTTTTCGTGTACCGTTTTCTTGGCTACCATAAGTATACATAATATCACCATTACTGTCATACATGACACTTGCTCCAGAGGATAAAAGTTTTTTTGAATCAAAAGCAGCTGTATCCTTATATACACTATAACCAAATATACATGCAAAAACTAAGATTAAACAAAGAATAAGCATTGTTACTACTTGAATGATTTTTTTTGAATTTAATTTTTTTGTTTGTCTTTTCATTTAAATACCTCACAATAATATTGATCAATAATTTCTAAATAATGAAGACGAGGAAGAAATCCTTGCCTTATCAAATGACCTTTTTCTTTTATTGTTTCATAACGAAGGGATTTACGATCGTTTTTTCTATATGCTTCTACCATAAAAGAAGCATCTAAGAGATAAACTTCATTCACTTTTGTAAAGGCGATAATTAAAAAAGCAATTCCTCCATGATGAATGACTTTATCGAGATGATTAATTTGATGTAAAGAAATGTTCGTAAAGGGAAAAGATAATGTTTTTGTTTCTTTTGCTTCAAAATCAATATATTTTCCTTTATAAATACCATTATAATCTGTTGTTGAAGGGGTTCTAAAATAAGCTTCTACTATTTTTGCTGAACTTCTTTCTGGATAAGAAACCTTGACAATTTGAATAGGGGTAGGTTTTTTATGAATAACTGCAATATCATGTGATAAATAGTATTCATTTGTTAAGTTAATATCTTCTTCTAAGTTCATTCCACGGTGAGCAGTATTATGTTTACCTTCAATCATAGATGTATAATGATTATTTTTTTTCTTATTTGGATAATTAACCATAGAAACTCCTTTTTATTTGCATATATATGGGTATTATAACACATATTTTTTTTGTGATAACAACTCTTTGATAAGAAATCATATTTTATCTTGAAAAAAGGAAATAAATTGGTACAATGAGGTAAAGGAGTTGAAAAGCATGGAATATAAAGTCGTATTAAGTCCAAAAAAAATTGTTAGTAAAGAATTTAAAGTTGATTTTAAAGGGTACAATGCGGATGAGGTTGATCACTTCTTAGATCAAGTTGTAAAAGATTATGAAGCTTTTGCTGGACTATTGAACAATTCTTATGATAGAATAGAACAGCTTGAAAGACGTCTTGCTGATCAAAAAGCTATGATAGCTCGATTAGAAAGAGAAAAAGCTTTACAAGATGATAATTTAAGAGCATTAGAAGATAATGTTTCTTCCAATGTAGATATCTTAAAAAGATTATCATTATTAGAAAAAGCAGTATTTCAAAATAAATAACAAATGACAGATAATCGCTGCTTCATTGAAGTAGAGGAAAGTCCAGGCTGCCACAATCTGCGATGATTGTAGTGTTTGTGCCTCACGAATCAATAAGTGAGGGTAGTGTAAACTAACGACAGAAGGAAAACCTAAGGGCAACTATGGTAGAACTTCATAAATGGCTCCACAGAGACAATTCCATAGGAAACTATGGCTGAAAAGAGGAAAGCTCCGCAAGGCAGAAACCCAAATTTGGTAGGGGAACCTTTAAAACGGAATTGAACGGGATAGAGGACGTGTAAACGTAGATAAATGATTATCTAATACAGAACTTGGCTTATTATCATTTGTTTTAAATTGGCATGGAAACATGTCTTTTTTTAATAGAACTGAGGGGAAAATATGCAAAGAAAAACACTTCATAAACAATATAAAAAACTAGGTATATCAGCAGTTAGAAGAATTGGCTTTAGCTTTTTTGCGGTTATTTTAATAGGGTCAATTTTATTAAGTTTACCAATGAGTCATAGTGTTCATTCAACAAGTAGTTATTTAGATCATCTATTTGTTGCAACTTCAGCAACCTGTGTAACAGGCTTAGTGACTCATGTAACAGCTAGTGAATATACGCTTTTTGGACAAATAGTCATTATTTTATTGATTCAAATAGGTGGGTTAGGATTTTTAACACTGATGTCGATGTTCTTTGTTCTTTTAAAAAGAAAACTAACCTACGCTAATAAGATTGTCATGCAGGAAGCTTTAAATAGAAATTCATTAAATGAAACAGGTATTTATATTAAAAGAGTTATTAAATATACAGTTTGTTTTGAACTTATTGGAGCAATTTGTCTTGCTTTTGTTTTTATTCCACAATTTGGAATCCTTAAAGGAATTTATTTTAGTTTATTTCATGCAATTTCAGCATTTTGTAATGCTGGATTTGATATTTTAGGAAATAATTCATTGGTTCCTTATGTAGGCAATGTTTGGATCAATTTAGTTATTTGTGGTTTGATTATTGCTGGTGGTTTAGGTTTTGTTGTGTGGATCGATTTACGTTTATCTTTGATTCATTATAGAGAACATTTTAAATATTTTAAAATAAAAAGGTATTTAGAATCTTTATCTTTACATACAAAGATTGCATTGATTTCTACATTTGTTTTAATTTTTGGAGGAATGACCGTTATTTTCATATTAGAATTTCAAAATCCGCTAACATTAAAATCTTTACCATTTTCACAAAAGATACTCGCAAGTTTTTTTCAATCAGTAACACTTAGAACAGCTGGATTTGCGACAGTAGATATGGCTTCTTTACATCAAGCAACGAAGTTTTTTATGTCTATTATTATGTTTATCGGTGGTTCTCCTGCAGGAACTGCTGGTGGTGTTAAAACGGTAACTTTTGTTATTGGATTGTTATACGTCCGTGCCTTAATGCGTGGTGATGAAAATATTCATGTTTTTAAAAGAACAATTGATGATCAAATTGTTAAAAGAGCATTAACAATTATGTTGATTAGTTTTGCGATTGCTTTAACAGGTTTATTTATTTTATCAATAAGTGAGCAGGCAGATTTTATTGATCTACTTTTTGAAGTTTTTTCTGCTTTTGCGACAGTAGGATTAACAGCGGGTATTACACCAACACTGACATTTGTTGGAAAAATTGTTATAATTATTTTGATGTATATAGGACGTATTGGTCCTATTACTATGGTTTTGATTTTTGTAAGAAAATATAACGCTAAGAAAGGAAAAGATGTGAACTATATAAAAGAACATATCTTAATAGGATAATGAGATGGAAAAACAATTTGTTGTATTAGGGCTTGGAATTTTTGGCTCTACACTTGTTAAGACACTTTCTCAATATGGTAGAGAAGTCATTGCAATTGATAAAAATCCTGAAAATGTACAAAGAGTGGCTGATTTTGCGACAAAAGCAGTTATTGGTGATGTCACAGATTTTCAATTTTTATCAGATTTAGGATTAGATGATATGGATGTAGGAATTGTTGCTATTGGAGATCGATTAGAAGATAGTATTTTAGCTACAATGAATCTAAAAGAACTGGGAGTACCTTATGTTATTGTTAAAGCTAAAAACAAACGTTTTAAAGTTGTTTTAGAAAAAATAGGTGCTGATTATGTTGTCCGTCCTGAAAAAGAAATGGGAGAAAAAGTAGCAAGAACATTACTTCGAAAAAATATTAAAGATTTAATTGAATTAGATGAAGAAAATTGTATTGTTGAAATGAAAGTACCTCAAGCATGGGTAGGAAAAACATTATCACAACTAGATTTAAGAAAACTTTATAGTATCAATGTTTTAGGTAAACGAAATCCTCATACACATAAGTTAGAAGTTCCTGTAGATCCTAATTTAGAAATAGAATTAAATGATACTTTCCTTGTTTTAGCACAAACTGATGAAATAGAAAAATATGATTATTTATTATAGAGGTTTATTATGAAAAACGAAGAAACTTTATTTTTGTTTGCTAAAGCAATCAAAAGCTTAATAAAAAAACAGCCTTTAGATAAAATTACTGTAACAGATATTGTTTCAACAGCAGGAAAAACCAGACAAACATTTTATCGACATTTTCAAGATAAATATGATTTAGTTAATTGGTATTTTGAAAAATTAGTTTTAAAATCATTTGAAGAAATGAATCAAGGTGGTTCGTTACAAGAAGCACTTAATTTAAAGTTTGCTTTTATTGAACAAGAACATGCTTTCTTTAAAGAAGCTTTTAAATCAAATGATTATAATAATTTAATTCATTATGATTTTTGCTGTATCTATGATTTTTATAAAAATTATATTTATAAAAATACAGGAAAGACATTATCTTCAGATATAGATTTTTTATTAAATATGTATTGTCGAGGTTCTGTAGATATGACAGTAGAATGGGTCTTAAATGATATACCTATCAAAAAAGAAGAAATAGTTAGCTATTTAATAGAAGCTATTCCTGATAAACTAAAAGAATATATGAAATAATTGGTCATACTGACCAATTATTTTTTTTGGACAATCTGTCCAATATAAAAACCTCCTTCATATAACATGATAATGTAGAAGATTAGAAAAGAGAAATGATGGTGACATTTTCACTGAATTTTATCGTGACAAAATCGCTGGGTCTTAACATTTTTTATAAAAGGGATTGTATTTTAAAAAAAATAATGTATAATGTTGGCAATTTGGGAATTTTTAGGAGGATGGTTATGAAAGAAAATAGTGGAAAGCAGTTAGCTAAGAAAATGTTGATTGCATTAGTATGTGGTTTAATTGCTGGATTTAGTTGTATTTTATTGAGAGAACACTTAAATTCAAGTGGTCAAGGAGACTTGTGGCAAACGATTAATAATATCTTTTTCCAAGATATTACAGCAGAAGGTGCTACAAGTGCTATCGGAATTTTCTATATTATAGGTCAATTATTTGTTAATGCATTACAGTTAATTATAGTACCAATGGTTTTTGTTTCTATTACACTTGCTATTTGTACAATTACTGATACTAAGAAATTAGGTAGAATTTCTTCTAAAACAATTTTAACTTTCTTTACGACAACAATATGTGCTTTGATTTTTGCTGGTATTGTAAGTACAATTATCTATCATTTAGGATTATTTAATTCAGTAGACGCAGGAAAGATTACTGTTCAACAAGGAACAACAGGATCTAATCCATTAAATATTATTGTATCAATTATTCCAAACAATTTTGTAAGTGCCTTTACAACAAATGGGAATGTCCTAGCAATTGTATTTTTAGCAGTAGTTACTGGACTTGCTATGAATACCATTGAAGAACAAACAAAAACATTAAAAAAAGTATTTGAAGAAGCTTCAAAAGTTATTAGTTTATTTCTAACGTTTGTAATTAATAAATTTGCACCATATGCAATCTTCTGCTTACTTACAAGAACATTTGCTATTTATGGAATTGATTCATTAAAACCGGCTTTAGCTTATGTAGTAACAGTTGTTATTGCTTTATTTGCTTATTTATTTATCGCTTATCCAATTTATTTAATGACAATGGCTAGGGTTAATCCTAAACCATTTATGAAAAAAGCTGCTAAAGTTGCTTTATTTGGATTTTCAACATCTTCATCTGCAGCAACACTACCATTAAATAGAAAAACAACAGTAGAAGAATTAGGGGTACATGATCAAATTGCTTCGTTTGTTTTACCTCTAGGTATGACAGTTAACATGGATGGAACAGCAATTATGCAAGTTATTGCAGCCATGTTTGTAGCTGTTAGTTCAGGTTATAAAGTAACTTTTATGTCAATGGCTATTATTGCTATTTTAGCTTTAATTGCTTCTATTGGAACACCTGCTGCACCTGGTGCAGGAGCTGTTATCCTCTTTACAATTTTAACAGGTATGGGTTATACAAATGATGCCGCTTTACTTGCTTATTCATTGATTCTTGCAATCAATAGACCAATTGAAATGCTTGTAACTTCCCTCAATGTTACAGGAGATGCAGCAACCTCTGTAATCGTTGCTAAAAAAGAAAAAATGCTTGATAAAGAAATTTATCATAGCTAAAAAATTATATAGTTAAGATGAAACTGCAGATAGTATGCAGTCTCTTTTTTTGGACTATCCGTCCATTGAAAGAAGGAAAAGAGAAAGATAAAATAAT